>JANQJE010000082.1 GCA_028281795.1 Cohaesibacteraceae bacterium | reverse complement strand
TCGCCGGACCAGTTTGCGGCGGTCGACGCGACCAGCGTGGCCTGGCTTTTCAGGATCACGCCGTCAGACAGGACCCGCAGATGGTTGGCTGTCAGCGTTGCGCCAGTTGTCGTGATGTCCACGATCAGATCGGCCGCGCCCGAGGCCGGTGCGCCTTCGGTGGCGCCGAGACTCTCCACGATGCGGTAGTCAGCCACACCCTTGGTGCGAAAGAAGGTGCGTGTCAGGCGGATGTATTTGGTCGCAAGACGCATGCGGCGGCCATGACGAGCGCGGAAACCGGCCGCCACATCTTCCAGATCGTCCATGGTCTGCACGTCGATCCAGGAATCAGGCACTGCTACGACAACATCCGCGAAGCCTAAACCGAGCGGTGCGACGGAAACAGTCGCCTTGTCCGGATCGGCGATCTTCTCGTGAACAAGGTCCATGCCGGTGACACCGAGATGGACCGTACCGGCAGCGATCTCGCCAGCGATTTCCGAAGCGGAGAGAAACGCAATCTCCACGCCTTCAAGCCCTTTGACGGCACCACGATAGTCCCGTGCGCCGCTTTTCTTGCCGATGTGCAGACCGGCCCGCTCGAAATAGGCCATGGTCGCCTCCTGCAGGCGACCCTTGGACGGGATGGCGAGGATAAGAGACGTCTTGCTCATGCCTCACCTCCTGCCGGAAGACGGTCCAGCCAGAGCGCCGCACCAACGGCCGGCACGGTTCCATCCGCTCCCAGCCGCTCCATCAGTCCGTCAAAACGGCCACCTGACACAGCAGGTGGTGTCGTGCGATCCTGATTGCCGCGCATCTCGAACGTGAAGCCGGTGTAATAGTCGAGCCGACCACCGGACCAGCCGCAGAATGTCATATCCGACACCGGAAGATTACGCTCTTCGAACGCATCGAGACGCGCAACGAACTGGTCGATGATCGGATCGAGCGGCAGCGAGGCCACACCGGCAAGGCGTTTCAGCAATCCAGGTGCTTCGCGCGCCGGAACTTCCAGATGAATGAGCGCTTCGAGGCAGGTCAGCGCCGCATCCGGCAAAGGCGCGGCTCCTGCGCGGGCAGACTTCTCGATAAAGCGTTCGGCAATCTCCGCCGATGTACGCCCCCCGACCGGCTCGATACGGGCGAGCGCCATCAGATCTTCTACCAGCGCCCTGGCTTCATCCGGGTCGGCGGTGGACAGTGCCGTCAGAATGCCCTGATCGTCACCACCAACCGGCTGACTCACCTCTTTCAGCGCGGCTTCCACACGGGCGCGGGCACCGAGCGCTCGGCGCAGACGGCGCGCCGCGCGGGGCGCAAAGCCCAGCCCGTCAACGAATGCGGTAAAGATCGCCGAATCTCCAAGCGTGATCGACGGGTCTGCCAGCCCTCCGGCGCTGGCCAGAGAAGCGGACAGCGCCATCACTTCGGCATCGGCTGCCAGCGTATCATCTCGGCCGATGCTCTCGATCCCGGCCTGCAGAAATTCTCCGGTCTCACCCGGGCGGAACCGGAACGCAGGACCCAGATAGCCGTAATTGGCAGCACGTGCCGCATTGCCGCCCGCCATGTGGTGGCGGCAGATGGGGATGGTGAGTTCAGGACGCAGGCAGAGCTCCGTGCCCGCCTGATCTTCGGTCGTGAAGAGGCGCGTTCGGATATCCTCGCCGACCAGATCGAGGAACACATCGGCCGGTTGCAGGATCGGCGGTTCCACCGGCATGTAGCCGGAGGTTTCAAGCAGCTCGATGATCCTACGACGAGACATGTGCTAACCGTCCCGATCCGCATCTTGTTCGGCAAGACGTTTCTTCACCTCATCCACAAGCGCATCGGCGGGCACTTCATACTGGCCCGGGCGGGCAGCCTTGTAAGCGGCATTGGTTTCGATTGCTGCAGCTTCGCGCTTGCCCTCGATCATGTCCTTGATCTGCACCACGCCCTTGTCGCGTTCGTCCGAGCCCTGAATGATGCAAAGCGGGCTGTTGCGCCGGTCGGCATACTGCAACTGCTTGCCGAACTGTTTCGGGTTGCCCTGGAACATCTCGGCGCGGACACCAGCCTGCCGGAGCGCCTGCACCATCCTCTGATAAACGGCGAGCGCCTCGATATCGCGATCCATCACGCAGACCACGACCGGGCCCTGCGGCGTTTCGGTGGAGAGTTTGCCAAGATTTTTCAGGGCGGTCATCAGGCGCGATACCCCGATAGAGAAGCCGGTCGCCGGGACCGGCTCGCCACGGAAGCGCGAGACCAGACCGTCATAGCGGCCACCGCCACCGACCGAACCGAAGACAACTTCCTCGCCCTTTTCGTTGGTCACGGGGAAAAGCAGTTCGGCCTCATAGACCATGCCGGTGTAGTATTCGAGACCACGGACGACAGACATGTCGACCTTGATGCGGCTATTATCATAACCGGCGGACGCGACCATCTTGTGAAGGTCTTGCAATTCGGCTGCGCGCTCACCGAGAAGGTCCAACTCACCGTTCAGGTAGGTCAGGATTTCGATCTGCTGCTTTTCGTTAAGTCCCGCTCCTTTCGTAAAGTCGCCGCTTTCGTCCTTGCGACCTTCGCCGAGAAGCAGGCGCACACCTTCGAGTCCAAACTTGTCCAGCTTGTCGATGGCACGCAGGACGCCAAGCTTCTGGCCTTCATCGGTCAAGCCGATGGCTTCCATCACGCCATCGAGCACTTTGCGGTTGTTGACGCGGATCACGTACTGGCCGCGCGGGATGCCCAGCGCCTCCATCGTGTCGGCCATCATCATGCACATCTCAGCATCGGCCTGAACGCCCGGCGCACCAACCGTGTCGGCATCGAACTGCATGAACTGGCGGAAGCGGCCCGGCCCCGGCTTCTCGTTGCGGAACACGATCCCCGCCCGGTAGCTGCGGTAGGGTTTGGGCAGTGCGTCATAGTTCTCAGCAACATAGCGGGCGAGCGGCGCGGTCAGATCGTAGCGCAGGCTCATCCACTGTTCATCATCATCCTGGACCGAGAACACGCCCTCGTTCGGCCGATCTGTGTCGGGCAGAAACTTGCCGAGCGTGTCGGTGTATTCGAACAGCGGCGTCTCCACGGGGTCAAAGCCGTAGCGCTCATAGACGCCGCGGATCGTGTCCATCATGTGATCGAGCGCGCGGATGTCCCCAGCCTCACGGTCGACAAAACCGCGCGGCAGACGTGCCTTCACCTTTTGAGATTTCTTCTTTTTCTTCTCGGACATGCTGGGCTTTTCGGCGTTCTGGAGGGACGCCGGGAGGGATAGACGTGCCGGTGCGCCGACGCAAGACCGGGATGACGGGCTTATCCGGTCGGTATCTGGAACGCCGCGCGCTCGGCCTCAACCTCAGCATACCGGAAACAGCTTTCCTCATGGTCGTTGACCAGACCCATCGCCTGCATGAAGGCGTAACAGGTCGTCGGGCCGACAAAGCTCCAGCCCCGTTTCTTCAGATCGTTGGAAAGCTGTTTGGAAGTCGGCGTCTGCGCCAGCGCCATCAACGCCTCTTTGGTGTTGCGCGCCGGGCGTTCCTCGGCCGGCGGGATGTAACGCCAGAAGAAAGCGGCCAGGGAACCTGCTTCTTCCACCAGGTCCAGAGCGCGGGCTGCATTGTTGATGGTCGAGCGGATCTTGCCCTGATGGCGCACGATGCCGGCATCGCCCAATAGCCGGGCGACATCGTCCTCGCCATAGTTGGCCACTTTGGAGAAATCAAAATGGTCGAACGCCGCGCGGAAGTTCTCGCGCTTCTTCAGGATGGTCAGCCAGGACAGGCCGGACTGGAAGCCTTCCAGACAGATTTTTTCGAACAGACGGTGATCGTCCGCGACAGGCCTGCCCCATTCCTCATCATGATAAGCGATATAGATCGGGTCGTCGGAAACCCAGAAGCAGCGTTGCGGACCGGCGTGATCGGAGTTGTCTGTCATGGGACGGTTGTTGCGCAGATCACGCTCGCAGACCACCCGATTCATGATCGGTGCTGACGCGGAATGTCAGGAGTGATGCGTCACGTGGCCGGCTCTGTGATCCTGGCGACCAGCCGCCGTGTGATCGGTGCAACGATCAGGACCGCCGGAAAGGCAACAAGCCAGGCGTTCACCCAGGCGATCAACCATAGGCCAACAAAGTCATCCACCAGCCCAAGCGCCCGCCATGTAGCGATGCCGGCAACGATCAGAGACATCAGTCCGGACAGAATGAAGCCAAAGAGAACAGGTGCGAAACGCTGCGGTATCATGATGGTATCCTGGACATGGCAGTTTCAGCCGACAAAGGACGAGTCTCGCCGAAGGTCAAGAGCCGACACTGTCATCCCGGCATTGCGCGAGGATGACAACGTAACGGGTCACGCCTTGGGTTGCTCCTTGATGAAGTTGCCGGTTTGCAGATCCTCAATCGCCTGCATCAGCTCCTGCCGCGTGTTCATGACGATCGGGCCGTGCCAGGCCACCGGCTCCTTGATCGGCTGTCCGGAGACGAGCAGGAAACGCATCCCCTCCGGTCCCGATCTGGCGACAATCTCATTGCCGGTATCGAAATGCACCAGCGTACGGTTGCCGGACAGATCGCGGATGTTCAACTCCTCGCCGGCAAACTCCTTCTCTACTTTCACCCCCACCGGACTGGAAGCATCGCGGAACGTACCCGAGCCTGCGAAAATGTAGGCGAAGGTGCGGGCATAGGTCTCCACCGGGAACGTCTTGCGTGTGTTTGGCGGCAAAGAGATGTCGAGGAACAGCGGATCGGCAGCGATGCCGTCGACGGGCCCCGTCTTGCCCCAGAACGTGCCGATCATGATCTTCACGCGCGTGCCGTCATCGTCCACGATCTCCGGAACGTCGGACCCCTGAATGTCCTGATAGCGCGGCGTGGTCATTTTCAGGCTGGATGGCAGGTTGGCCCACAACTGAAAACCATGCATCTGACCGCTCGCGTTTCCGCGCGGCATCTCCTGATGCATGATGCCCGAACCGGCGGTCATCCACTGTACGGCGCCAGCACCCAGCGTGCCGTTGTTGCCCAAGGAGTCACCGTGATCCACCTCGCCTTCCAGCACATAGGTGATGGTCTCGATGCCGCGATGGGGATGCCAAGGGAAGCCTTTTTCGTAGGCTTCAGGCACATCGTTGCGAAAATCGTCAAACAGCAGGAACGGGTCGGATTGCGCCGGGTCGCCGAAGCCAAAGGCCCGATGCAGATGCACACCGGCACCTTCAAGCGTCGGGCGGGCCTGCGATTCAGCAGCGATGGGGCGGAAGCTCATGACAGTCTCCTCAACGTAAGGCACGCAACGCGATCTGCGTTCATGCGTTGAGGTTACATAGGGCGCCACCACCGTTCGCAATAGATGCATGTTGCTCGACGCAGTGTTCGAGCAAGGTGAACGATGTTTTAAAGGGAAGGGTTAGCCGAACAGAGCGTCGATATCGTCCTGGCTGGCGACGTTGGTGTCGTCCTGGCTTGCCGGACCATTGAGCAGGGCCTCATCGCCCTTCGTTGCGAAATCGAGCTTCTGGACTTCGTCGAAGCTTTCCATGCCGCCCCAGATTTCCATCATGGAATCAATGCGCTCTTCGATAAAGCGCATGGTTTTGACGACCTTGGTGATGCGCTGGCCAGTGATATCCTGGAAGTTGCAGGCCTCGAAAATGGACATCACCGATTCGACGGCGTCATTGGCCATGCCAGCGTCGTCGCCTTTCAATTTGGCCGACAGACTGCCAACCCGATCTTCGATTGTTTCGGCGGCATGAAGAATGACCTCGGTCGCCTGCTCGGTGCCTGCGACGACCGCGTCAAGTTCATCGGTGACCTTGCCGAGCTCTTTTCCCTGAAAACCGGAATGGTGCAGAGTCGCGATCTCGCTCTTGGTCTGCTGGATCGACGCGCGAATGGCTGCCATTTCGGCTTCCAGGCGCTTCACATCCGCGACCTCTTTATGGAACGTATCCAGCGTGGCCTTGTCGAGCTGCTGGGCTGGCTCAATCATACCCTTCAACTCGGTAATCGCAGCAAGAATCGTGGCCGTATCAGCACCGGACATCGTTGCACCGCTCGTCGGGACCGAACCGGCGAGATCGCCGATCTTCTGTCCATTCATCGATGCTTCGATGCGAAACGCTTTCCGTCGTGCCTTAGCCATTGAGCGACCTCATAATGGAATTATGTGCAGCGCCGAAAATAGGCCGTCGAGGGTTAAGAAGATGTTGGGATGCTGGCAATTGAATCAATGACTTGCAGAGCCAAACGGGGCGCGGCACAAAAGACGTTACGGAAACGGCGATATCAAAATGCTACGTAAAATCACATATTCGATCTCAAAAGGCATTGTGGCCCTGCCGATCATCGCGATCATGGTCGTGATGCCCGCCAAAGCGCAGAGCCGATTCAGCGATCAGGCTCTGTTCGACGGCTTCTATCGGACCGTCTTTGGTCTGGAATATGCCAGC
>JANQJE010000224.1 GCA_028281795.1 Cohaesibacteraceae bacterium | reverse complement strand
TGCGGAAACCGCTGTCTTCCACTTTTTCCAGGATGACAAGGTTGGGCGCTATGTCGGCGAGATCTGCGAGATTGATATCGGCTCGGTCAGGCACCAGCCGACCCGCACATTTGCTTTGCCAGTACGTCCAGAGCCTGGAAGCACCGGAGTGCTCCGGCTCAGACAGAAAGGAAATGTCAGAACCGCTACCTGAGGTTGAAAATCCGGAGCTCACGAATACACTCTAATATGAATGTTTGTTAATTTCCGTCATATGTAACGACAAACTGTCAGGGGTTAACAGGCTTTGTTAATCCCGTGTGCATATTATGGTTAATGGATTTTCATAAGGCACTGATTTCATTCAAGCCAGGTGATGGTTTGAGATGTAACTTTTAGTTGTGTTGGGTCTGCGAAAGGGACCCGGCTGACATTTAACGAGTCGGAACCGGGGTATCGCCGCGATAGTCGTAGAATCCCCGACTTGTTTTGCGGCCAAGCCAGCCTGCTTCCACATACTTAACGAGCAGCGGGCAGGGGCGGTATTTGGAATCCGCCAGGCCTTCATAAAGGACCTGCATGATGGACAGGCAGGTATCGAGCCCGATGAAGTCAGCCAGCTCGAGCGGCCCCATGGGGTGGTTGGCGCCCAGCTTCATGGCCGTGTCGATGGCTTCCACGCTGCCGACGCCCTCATAGAGCGTGTAGATGGCCTCGTTGATCATCGGCAGCAGGATGCGGTTGACGATGAAGGCAGGGAAGTCCTCAGCCACCGTCGCCTTCTTGCCGATGTGATCGACGAAGCTCTTGCACTCCGTGAAGGTCGCTTCATCCGTTGCAATACCGCGGACCAGCTCGACCAGTTCCATGCGCGGTACGGGATTCATGAAGTGAATGCCCATGAAACGTTCCGGGCGGTCCGTTGAAGCGGCGAGCCGGGTGATGGAAATGGAGGATGTGTTGGTGGCAAGAATGGCGTGTTCGGACAGCACCGGGCAGACATCGGCAAAGATCTTGCGCTTCACCTGTTCTTCTTCGGTGGCGCTTTCAATAGCCAGATCGCAGGCGGACAGGGCTTCAAGACCGCCGGACGCGCGAATGCGGCCCATGGCACCGTCGCGGGCGGCATCATCGATCACACCCTTTGCGACCTGACGGGCAAGGTTACCGTTGATGGTGGCAAGGCCGCGTTCAATCGCGCCGTCGTCCACATCGTGCAGGATGACATCAAGACCAGAGAGGGCACACACATGAGCAATGCCATTGCCCATCTGGCCTGCACCGATAACGCCTACGGTTCCGATTTTCATGAGGTTTGTCCTGCTTTGCGCCTACTAATGCGGCCCCGGTCATACGTGTCGCCGGTCGCGGGCTGGTCTTCAAAAAAAGCTGCCCGGAACCTTGTGAGCACAGTATGCACCAAGGTTCCGGGCAAGCGTAGCGTGATTACGTCATACATTCTGTCAGGCCCTCGCCGGGCAGGCGGTCTCCTGACAGGAGAAATGACTTAAAGGACTTTGCCGAGCTCTTCGTCGAGTTCCGGCACAGCAGTGAAGAGGTCCGCTACCAGGCCGTAATCGGCAACCTGGAAGATCGGGGCTTCTTCGTCCTTGTTGATGGCCACGATGACTTTCGAGTCCTTCATGCCGGCAAGGTGCTGAATGGCACCGGAGATGCCAACGGCGATGTAGAGCTCGGGCGCCACGATCTTGCCGGTCTGGCCGACCTGGTAATCGTTGGGCACGAAGCCTGCGTCCACAGCGGCGCGGGATGCGCCAACGGCGGCACCCAGCTTGTCTGCAACGCTGTCGAGCATCGCGAAGTTTTCACCGTTCTGCATGCCGCGGCCACCGGAGATGATGACCTTGGCCGCTGTCAGTTCCGGACGGTCAGACTTGGTGAGCTCTTCGCCCACGAATTCTGACAGGCCGGGGTTGTCAGCAGCAGCCACGTTTTCAACAGCAGCCGAGCCGCCGTCGCCAGCCGCGTTGAAGGACGCGGTACGCACCGTGATGACCTTCTTGGCGTCCGTGGACTGAACATGCTCGATGGCGTTACCGGCATAGATCGGACGGGTGAACGTGTCAGGGGCTTCCACTGACATGATTTCCGAAATCTGTGCGACGTCCAGCAGAGCAGCCGTGCGCGGCATGTAGTTCTTGCCGTTGGTGGTGGCGGGCGCGAGGATCGCGTCGTAGTCACCTGCAAGGCTCACGATGAGAGCGGCCATTGGCTCGGCAACCTGCTTGGCGTACTGGGCATCGTCTGCGACCAGCACCTTGGCAGCGCCTTCGAGCTTGGCAGCGGCTTCAGCAGCAGCACCGCAGTTTTCGCCTGCCACAAGGATGTGCACGTCGCCACCGATCTGGGTCGCGGCGGTCAGCGCCTTGGCAGTTGCGTCATTGAGGGCTGCGTTTGAGTGTTCGGCGATAAGGAGCGTAGCCATTAGATAACCCCCGCTTCGTTCTTCAGCTTGCCGACAAGTTCGGCAACGGTCTCGACCTTGATGCCTGCCTGGCGTTCCGGCGGCTCGGTCACTTTAAGGACATTCAGGCGGGCTGCGGTGTCACCACCGAAGTCTGCCGGTGCCTTTTCATCAATCGGCTTCTTCTTCGCCTTCATGATGTTGGGCAGGGAGGCGTAGCGCGGCTCGTTGAGGCGCAGGTCAGCGGTGACGATGGCCGGCAGGTTGAGAGCAACGGTCTGCGTGCCGCCGTCGATTTCGCGCACCACATTGAGCTTGCCGTCGGCCTTCTCGATGCTGGCAGCGAAGGTGCCCTGAGCCCAGCCGAGCAATGCTGCGAGCATCTGGCCGGTCTGGTTGGCGTCGTCGTCAATGGCCTGCTTGCCGAGGATGACGAGTTCGGGGCCTTCAGCCTCGACCACACCTTTGAGGATCTTGGCGACGTTGAGGGGCTCAACCGTGTCGTCCGTCTTCACCAGGATGCCGCGATCGGCGCCCATGGCCAGAGCAGTACGGATGGTTTCCTGAGCCTGCTGCGGGCCGATGGAGACGACGATGACTTCGTCGGCTGTTCCGGCCTCTTTGAGGCGGACAGCCTCTTCAACGGCGATTTCGTCGAACGGGTTCATCGACATTTTCACGTTGGCGAGTTCAACGCCGGTCTGATCCGCTTTCACACGGATTTTGACGTTGTAGTCGACCACGCGCTTGATCGGCACGAGCACTTTCATGGAGGGTATCTCCGGAATTGCGAAACTTGTCAGGGAGCTTCGTTTTGATGCCGCGCTTTGGTTTTGCAAACCTTGGGCGCGAGCGGAAAACCAAGCAAACCCGGTGATCGCTCACCGAGTGTTGTTGCGGTGCGGGAACCTACTTGCCCCCTAAAGGTGAGTCAACGCGGGCCGACGCACCGTATGAGGCGTGATTTATCGCGGGAAATCAGTAAATCCAGATTTGCGCAGGGGGATTGGCCTGCGTCAGTTGGATGCACCGGTGTCAGCCTCGGCAGGCTTGCGCCCGAACAGGGGCACATCTGCGCGTTTCAGGAAGGGTGTCAGCACCAAACCGGCGAGAAAACCGCCGATATGTCCCCACCAGGCGGTGGGGCTGCCGGGGTCCGCGACCACCATCACAACCTGAAAGGCCATCCAGCCGCCCAGAACGCCCCAGGCCGGGATGTAGATGGGAATGCGCAGCAGGACGACGGCCCACATCTTCACGCGGGGGTGCAGTAGGAGATATGCGGCGACGAGACCGGACGTGGCGCCGCTGGCGCCAATCAGGGGAATGGTCGAATCAGACTTGATGACGGCGAAGAGAAGCGCGCTGGCGATGCCGCAGAGCAGATAGAAGACGAGATAGCGCATGTGGCCCAGATCATCTTCCACATTGTCGCCGAGCACCCACAGGAAGAGCATATTGCCGGCGAGGTGCCAGACGTCTGCGTGTAGGAACATGTAGGTGATGAGGGCGAGCTCTTCAGGGAAGTTGCCGAAGTCCGGCAGGCCGCCTAGCAGGGCTGCGGGCACAACACCGAAGGTCTGGTCGGCGGCAATGATCTCGCCGGGGGCAAGGGAAGTCTGCCAGAAGAACACCAGCACGTTGGTGATGATCAGCGCGACAGTGACACGCTGGAACGAGATCACCTTGAGCGGATTGTCATCGTGAATGGGGATGAACATGGGTGGATGTCCTGAGCGTGTGGTCCCAGCCAGCGGGCTTGGTGCGATGTCACGACTCTAGGCCAACACGCCCAAAAGCCATAGTCCAGGTTCTGTGACCTCGCCTGCTGCCCCTCCTTGCTGTCATCCCGGCCATCGCGCCGGGATCGCTTGCAGGACAATATCGTTGCTGCATGCAACGATCCCGGATCAAGTCCGGGATGACAGGTTTATGCGTGGTCAAAACCGCTCGCCTAGCACCCGGTAGCACCAGAAGGCTTCATCATCCCTGATCATCTGGTTGAGATGGGCAGGTGAGAACCCGGTCGCGCGGCGTACCGCGCGCCCCATATGCGACTGGTCTGAATATCCCGCTTCAAGTGCGATCTCGGCGAGCGGGGTTTTAGGGTTCTGGTGTGCGACACGGTGCAGGTTGTCGAAAGACGCGTAGAAATCGAGCGCGCGCTTTGTCTGCCCGCTGAACCGTCTGAGGCGCCGTTCCAAAGAGCGCAGGCTTTTGCCGCGACCGGATGCCACCGTGCGGGCCATGAGCCCGCGCACCCAATCCGACAGGCTGGCAACACCCGACCTTGATGACCTGCTGGCGGCCCATGTCTGTTCCAGCACTGCGTTGAATTCAGCCCATGCGGTCTCAGGATCACCGTGCGCCATCAATGCGTCCATCGCGTCCGCGATGCTTTGAGGAATCTGCTGAAAACCAGTGTCGCCGCCGAGTTGCATCCAGGCGTCGGGATAGATGCCGATGGATATGACTTCGACGTCGCCTGGGGCCCAGCTTGAAATCGGAGTGTCGGAAGGCGGTGTCACGGAGATCCGTTGCATCGCCTCCAGATCGCGGGCGTCTTCCCAGCTGCTGCCTGCGGGCAGGATGAGCAGCTGACCACTGCGGACCAGTGTGATTGTGACAATCGGTGATGCCGGGAAGTGGTTGACCCGATCTTCGTCAGACAGCGTGGCGCTGCGCGTAT
>JANQJE010000206.1 GCA_028281795.1 Cohaesibacteraceae bacterium | reverse complement strand
AGCATCCTCTCCCTTAAAGGACGAGGTGGTGGGCGATCTTAATGAGATAACCCAGGAGGATGTGGGCCACATGCCCGTTGCGGGCTCAACAAGCACCCTGGCCGGCGAAGCATCCGACCCCAGAGGCATAGTGCTGGCGCTTGACCATGCGCGCGTCATGCGTGTTGTCGGTGATGTCACCACCATTGTTATTGGCAATCCAGCCATTGCCGATGTCTCAATGCCTGATCCTGGAACAATGATTTTGACAGGGAAGAGCTACGGGGAAACCAACATGGTGATGCTGGATGGCAATGGTAACATCCTGGCCGAAGAGATGCTGCGCGTGACGGTGCGCGGGCAAAGCTTGGTTTCTGTCTACCGAGGTGTGCAGCGCACCACACTGTCTTGCTCGCCAACCTGCGAGATCCGTCCAACACCAGGCGATACCCTAGATGTGGTTCAAGCAGGTCTCGGAGCTTTTGAAGCCCGAAACCAGGCGGCCCTGGAAGCTGTTCGCGGCGGAGAATAGTTCGCAAATCGATGCGAGACGAAGCCTGCGGCCGGCTTTGAAGCATGGTTGCGCATCATTAAGTCTTTTTGAGCAACGGCGCTGAAGGTCTGTTTACCCTCTCGTTGAGCTAAGACTTTACCTTTATCAGCCTAAACTGTCAGCGAGCATGCCTCGATTGCGGCCAGGGTTGCAGCGTCTCACGGGCATCGCGCAGGCAAAAAGGCTGGTCAGATGATACAGGCAATTGGAGACCGAGTTCGCGGGTTGCGCCGTTTGGCTCTCAGCTTCGGACGCCAGTCGTCGGGTGCCACCGCCGTTGAGTTTGGTCTGATCGCTGCACCTTTTTTCTTTCTGATCATGGCCATCATTGAAACAGCGATGGTGTTCTGGGCCAGCCAGATGCTGGAGTCGGGCGTGGAACAGGCGGGTCGTCAGATTCGCACTGGCCAGGTTCAGGCACAGGGGATGGACGCAGCGGGTTTTCGCTCCCTGCTATGCGATCGGATCGGCGTGCTTTTCGACTGCGATGGCCGTCTTGCCATTGATGTGCGGCGTGTGGACAATTTTTCTTCCGTTGATTTTTCACGCCCTCCCATCGATGACGAGGGTAATTTCTCGGGCCCGTTCGGCTTTAATCCGGGGGTTGGCAGTGAAACTGTTACCGTTCGGGTGTTTTACCGGTGGCCGCTCTTCTTCAACTTTGTGCAACTGACCGAAGCTGATTTTCAAGGCAATCAGCGCCTGCTTGCAGCAACGACCGCTTTCCGCAACGAACCGTTCCAGTGATCAGGTGAACTGACAGCCATGCACGATTCAATCAAACCAAGACAGATGACGAATCTGAAGCAGAAACGCTTTGGTCTCTTAAGCTTGGCAAAGCGCACGCGCAGTTTCGGCAAGGAAAATCGTGGCGTAGCAGCCATGGAATTTGCGATGATCGCCCCATTCATGATTCTGCTTTGGCTTGGGTCGATCGAACTGAGCCAGGGTGTCAGTGCCGACCGCAAAGTTACCCATGCGGCCAGCGTTCTCGCTGATCTTGTGACCCAAGAAACCACGATAACAGGGCAGCAAATGACGAACATCATGAATGCTGCACAAGCCATCATGGTGCCTTTTAATGTCAACGACCTCACGATCCAGATTGCCGGTGTTAAGATCGAAAGCGACGGCTCCACGGCGGTCCGGTGGTCAACATCGCGCAACGGTGATGCACCAGCTGTCGGTGGTGCCTATGATATACCCGCTTCCTTGGCTATTCCCGACAGTTTTCTCGTCGTAACGAATTTGACCTATCAGTACACTCCGCCTACCACGCATGTCATCACAGGTCCCATCAACCTCTCAGATCAGTTTTTCCTTCGGCCCCGCCGGTCGGAGACCATTACGTACAGCCCTTAGCTCACATGCAGCGCAGCGTTGCATAAGCATCTGATAGTTCTGTATTTTATGGTGGCTTCGCTGGGTCAAGCAAGCGTTCGTTAACCAAAAGCTGCTAGCCAAAACCGACCTGTTGCGTGAGGCTGGTGTGGCCACGTCCGATTACAAGAAAACGCCACTGCTGGCGCGCCTTTGGCCCAAACGTCTGACCCTTGGTTTTGGCGTGGCCGTCTGCACAGCTGTGCTGATCACTGAAGTGATCTTCCTCATTCCTGCCGCCCATTTTTGGCACAAGTCAAATCAGGTTAAGGCGATCGAGGCCGTGCGCATGGCCTGGTATCATTCCTCCGACCCCGCCGCCTTTCTGACTGCACAGCACAAAGCGCGTATCGGTGAGCGCATGATCCGCGATGGTCTGCTCCTGGGCGGTGTTGTTTTCGACAGTGCGGGCCAGCCTGTTGCCGTGTTCGGCGAACGTCCTGCTCTCGATCTCAACATCGCACGTCTTGCAGGGGTCGATGTTCAGGAAAGTCCCACCACTTCGGCGCTTGATGTGCATTATGCGCCGGAGGATACCGGCTTGTCGCACCATATCGTCGTTCGCCTGCCCGCTGAACCCATTGAAGCAGCAACGATTGAACAATTGCGCAATTTCGGCCTGAGCGTTCTGTTCATCGCCGGACTGACGGCGATCCTGTTCATCTTTGCCTCAATGCTTCTCGTCATCCGGCCCCTGCGGGCGATCAACAAGTCGCTTCGTATGGCGGTGGACGATCCCGATCGGGCCGATCGCTATCAGGTGCACCTTGGCCGCCGCGATGAGATCGGGCAGATATCCAAGTCCCTCAACATGCTTCTGACATCCGTTTCGGTGGTTTATCAGGATGAACTGGCGTCGCTGAAGCATGCAATCGACGGGTTTGGATTTGGGATCGTGCGGTTCAACCGCGAAGGCCTCATCACGTCCGCCAACCCTGAAGCGCTGAAACAGTTCAAGCAGCCCGATTTCAACTCCCTACGGGGAATGAACCCGAATTGCGCGCAACCGCTGGGCGCGCGCGGCACACCGCCCGCGCCGCTTCTCGATGTCCTTGGCGAGACCAGCGAGCCCATGCTTCTCAATCTGCACACCGAGACAGGGTTCTTCACCGTCATGGCGTTCTGTTCAACGCTGCGCGATCCGAACGGCGATCCCAAACATCGGTTCGTGGCCATAATGGACATGGATGAAATTCTCTACGACTCCCGCAAAGCCCTGACCACGGCAGAGAAAGCCCGAACAGCCTTACGGGTTGCCAACCGTGAAGTTCAGGAATTGCGGCGTCTTCTGGAATCGTGCCTGTGTCTGATGGAGCCGCCCAGTACCGGAATCGAAGCATTTCAGGAAAAGTTCTTACCGGACCGTATTCTGAACGGCTGGTACAACGAAGCGCTGCGCGACGGCATGGTAACAGGCGAACTCGAGCACGGCATATTGCCGCCGCTTGCAGGCAATCGCAAAGCAATACGCAATGTCCTCCGTCAGGCCATGTTGCTCGTTTATGCCCACACTGAGTCCGATCGGCCGGTTTTAAAAGTGACTGGCGACAAATATGCCGGCGGTGTTGTGGAGTTCACGATCGTCGATGTGACGCACGACCGTGAGGACAAGCTCCCTTCGCGCCGGAGAAAAGCAGTCGATCCGACGCTGCCGCATGCGGCGCTGAAGAGCGCCATCAAACGCGCCGAGGGGAAGATCGTCGCCGTCGTCACCGAAGGAAACGCTCCGCGTGTAACCTTTACACTCAAGGCAGCTGCATCCGGTCCAAGCGAAGCAGAAGCATCTGAACCGACCGTGGAGGGTCAGGAACTGGCTGAATCTGCCTGATGGGATCACCCCGGGGCGATGACAATCAGCGAGTGGCCTGATCCCAGTAATCGAAAGCGTCCAGAACGACATCATAGTCGTCCAGCTGGCGCTCGACGAAGCCGCGCCCGCTACCGCGGTCGATGGCGTCAAACGCATCGCCGTCGGTTCCATCAAGCCGCACGAGCATCGAGCGCAAGGTCGTCAGAATGTCTTCATCAAGGGTGCCGTGAGCAAAATGGCTATGACCGGTCACCGGGCGTGACCGCCAAATGATTCGAAGGCTTGCCCGGCTTTCCTCGTCCAGCACCGTGGCTGGTTCCTGGTCGAACAGGATGCTCCCCTCGCTCTGGCGTGTCCAGCTCAGAACAGCGTCCGCCTCACCGGCCTGCAGGGCCGCAACCGCCTCGTCCAGAGTCGGCTTGAACTGAATGCCATCCTCAGGAACCTGCACCTCGGTGCGCCAGAGTTCCGACAGTCCTATGCGATGCGCCAGGGCGCTGCCTTCCCCGACAATGATCAGGCGGGCTTCCTCCAGGTCGTCCATACCGGCAAGGCTGCTGTTTGTATCGCTGATCAGCACGCTGTAGAGCCCGATGGCACCATCGCGGTTGGGTTGGGTGGCCAGCGGGACAACACAGGCGCAGAGCCGCTGGGTGGCGGCGAGAACTGTTCCAGGAGCCATCGCGTACTGGATGTCCGCACGTTGCATCGCCAACATCAGTCCACGACTGTCGCGGAAACCGATCAGTTCAACCGGGCGCTGCAAAACGGCCTCCAGATGCTGGCGAAACGGAACGTACAGGGTCTGCTGGTGATCGGGAGCTGAATCGGCGAGAAAACCAACCTGGAAGACGGCGCCCTCAGTCGAAGACGAGCCATCAAGCTCTATGGTAATGCCTGCTGGCGGCGGTGTAAGAGGTGTCGATGCGGCCGGTGTGTTGCCCGATTGCCCATGCGCCAGGCTGATCGCGAAAGCCAGCATGCCAGCGACTGAGAGACTGTGCTTTGAAAGTGTCAGGATACCCGTCACGAAACTGCCATCACGTTTGATTTACACAACCGAACCGATAGGCCTGCTTACCGCAGACGGCCGGACTGAAGTGTAGTCTGATGCTCTTACAATGTCGCCGGACAATCCCGGCGAAAGAAAGTTTTTCATGACCGATCCCCAAGTCGACGCTGTCATCTTTGACATTGGCAATGTGCTTCTCGATTGGGACGCCCGCCGGGTCTACCGCCCTTTGGGGATGAGTGACGATGAGATTGAGGCATTCTTCGAGCGCGTCGATTTCTCCAGTTGGAATCTGGAGCAGGATCGCGGCCGTTCTTTTGCCGACGGGATCGATGATCTGGCAGCGAAGTTCCCCGATTATCGCGATCTGATCGCCCGCTACGACACGCATTGGATCGAGTCCATCTCAGGCCCGATCCAGGGCACCGTGGATGTTCTGGAGGCGCTGGTCGCCGGCGGAGTTCCGGTTCATGCGATCACCAACTTCTCAGCAGAAAAATATGCTGGAGAACGTGCCCGCTTTTCTTTCCTGAACCATTTCGGTGTGACGATCGTCTCGGGTGAGGAGAAGGTTGTGAAGCCGGACCCTGCTATCTATCACGTCTTGCTGGATCGCGCCGGATTGGCTGCGGAGCGAACCGTCTTCATCGATGACAGTCCGAAGAATGTGGACGGAGCCCGCGCGGTCGGCATGCACGCGATCCACTTCACCTCACCATCTGATCTGCGCGATGGCTTGCGTGGCTACGCGCTACCCGGTGGCGTGACGGTCTAGAAATCCGGTCAGCGTGTTCACAGCGTTGACGGCCAGATCATCGACCGCATAGCCGCCTTCAAAGACGATCACCACGGGTGCCCTGATCGATCCCAGAGTGCTGCCAAGCCGGTTGAAGTCATCGGATGTCAAAGTGAACCTGGAAATCGGATCACGCTCGAAAGTGTCGAGGCCCAGAGAGACAACCAGGGCGTCTGCACCAAAGTCTTCGATGGCGCTCAACGCAGTCTTGAGAGCATCGGAATACTTGGCCCAATCCGTGCCGACAGGCAGCGGCACATTCAGGTTCGCTCCTTTGCCGTTCCCGTCTCCCACCTCGTCGGCATGACCAAGGAAATAGGGATACTCATCCATCGGGTCGGCGTGGATGGACGTGAAAAAAACATCGCCGCGCGCGTAGAAGATCGCCTGCGTCCCGTTGCCGTGATGATAGTCGACGTCGAGTACCGCAACTTTGTCCGCACCTGCGTTTCGCAAGGCTTGCGCTGCTATGGCGGCGTTGTTGAGGAAGCAATAGCCGCCATAGGCATCGGGCATGGCGTGGTGCCCCGGCGGTCGGCAAAGCGCGAAGACGTGTGCTGCACCGCCGGAAATGCGTCCCGCTGCCGTTTGGGCCACCGAAGCGCTCGCCGATGCGGCCGCCCAGGTTCCTGGTCCCATCGGCGTGCCCGCGTCAAACGAGTAACGGCCCATCAAGCCATCGAGGTGACGGGTTGCGATCCGGCGCAGTCCGGGGGTCGGCCAGACAAAAGGAAACGTATCCTCCGCTTCAGGGTCCCGCCCGGTATCAAGCCAGCGTTGCCAGAAGCTCTCCAGAAAATCGACATAGTCCGGCGTGTGGACCTGCTCGACCAGAGCACGGTCCAGTTGATCGGGCGGTTCAATCGCGCCAAAGCCGGCAGTTTTGATCGCGCCGAACACCATGTCCCCACGCGATGGAATTTCGACAGCCGGCACAAGCTTGCCATCGGCCATTTCGACCTGCGGATTATGCTTTGTGTGTTCTGGCGAGTAGACGGTGAGCATCGCTGCTAGATGGTCTGGTTGTAAGCGCCGACTTCCGGGTTTTCGCGCAGCACCTTGTCCATTGCCGTGAACATGTCGCGCATACGCGCTTCAGAGACAGGGCTCTCCACGACAACCACGAGTTCCGGCTTGTTGGAGGACGCGCGGATAAGGCCCCAGGTACCGTCCTCTGCAACGACGCGCACGCCGTTGACGGTGATCAGTTCGCGGATCGCCTGACCGGCAACCTGCGCACCTTCGGCATCCATGGCCTTGAAGCGGGTCACGACTTTGTCCACCACACCGTATTTTGTTTCATCGGCGCATTTCGGGCTCATCGTTGGTGAGCCCCAGGTCTGCGGTAAATCCCGGTAAAGGTCGGCCATCGACTTGGCCGGGTTGTTTTCCAGCATCCGGCAAACCGCAAGCGCCGTTACCAGTCCGTCATCGTAGCCGCGCCCGATTGGATCGTTGAAGAAAAAGTGGCCAGATTTTTCAAAGCCGGCCAGTGCTCCGGTCTCGGCGACGCGGCGCTTGATGTAGCTATGCCCCGTCTTCCAGTAGTCTGCACGCGCTCCGTTGGCCTGCAGAACCGGGTCGGTCAGGAAGAGGCCGGTGGACTTGACGTCGGCCACGAAGGTTGCGTTCGGGTGCTGTGCGGAGAGATCGCGGGCAAGCATGACGCCGATCTTGTCGGCGAAAATCTCGTTGCCCTCATTGTCAACAACGCCGCAGCGGTCACCGTCGCCGTCGAAGCCAAGAGCAATGTCCGCCCGATGCTCGCGCACGGCATCCGCCATTGCATGCAGCATTTCCATATCTTCAGGATTGGGATTGTAGCGCGGGAACGTGTGGTCAAGTTCGACGTCGAGCGGCACGACATCACAGCCGATCCGCTTCAGCAGATGCGGGGCGAAAGCACCGGCTGTGCCGTTGCCGCAGGCACAGATGACCCGCAGCTTCCGGCTGAGCATTTCACCGCGCGCGAGATCATCCAGATACGCTTCGGCGAAGTTGGACACAAACCGATAGCCGCCGCCGGAGCGTGCTTCGGATGTGTTGTTCAGCACGATGTCACGCAAACGGCCCATTTCATCCGGCCCGAACGTGACCGGCGGGCTGGTCCCCATTTTAACGCCGGTCCAGCCATTGTCGTTGTGCGAGGCGGTCACCATAGCAACAGCAGGAATATCGAGCTCGAACTGGGCAAAATAGGCCATCGGCGACAGGGCCATACCGATATCATGCACTTTGATGCCCGATGCCATCAGTCCGGTGATGAGTGCATATTTGATCGATGACGAGTAGCTGCGAAAATCATGGCCGACCACAATGTCCGGCCGCACGCCCTGCTCGTGCATCAAGGTCCCGAGCCCTGCGCCCAATGCCTGAACGCCCATAAGGTTGAGCTCCGGCGGCACATCCGAGCCGGGATGACCGAACCACCAGCGCGCGTCATACTCCCGAAACCCCGTCGGTTTCACCAGCGGTGTCGTTTCAAACGCATCTGTATTGGGTCGAAGATCGGAAACGGGGGGAGGGAAAATCATGGTGCCACCTGAAGAGCTCGGAACGCATGGAAGCTCTATCGGTTGGCTTCTAGTTTTCCAAGATCAGCTCGCGGCCTTCAAAACGAAAACTGTCCAGACGACTTAGGAACGTCATCCCCAGAAGGTTCACGCCCAATTGATGATCACGCCCCACGAGAGCAGGGACGTCGCGCACCCGGATCGAGCCCAGTTCCACCTCCCGCAACACGATCGGGGCAGCATAGGTCTGGCCGTTGGCTGTGTTGACCCGCGTGGAAAAGTCGCTGTTCTGCAATCGATAGCCGGCGCGGCGCGCGTCGCTCTCACGCAGCATGATGGTGCTAGCGCCGGTATCGACCAGCACCTCCATCGAGCGGCCATCGATATCGGCAACAGTGAGGACATGACCGTCCTGGCCAACCTGAAACCGCTCGCGCCCTGATGATCGGCTGTTATCCACGGCCAGCTGGGATCGTTCGCCCTGCATCGCTGTTTGCGGCGCTTGCTCACCCGGCTGCTGGCTTGTCGTCAAAGCGGTGCCGTAGCCTGCAACAAAGGCAACAAGAGCAAGGAGCAGGCCGCGCATAACAATCATCCCGTCATCTGAACAGATGGGGATCGCTACCATGAGGCGCACCAAGAAACGGCTAAGCGGTCACCTTCATTCTCTGGGGTTGCCGTAAGGAAACGCTAAGACTGATGGCCGGTCTAACGGCTAAGGCCACCGATAAGACTCGGCATGTCCAGCGGGCGGAAGCCGTAATGCTTCAGCCAGCGTACATCCGCTTCGAAGAAGGCACGCAAGTCCGGCATGCCGTACTTCAGCATGGCAAGCCGGTCGATGCCCATGCCCCAGGCGAAGCCTTGATAGACATCCGGATCAAGCCCGCAATTGCGCAGAACATTGGGGTGAACCATGCCGCAGCCCAGGATTTCCATCCAATCGTCGCCTTCGCCCAGCTTGACCTCGCTGCCCGAACGGTCGCAGCCAATGTCGACTTCCATCGATGGTTCGGTGAACGGGAAGAAGGAAGGCCGGAACCGCATCTTCACGGTCGGGACTTCGAAGAAGCTCTTGCAGAACTCTTCCAGAATCCATTTCAGATTGCCGATATGGCTCGACGTATCGATAACCAGCCCTTCGACCTGGTGAAACATCGGCGTGTGGGTCTGGTCGCTGTCGCAGCGATAGGTCCGGCCCGGAATAATCACACGGATTGGCGGTTCCTGTTCACGCATTGTGCGAATCTGAACGGGCGATGTATGCGTGCGCAAAAGCAGGCGTTCGCCATCGTCCTTCGGATTGAAGAAGAACGTGTCGTGCATCTCCCGCGCCGGATGACCTTCCGGAAAGTTCAGCGCCGTGAAATTGAGTTCATCGGTTTCGATGTCCGGGCCTTCGGCAACCGCAAAACCCATATCCCCGAAAATGGCCGTGATTTCGTCGATCACCTGGCTGACCGGGTGAATACGCCCCTCGGCCGTCGGGCCGACGAGAACAGGCTTGGTAACGTCCAAGGTCTCTGCCGCGAGGCGCGCATCGAGCGCGGCATCTTCCAGCGCAGCCTTGCGGGCGTTGATCGCATCGGTCAGGCGGGTTTTAAGGCCGTTGAGCGCCGGACCCATGACCTGACGCTCGTCTGGCGACATTTTCCCCAGCGTCTTCATCTGTTCAGAGACCGAACCCTTCTTGCCGAGCGCACCAACGCGCACGGCTTCCAGCGCAGTCTCGTCTGCAGCGCTCTCGATGGCGCCCATTACATCGGCTTCCAATGCATCGATAGCGGAAGGGGTGGCGGCGTCGGTCATGAATGGTCAATCCGGCTTTCTGAAGGATCTGGCGGGGTTGTAACGGCAGCACCGAATTCTGCAAGGCATCGATCTGTCGGGTGACCCCCGCAGGCAAAGAGAAAACCCCGCCAACGGGCGCTGGCGGGGTTTGGAATGTGGTCTCAAATGAGGAAATCTAGGCCAGCGCGCCTTTGGCTTGATCGACCAGCGCGGTAAAAGCCGTCGGTTCGTGAACGGCAAGATCGGCAAGCACCTTTCGATCCACTTCAACACCTGCCTTGGTCAGACCATTGATGAAGGAACCGTACGTCAGCCCCTGCTCGCGGCAGGCGGCGTTGATGCGCTGAATCCAAAGCGAGCGGAACGCGCGCTTTTTGTTGCGGCGGTCGCGGTAGGCGTACTGGTTTGCCTTCTCCACGGCCTGCATCGCAACACGGACCGTGTTCTTGCGACGGCCGTAATAGCCTTTGGCTTGCTTGATAACTTTCTTGTGGCGGGCGTGGTTTGTAACGCCGCGGGAAACGCGAGACATGATGGTTCTCCGGAAAAGGGAAGGGGATCAGCCGTTCGGCAGGAAGTGTTTGCGCACAACCCTTGCATCGGGCTCCGCCATCACCATCGTGCCACGGGCCTGACGGATGAACTTGTTCGTCCGCTTGATCATGCCATGCTGTTTTCCGGCCTGGGCAACTTTGACTTTGCCAGAGGCGGTCAGTTTGAAGCGCTTTTTCGCGCCCGAATTGGTCTTCATCTTGGGCATTTGCTCATCTCATGTTGGCCCGAGCGAAAACACCGCACGGGCGAGGGGTACGCAGCCTGATGTTGCAATCTGGCTTGAGCGGTTCAGCCAACACGGCAGCCCAACACTGGCCGGCTCACTGATGAAACGCTGCCTATAACGTCAAAGCGTCAGGCACGCAAGCTTTTCAGACTGGGTTCATGCGCCGGCGGCGTCCGATGGATTGTCCAACCTGAAATAGGCGCTATCGACCCATAGGTCGCCAAGCTTGAGCGTTTTTTCCGCAAAGCCGGTTTCGGTGAATCCAAGACCGGTGAGAAGGTTTCGCGAGCGGTCGTTGCGCGGATCGATTTCAGCCGTGATGTGCGGCCAGCAATGGTAATCGAAGGCACGGGCGATGAGTGCCGTCAGCGCCTCCCGCGCGAAACCTTTGCCCCAATGATCGGGATGCAGAATGTAGCCCACTTCCGGGCGGCGCCAGAAACCTGCTTTGCCGATCACATGGCCCTGATGTTCGACGACGAAATCATCGCTTTTCGTCTCGGATGCCTTGATCATCCGGCTCATGAAACGCCGGGTCTGCTCTCTGTCTTCGTGCGGCAGCGTGTCCCAATACCGCATGGCATCGGGATTGCTGAAGACAGCATAAAGCGCCTCGAGATCATCCTCACAAGCGCGGCGCAGGGTTAGACGTTCGGTGGTGATGACCTCTGACGCCATCTTCAACCTGCTCCAAGACGCTTAAGGTATCGAGTGAAGTCTAGTCCTCGGCGTCGTCCGGCCCATCATCGGCTTCGACTTCCGGTTCGCCTTTGACGTCGATCTTGCCGACCATGGCAGGGATGGGTCCGAGCACCATGGTCATCTGGCGGCCTTCCATCTTCGGATGGCTTTCCACCTTGGCAAACTCCTCAGTCTCGGCCTTCACCTTCATAAGCACATCCATGCCAAGATTCTGATGGGCCATTTCCCGGCCCCGGAAACGCAAGGTCACCTTTACCTTGTCACCGGCGTTGAAGAACCGGCGGACGTTGCGCATCTTCACCTCATAGTCATGGGTGTCGATGTTCGGCCGCATCTTGACCTCTTTCACCTCGACCGTCTTCTGCTTCTTCTTTGCCTCGGCAGCCTTCTTCTGCTGCTGATATTTGAAGCGCCCGTAATCCATGATCTTGCAGACCGGTGGCTGGGCGTTAGGCGAGATTTCGACCAGATCGAGGCCGGCGGACTGAGCAAGTTCGAGAGCTTCGCGTGTGTCGGTTTCACCGCGATTGTCTCCTTCAGCATCAATGAGCTGAACGGAGGGAACACGGATTTTGTCGTTGATACGCGGGCCTTCTTTGACGGTGGCTTGGGAACGGTGTGGACGGCGAATGGCGTTGGTCTCCTGGGACGTTTGCAATAAGGGTGTCGATATGTGCCGCAAGCGCGCGGTTCTGGCAAGATTGCGCGCGGGTATGAGCACGTATTTGAGGTGGTTTGAGGGAAAAATGCCCGCTATTCGCGTGATCAGGGCCTGTCAGGACACCAATTGCCGGTACACGGCGAGGGTTGCCTGGCACATGGCCTGAAGCGAGAAGCGGTCATGGACGTGCCGCTTGGCCCGCTGGATTTGGGCATCACGGGAGGTTGGTTCAAGAGCGAGTACGGTTTTGATGGCGTCGCAAAGCGGTCCGGTCTCGCCAGCGGGAACATGCCAGCCGGTGCGCTCGGTCTCATCAACCATGGGTGGCGCGAGCACGGTTTCAGGTACAGCACCGAGCCGGGAAACAATGACAGGCACGCCTGCTGCCTGTGCTTCCACAGCCGCGCGGCCAAAGGCCTCTGGCTCGGTTGATGGCACGATGCAGACATCCGCTGAAGCCAGTGCACGCGGCGCGTCTACATGGCCGACCAGATGGACGCGGTCATGCACTTCGGCCCGTTCGGCCAACCGGATCAGACTCTCGCGATAGTCGGTCCGGCCCTGGTCGTCGCCGGCCAGCACAAGATGAATGTCGTCGGGAAGACCGGCCAGTGCACCGATGGAGACGCTTTGACCTTTCCATTCGGTGAGCCGGGCTATCTGCACGACGATGCGGGTCCCTTCGGGCAGGTTCCAGTCGTAGGGCTGGACCGGTTTTTCGTAGCTTGCAAAGTCGGTTCCGCGTGGAATCACGGTCAGCCTGTCGCGGGCAAAAGGATATTGCGCGGCGATGCTGTCAGCGGTGAACTGGGAGTTGGCGATGACGACATCGCCGCGCGCCATCACCGAATTGTACCAGCGCTTCAGACCTGTGCGTGCCTTGTAGGCCCCATGATAGGTGGTGACGAAAGGCAGGTTGGCGCCGCGCGCCGCCATCAGGGCCGACCAGGCCGGTGCCCGCGAGCGAGCATGGATGAGATCAATGCCTTCCTGCCGGCAGAGCGCACCGATGCGCCTGGCGTTGGCCAGCATCGTCAACGGGTTCTTGGAGGCCACAGGCAATTTGATGTGCCTGGCCGCGCCGGGAAGGTCGGCCGCCATACGGCCGCCCTGGCTCACCACCAAAGCCTCATCGCCCGCGTCCACCAGCGCGTGAGCGATATCGATTGTGGTGCGTTCCGCTCCGCCGGTCTCAAGTTCTGGAACAATCTGTAAAACGCGCAAGACGGCCGCCAATGAGGTTGAGAACGTTCCGCAGCTTGCTATACCGCCGCCCACTGAAACGCAAAAACGGCGCAACGCAATGGCCCCTTCCTTCCTTGATCGCGGTACCAACAGGCTTGCCTACGAGAAAACAGAGGGCAACGGCCCTACGCTCATCTGGCTGGGCGGTTTCCGGTCTGACATGACGGGGTCTAAAGCCATGCGCGTTGAAGAGTATGCCAAAGAGCGCGGGCAGGCCTGCCTGCGCTTCGACTATAGCGGTCATGGTCAGTCCACCGGTGCGTTCGCCGACGGCACGATCGGAGCCTGGCGCGACGATGCTGCCACTATGATCGAGGCCGAGGCGCCCGGTGATGTGGTGTTGGTCGGCTCATCCATGGGTGGATGGATTGCGCTGCTTTTGGCTATGGATGAAGCAAAGAGAGCGAAGGTCGAGGGTCGCGCCGGCCGCATCAAGGCGCTCGTGCTGATCGCCCCTGCGCCTGACTTCACGCAGGAGCTGATGTGGCCGAAATTCTCCCAAGTGGAGCGCGACACCATCCTGCGTGACGGACGGCTGGTCCAGCCAAGTCCCTATGATCCGGAGCCGACAATCATCACGCGCAATCTGATCGACGAAAGCAGGGAGCATCTGATCCTGGACAGTCTGATCGAGACGGCATGTCCGGTCCGCATCCTGCAGGGGGTTGCCGATCCCGATGTGCCTCATACCCATGCTCTCAGATTAATGGATGCCCTAGCCGGGGAAGATGTCGTGATGACGCTCATCAAGGACGGCGATCATCGCCTGTCCCGCGACAGCGATCTGGCAGCGCTGGCCCGCACACTCGATGCCTTGCCGGGTCAGGAGCGTGGTCCGCTTCTCTAGGTCCTAACCCTAGTCCAGCGTGAAAACCTCGCCGCCGGCGGCTTCGGCATCCGCCGGGTCGTGGGTGACGAGGATCACAGGCAAGTTGCGAGCGCGGGCATGGTCGAAAACCAGCCTGCGCATATCCTGGCGCAGCGCGGCGTCGAGCTTCGAAAACGGTTCATCCAAGAGCAATGCGCGCGGTTGGGACAGCAGCGTCCTTTGCAGGGCCACACGAGCGGCCTGACCACCTGACAGTGTTGCCGGATCGCGTGGTCCGAACCCGGCGAGCCCGATGGCACACAGCGCATCTTCGGCGAGCTTCTGGCGCTCACTCCGCACTTTGGATGCCGGCCTGGGGATAGCGATCATCATGTTGCCGCAGACAGAAAGGTGCGGAAACAGCAGCGGATCCTGAAACAGCAGGCCCATACGTCGCGTTTCAGCCGGAAGCGCCAGCAGGTCCACATCACCCAGATGAACCGACCCGGACAGCTCGAAAACAGGCGCCAGCGAGCCGGCCAGCGCATGCAGCAGCGTTGACTTGCCCGAACCTGACGGACCCATGACGGTCAGAACCTCGCCGGGTGCGACATGGGCCGAGATGTCGATCAGCGTCTGCCCATCCAAACCGATGGTGACAGCATCGAGCGCAAGAGTGTCGGCGGCGGACGGCTTCATCTTCATCGGATTTGCATACCCCGCCGCTTGCGCGCAAGAAACGTAGGGACCGCCAGCGCGACCCAGAAGGCTGCAAAGGGAAGAAGCGCCTGCAGGCTTGCCGCGACCGCCAGCGCGCGGCGATCGCCGCCAGCCGAAAGGGCAACGGCTTCGGTGGTGAGGGTCGGTACCCGGCCCGCACCTATGAGCAACGTTGGCAGATACTGACCGATGGACACGGCGATGCCGATGGCCAGCGCCGTCAGGATCGGGCCGATCATCATGGGCAGGCGGATTTGAAGGAGCCGCCGCCAGTAGCCCATGCCAAGACCGGCTGCCACTTCCAGCATGCGTCCGTCGAAACGTCGGTAAGGATCGGCGAGCGACAGGAACATGTAAGGCAGGATGAAAACAAGGTGCGCGAACATGACCGACGTGATCATGCCATCGACGTGGAACACGATGCTAAGGAATTGCAGACCAAACAGGAACGTGAGCTGCGGCACGAGAAGCGGGACGTAGAGGATCAGCAGTGATCGGCTGCCCCCGGTCTTGCCGGTTGCATGCTCCACTTCAAGACATCCGATGATCAGAAGCCCGGCGATGATGGTCGGCACCACCGCCACAACCAGGGAGGTGCCGGCAAGCTCCATGGCGCCGCCGCCCAGCTGTTCCCAGGCGCGCAGGCTCCAGCTTGCGGGTAGAATATCAGGGAAGCGCCAGCGTCCGGCAAACGACCAGATGATCAGGAGCGCCAGGCCGAAAGCAATGGCCAGCATCGGTAACAGAGATAAGGTCAGGCCGATCACGCGCGGCAGTTTTCCGCCACCGGAGCGAATGCCTGACGCGATGAACCGCAACCAGAAAAATCTCACCGCTTTCTCGCCGAGTATCCAAACGCCCAGCAGCATCAGGGTTAGAACGACCTGAATCAGGGCGCCTGCCGCGGCCGTGAACCGTGTGGCCAGTTCGGGGTCGGACGCCCATTCCAGGATGCGAACCGACAGTGGGGCAGGCGTTGTGGGCCCAAGCACGATGGCAACATCGGCAACTGAGGAAGCATACGCGATCACGGCGAAAACCGGCAGCCGGATGAGCCTGTAGAGTTGCGGCGCAACGGCTATGAAAAAGCCGGTTCCACGGCCGTAACCCATCGATGACATGACCATGCGCCGCCGCGACCCATCCAGTGTCGGCAAAGCGGCAAGCGCCATCAGAAGGAGAAACGGCATCTCCTTGGCGACGAGACCGGCCATCATGGAGAGACCCCAGAGGTCGTTGACGATTAGGAAGTCTGGTGGGCGTTCCCAACCGGACAGGTCAGGCGAGATGAGCCGGAACAGGAATCCCGACGGTGCAATGAGGAAAGCAAGGCCAACGGCCGCAGCAGCATGGGGAACCGAAAGCAACGGCGCCACCAGACGGCGAACGGCGTGCAGACCCTTGGTGTCCCAGACACAGGCAAGCAAAACGAAGGTCAGTGCCAGTGCGATGAGCGGCGACACAAAGCCGACAAAAGCCGCTACAAACAAGGACCGCCCAATCCCGGGTGCCGACAGTACGTCGGTCAGGGGCTGAAGCGAAAAACGTGTGCCTCCAAGAGGCGGAAAGTAACCGAAGGCGGGCAACAACGCGGCCATAAGCCCGGCGGCGACCGGGACGATGAGAAGGGCGATGGTCAGCCCCGGCGCCAGGCGCAGCCAGGTTGGCATGCTCGCGGTCCGCAGTCGTGCTAGCCGCCCTGGTAGCGCGCCGCCCACATCTCCTCGATGGCGGTGAGCCAGCTTGTGTGCGGCTCGGAAATTGCCGGGCCCAGCTCAGTCGGCGTCAATGTGGCCGGGCCCAGATCAAGCGCGGCAAAGCCATCCTGGATGTTCTGATCGAGCGCGGAAACGTCGAGCACGGTGAAGTCACCCCACACGGCCGGGTCTTGTTTGCGCAACTGGGCAGTGGGGCTCATCAGGAAGTTGGCGACCACCAGCGCGGCCTCGGGGGCGTTGGCGTTGGAGGGGATGGCGACAAAATGGGAGTTCGCGATCATGCCATCGTCGAACACGAATGAGCGGGTGGATGCCGGGAATTCGTCGCGGGCGATGGCCCCGGATGCCTCGGCCGGATTGTTGGCCAGTCCGATAACGATTTCACCATCGGCGTAAAGTTGGCGCAGCGCAGCCTGGTTGGCTGGAAATGTGCGGCCGGAGCGCCAAAGATGAGGGTGCAATTCGTCAAGAAACGCAAACAAGGGTGTGAGCGCGTCTTCAGCTTCATCGGCTAAGAGTGGTTCTGCCAGACGCGCACGGTCATCGATCGTGTAGGCCAGAAGCAGCTTCAGAAACGTCGAGCCAAGGAAGTTTGGTGGTTGCGGGTAGGTGAAACGGCCTGGATTGGCCCTGGTCCATTCAAGCAAACCATCCAGATTTGTTGGTGTCTGTGAAAGGACGTCGCTGTCATAATAGAATGAGAACTGAACCGTTCCCCAGGGCGCCTGAAGCCCGTCGACCGGAACCGTGAAGTCGGTGGTGAGCGATGGATTTCCGGCAACGTCGACCACCGCCCAGTTCGGCAGGCGATCTGCCCAGCCCTCGCCGTCGGGCGCGTAAAGAAGGCCTGCCTCTTTCAAAGCGATGAAGTTTTCCCCGTTGATCCAAACCAGATCGACCGACCCACCGGTGTCGCGCCCGGCAGCCGTTTCGGCGAGCACAATGCCCACAACATCGGCGGTGTCGGTGACACGGACATGTTCAACCGTGATTCCATGGCGCGCTTCGATTTCTTCCCCAGCCCACGCGATGTAGGCGTTGATCGTCGGATCGCCCGACCAGGCATGAAAAAACACCGTTTCACCCCGGGCGGCGTCGGCCAGAGCATCGAAATCAGCCAGACCGTCGGCGGATGCGATGTTGGCGCTTGCGAACAGCGCGGCGGAAACAAGAAGAGGTCGGATGAAGGAGTTCGGCATCATCGGTTGTTGCTTTCAATGATTGCGAAATGGTGGGCGCGGCACACCAAAACGGGCGTCTGGAGGACAACGGTACACATGCACAAGCTTGCACACACGTGCACATCACAAAAGCTTGACGAGGGGAGATATCCGGCGGCGAACCCGCATCGCTCTGCGGGCGGGTCTAGACGTCAGCGCACGCTACGCGGTGCCGGGCCATGACTGGAACGGGCGACGAACTGCGCTTCGATGCCTGTTGCCATATCGGGAGCTTCGGCACCTTCCACCATCGCAAGCACACAATCGGCGCCCAGTCGTCCGGCCTCGCTCAAAGACCAGCTTACCGTTGAAAGGCCACCGGAAAGCCAGGATGCGAGTTGGCTCGGGCCTATGCCGATGATGGACAGTTCTTCAGGGACCGAGAGGCCACGGTCTCGCGCCGCCATATAGAGAGCCACGACGGTGCGCTCGCAACCGCAGAACACGGCTGTCGGGTGGCTCGGTTTCAGATCCAAAAGGCGCTCGGCACGTGCGGTGAGGGACGTTGCAGTCTCGGCTACGAATGCCGAGCTGTCCGTTTCTGAATCGACGCCGATGTCGGCACGAATATCGTGGGTGAACACCGTGTTGCGATTGCTGCACGATGCCGCCAGCGTTTCAGCGTGAAGCATCTGAATGGCATGCGGTGCATCGCAGCCGAAATAGGCGAAGCTGTCATGACCCATCGAGTTCAGATAGTCGACCAGACCATCAAGCACGGCGCTGTCGTTCACACCGATAACGGGCAGCGAGCCCGTATGCGAACTGCGCATGGAGTCCCCGCCAATGATGGCTGCCGGCACACCGTGTTCAAGCGCGATAGCAACCCGGCGATCCGATGGATACGGCGCGCTGAAAACAAAACCGTCGACCCGTTTGTCGGCGATCAGCTGCTGCATGGTTTCCTCGGCGTGCTCCATGGTGTCGGCCAGGGAAACGATCAGACCGTAACCGTGGGAGGCCAGCGTGGAAGACAGCGCGCTAAGGAACGAGCGCTCGACCGTCATCCAGTCCGAACCGACACCTATGTAGGAAATCAGGTCGTTGCGCCCGGTTGCCAGCCTTCGGGCGGCCCGATTCGGCTTGTATCCCAACTCGGCAGCGGCCTGCAGAACGCGCGTCCGCGTACGGTCTGCGATTTCCGGATAGCCATTGAGCGCACGGGAGATCGTGCCTTTCGAAAGCCCCAGATGCTGGGCCAGCGCCTTCAGATCGACACTCTGCGCATTCCTGTTGCTGTTCGTGTCTTTGACCTCGGTGACCGAGGAGGAAGAAGGCGAAGAGTGTCCAGGCGTGCGCGGCATGATTGAGCTCCTGACCCAATTTATCGCATTTCTGGAAAGAAATCACAAGATTATTGCCAATTAAGCATTATTACGCGCAGCCTTGGCGCTGGCTGGGGTCCCGATAAGCGTCCGTCGCCCGTCTCGCAGCGAGAATTCCGGGTAAGACTGCAAGGACGAAGAGCGCCGGCTCAGCCGGTAAAATCCAGCCGGTCGGACCGCTGACCGGAGACGCTGCCACTCTGGCCCACGCCTGTTGTCTCAGGCCGCGCATTGGGCATCAGCTCTTCCGGTTCTTTGAAGCGGTTGAAATTATGCAGCAGGCCAATGATGACCATCCCGAGGCACAGACCGAGCAAACCGGCGCGGATCAACATCGGCTTGGCAGCCGACAGTCGTGCGCGGATGCTCTTATCTGGGACGTGGTTCGTCATCTGGCCAACTCCACTGGAAGGAACGCAGGCGATCAGCGGTAGCAGGGCGCTTTTAATGGTGAGTTAAGGTTGACAAAAGCCCGACATCTGCAAAGGACCGCGCCGACAATGGCTGATCGTAGTCCTCCATCTCTCCCCATCGACGCGAGGATCCCTGACGTTGCCAGGGCTCTGGATGCTGGCGCGAACGTTGTGCTGATCGCGCCACCCGGCGCCGGCAAGACGACGCGCCTGCCGCTCAAGCTTCTGTCTGCCGCCTGGCTGGGGGCCAAGAAGGTCATCATGGTCGTGCCGCGCAGGCTCGCCGCCCTGGGTGCCGCCCGCCGCATGGCCACGGAGCTGGGCGAAGATGTTGGTCAGCAGATTGGCCACAGGGTGCGTTTCGATACCAGGGTGGGCGCCACGACCAAGCTGGAAATCGTGACGGACGGTGTTTTCACACGCATGATTGCCGAGGACCCAGAGCTGTCGGATACCGGTTTGGTGATCTTTGATGAGGTGCACGAACGGGCCCTCGCTGCCGATCTGGGTCTGGCTCTGGCGTTGGAAGCACAAAGCATCTTACGGCCCGATATGCGCCTTATGGCCATGTCCGCCACGGTGGACGGGGCGAAATTCGAACGTCTTTTGTCGGCCAATGGCCGGTGCGAACGAATTATCAGCGATGGTGCGATGTTTCCGGTGACAACCCATTATGAGTCGTCGGGTAAGCGCCCCGTCGAGGCCACGGTGGAGGCCGCAATCCGTTCGCTCCGCCGGTTTGAAGGCGACGGTCTCATCTTCCTGCCAGGTAGCCGCGAGATCGAGCAGGCGGTGTCCGATCTTCGCGAACAGCTGGGAGACACGGTTGCCGTGCACGGGCTTTATGGTGCCGTACCGCGCCGTGCTCAGGATGCCGCGCTTGCCGCCGATGCGCAGGGCCGCCGCAAACTGGTCGTCGCCAGTGCGATTGCCGAAACAAGCCTGACCATACCCGGTGTTCGGTTCGTGGTGGATTCCGGCCTGGCGCGCCGACCGGCCTATGATCCTGTACGCGGCATCACACGCTTGGAAACCCGTGCCGCCAGCCGCGCGTCCATCGATCAACGCCGCGGACGCGCGGGGCGCATGGCCGAAGGCGACTGCGTCCGGCTCTGGCGTGCCGAAGAGGAAGGTGGACGGCCGGCGCAGGACCGTCCGGAAATCCTGGACGCCGATCTGGCAGGCCTGCGTCTTGAGATGGCCGCTTGGGGCACGCTCGAGCGCGATGGTCTGCCCTATCTTGATCCTCCGCCGCAGCGAGCCTGGCATGAAGCAGGCCGTCTGCTGAAAAACCTGGGCGCTCTGGACGCGCGTGGTGCCGTGACGAAGCTCGGGACACGGATGGCAAAGCGCCCGGCCCATCCGCGCCTTGCGGCAATGCTCGAACGCGCAGGCGAGGCGGATGTGAGCGATGTTGCTTGGGCCGCCGTTCTTGCAGGTG
>JANQJE010000133.1 GCA_028281795.1 Cohaesibacteraceae bacterium | reverse complement strand
TCACGCGATGCCACCGCATCGCGCTGCGGTCTTCTCCTTTCCGGAGACGAAAAATCTCCGCCATCAAACCGCTCCCACCTAAGAACAGAACGCTCTAGGACCTGGCAGCCGCAAAATCGGCGAGAATACCGGACTGGATAGCGGCCATCAGATCTGCCTTATCCAGCACGATCTCCTGATCCTGCCGCATGCTTTCGCTGAATTCATGGCCAGATACATCCGCTGAAACCACAAGCGTTGGAAGCTTATGTCCTAACGCTGCTTTCAGGTGTTTGTACGGTTCGTGATAGCTGGCGAAGGGCGGGACGCGGTTGTCCAGAATAAGAGCGTCGTAGTCGCCGGTTTGCAGAGCGGTGCGAGCTTCTTCCAGGGTCAGACAGGGTGTTACATCGTATGTATGCGTCGTTTCCAGGTTGAGGTAGGCCGTCAAAAGCCGGTGGTCGACGTCGCAATCATCCAGGTAAAGTATTCGAATTGCCTCGGGCATAACCATATGCCTCCCAGCTAGAATTGCCCCTACTCAGAACCACGCACAATCTCACTTTCAATATGTACGAATTAATCAGTACGAATAATTACTCATTGAGAAAGTACGCTGTGTGGATGTCTTCGGCAAGTCTAATGTAATCATTTAGTGTCGACGGTTTTGTCCGATACTCGGTTGCCCCTAGGGATATGGCCCTTTCCCGATCTTCCTGCCGGGTCGAACTGGAGAGCATCATCACGGTATGCTGGGCGAGTGACGCCTGATCGGCCTTCTCCAAAGCCTGGAGAACCTCAAACCCATTCATTCCGGGCATCTGAATGTCGAGCAGTGTGACGTCCGGGTCGTGCGTCTGGATGGCATCGACAGCCTCGCGCGGATCGGACACTTCGATCAACTCGACCGGTTCGTCCAGGGCGTTAAAACTGCGACGTATCACAAATCGGTCAAGCTCATCGTCGTCGACGACCAACACCCGAAGCGGCTGCGGTCGGACGGCAGAAGATTGACTAAGCATCTTCGCCTCCTCGCTTTGAGCCTTTTTGAAAGGCTGATGGCAGCATGCGCTCCTCCAGGGAGTGTGTCTTTAGCGATTCCAGCATAAATGCTCAGTGATTGTTGAAATCATCGATGGCTGGTTTCCATTCAGGTCTCAAACGAAGACTGGTAGCTGCTAACCCTCTGTTTCTTAATCCTAAAGTCAGAGTCAGGCATATCCGGCTCTGACGCTCTGGTTGGATTGCCTTGCGGTCACTGCTCTTCAGCTGGCCAATAAAAGGGCAATTCAGGGCCGATAAATCAGCCACACTGGCGAGATTGGAAAAAACAAACCACGTGTTAAGCGTCTGTGATTCGTCTTAGTGCACACGCTTTTGATGATACTTCCGATCCTAATCGACTTGCCGTTACGGGAGTTCTATGTTGCCTGCGGCGGCAAGCAGACTCGATCTGATCGTCTTGTTTCTTGCCTGTGATTGATCTTCGGAAAAGCCCGCCATTCTTGACAATGTGCACCCGAGCCCTTAGCGAGGCGCATCTTTGCTGATGCATCTGTTTTGCATGAGCCGACCGGGGCGCCTATCTGTTGTGTGACCCCGGAGGTGAACATCCGCCAGCGCGTTGCGCCCGCGGGTGCGTTTTCCGTTTGGCTCTTTGTTTTTCACGCGTTTCGGCAAACTGACTGGACTTGAGCAATGTTTGACACCCTTTCCGATCGCCTCTCGGGCATTTTCGACGGCCTCACCAAGCGTGGTGCGCTGAGCGAAAAGGATGTGAGCGATGCGCTGCGCGAGGTTCGCCGGGCGCTGCTGGAAGCTGATGTGGCGTTGGAGGTGGTCCGGGCTTTTGTCGAGCAGGTTCGTGCGCGCGCCGTGGGCGTGGAAGTTCTCAAGTCGGTGTCGCCTGGCCAGCAGGTCATCAAGATCGTTCATGACGAACTCGTCGCGGTGCTCGGGTCCGAGGCCCAGACGATCGATCTGGCTGCTGTGCCACCGGTGCCGATCCTGATGGTGGGTTTGCAGGGCTCCGGTAAGACAACGACCACGGCCAAGATCGCCAAACGGCTCGTTGAGCGTGATAAGAAGAAGGTCCTGATGGCCTCGCTGGATACGCGGCGTCCGGCGGCGATGGAGCAGCTTCGCGTGCTTGGCGAGCAGCTTGATGTGCCGACACTTCCCATCGTCGACGGTCAAAGCGCGGTTCAGATCGCGCGCCGTGCCATGGATGCGGCGCGGCTTGGCGGGCACGACGTGGTGTTGCTCGATACCGCTGGCCGGACCACTGTCGATGAAGCACTCATGGCTGAAACGGCCGAGATCGAGTCTGCGGCCAATCCGCACGAGGTGCTGCTCGTTGTCGACGCGCTGACCGGCCAGGATGCCGTCAACACGGCGCGCGCCTTCGATGAGCGTTTGGGCGTGACAGGCATCGTTCTTACTCGGGTGGACGGCGATGGCCGCGGCGGTGCCGCACTGGCCATGCGTGCCGTCACCGGCAAGCCGATCAAGCTGATCGGTACCGGCGAGAAAACCGACGCACTGGAAGAGTTTCACCCTGAACGCATCGCCGGCCGCATTCTCGGCCAGGGCGACATCGTCTCACTGGTCGAGAAAGCAGCGCAGGACATCGATGCGGAAAAAGCCGCCAAGATGGCCAAGCGTCTGCAAAAGGGCGCGTTCGATCTCAACGATCTCAAAGAGCAGATGCAGCAGATGCAGAAGCTCGGCGGCATGGGCGGTCTGATGAACATGATGCCGGGCATCGGCAAGATGAAGAAGCAGATCGATGAGTCCGGTATCGACGATAAGGCGATAACGCGGCAGATCGCGATCATTCAGTCGATGACGCCAAAGGAGCGCGCCAAACCCGATCTTCTCAAGGCCAGCCGGAAGAAGCGGATTGCTGCGGGGTCCGGGATGCAGGTGGCCGACGTCAACAAGCTTTTGAAAATGCACCGGCAGATGGCCGACATGATGAAGGCCATGGGCAAGAAGAAGGGCGGCATGCTCGGTGGTCTGTTCGGGGGCGGTATGCCCTCGCCAGAGGAGATCGCTGCGGCGCAGGCGGCTCCAGGGGGAGGGGCCGGCAGTGCTGAGGCGCCAAGCCTCGATCCGGACGCTCTTGCTAAGATGGCGCGTCAGGCCGGAGGCGGTCTGCCGGGTCTGGGGGCACCGGGTGCCTTGCCCGGCCTGGGCGGCGGCATGCCTGGTATGCCGGGCCTTCCCGGTCTTCCCGGCATGGGCGGTCAGGTGCGTGGCGGTAAAAAGAAGAAGCGCAAATGATGGAAAGTGCCGCCATCATCCCGACGCTCGAGACGGAGCGGCTGATTCTGCGAGGCTGGTTGCTCGACGACTTTGAGGCCTACGCACGCTTTCTCGCTGATGACGACGCCAACCGGTATCGTGGCGGTGCCGTCGGCCGCGACATGGCCTGGTCGTATTTCGAAGCACTGTCCGGTGCCTGGGTGTTGCGCGACTACGGCACGTTTGCCGTCGAAGACAAAGACAGCGGTACGCTCGCCGGTTGGGCAGGCCTGTGGCATCCGGTGCGTCTGGACGAGCCGGAGTTGTGCTGGAGCATTTTTCCGGCTTTTGCCGGTCAAGGCTACGCGCATGAAGCGGCGGGTGCCGCGCTGGTATGGTGGACCCGGGTCGAGAACCAGGATCCGCCTTTCTCCATGACGCATCCCGACAACATCGCCTCGCAACGTGTTGCCGAGAAGCTCGGCGCGCAGCGTGGTGACGATATCACGTTCGATGGCCACACCTCCTTTTTCTATCGGCATCAGCCTTCCGCGGGAGAGGTGGTTCTATGACAACCACCTATGAGCTGACCGTCCCGACACTGGAGACGGAGCGGTTGATCTTGCGTGGCTGGAAAGAAGCCGATGCGCCGGGCTATGCGGAGCTTTATGGCGATGAGGAGAATGCCCGTTTCATCGGTGGTGTGAAGGCACCCCACGATGCCTGGCGGATGGTGGCGCAGCGGATCGGTCAATGGTACCTGCGCGGTTTCGCCATGTTCGCCATCGAAGAGAAAGCGTCCGGCGCCTTTGTCGGTCACGCCGGTCCGCACTTTCCGGCGGGATGGCCCGAGCCCGAGATCGGCTGGGGTCTGGTCAGGCGGTTTCATGGCATGGGCTATGCGAGCGAGGCTGCGCGCGCCTCCCTTCGTTTTGCCTATGAGGTTCTTCGCTGGAACACGGCCATCAGCCTGATCGACAAAGGTAACACGGCCTCCCGCAAGCTCGCTGAGCGCCTTGGCGCACACTACGAGCGGACCGAAACGGTCACCAGTTTTACCGCCGATGTGTATCGGCATCTTTCGCCAACCGAATTCTTGAATAGCTGACAGAAGGAAACAGAACTTATGGCTATCAAACTGCGTCTGGCCCGTGGCGGGTCCAAGAAGCGCCCTTACTATTCCATTGTGGCCGCCGATGTGCGCGCGCCGCGGGACGGCCGCTATGTGGAGAAAGTGGGGAGTTACAATCCGCTGTTGCCCAAGGGCTCCGAGGAGCGCGTGAAGCTGAACGTGGAGCGCATTCAGCATTGGCTGTCGGTTGGTGCACAGCCGACCGATCGTGTGTTGCGTTTCCTGGATGAGGCAGGCCTTGCCAAGCGTCCGGCCCGCAACAACCCGAACAAGGCCGAGCCGGGTGCGAAGGCCAAGGAGCGCGAGCAGGAAAAGGCCGACAAGGCTGCTGCTCTGGCTGAAGCTGAAGCCGAAGCGGCTGCCGCACCGGCCGAAGAGGCCCCGGCTGAAGAGGCTGCTGCCGAGGAGGCCCCGGCAGAGGAAGTTGCTGCTGAGGACGCGCCTGCCGAAGAAGAAAAAGCCGAGGAAGAGAAAGCCTAACCGGTTTTGGTTCCATGCCGGATCGTTCGTCAGACCCGTTCATTGTTTTGGCCCGCGTTGGCGCACCCAACGGTGTGCGCGGCGCGGTGCGATTGAAGCTGTTTGGTGATGATCCGGCAAGTCTGGTCGAGTACGGCCCTTTGCAGCGTTCCGATGGCAAGGGGCACCTTGCCATTTCCGCCATGCGGCCCGGCAAAACGGCCGATATGGTCGTGGTCAGTTTCGATGGTGTTACCAGCCGCGAGGCTGCTGCGGCCCTCAACGGCGTCGAACTTGGTCTGTCACGTTCGCTTTTGCCGGATGTGGAGGATGATGACGATTTCTATCACGCCGATCTGATCGGTCTGGAAGTCCGTCTCGGTGACCACAGCCGGTTTGGCGAGATCGTTCAGGTGGCGGACTATGGAGCAGGCGATCTTCTTGACGTCAAACCCGACAGGGGCGGGCCGTCGGTGCTCGTTCCGTTCACCAAAGCTGTTGTGCCGGAGGTGAATGTGCGCGATGGCCATGTGGTCATCGCGCCGCCCGCCGGCCTTCTTGATCCGCCAAAGGCCGGCCAGCCAGGCGATGCGGATGACGACTGATGTTCAAAGCGTCCGTCTTCACACTTTACCCTGATATGTTTCCCGGCACGCTTGGTGGTGCTCTTGCAGGCAAGGCGCTGGCCGATGGTGTATGGTCGCTTGACGCTCACAATATCCGTGACGCGGCAACCGACCGGCATCGATCCGTTGATGATACGCCTGCTGGTGGCGGCCCGGGTATGGTGCTGCGGGCCGATGTTCTTGCCAGGGCATTGGACAGGCATGTGGCGAGCGATGATCCCCGGCCCAGGCTGTTGATGTCACCTCGAGGTGTTCCGCTGACTCAGACGGCCGTACGTGATCTGGCTGATGGCCCCGGCGCCGTGATCGTGTGTGGCCGGTTCGAGGGTGTGGACGAGCGCGTGATCGAAGCGCGTGGTCTGCAGGAGATTTCTATCGGCGATTATGTCTTGTCGGGTGGTGAAGTCGCTGCTCAAGTGTTGCTCGATGCCGTTGTGCGTCTCTTGCCGGGTGTGATGGGCAATCAGGCCTCCGGGGCTCATGAGAGTTTTGAAACAGGTCTTTTGGAGCATCCGCACTATACCCGCCCGGTCGATTGGGACGGCCGCTCGATCCCCGATGTGTTGCGATCTGGCGACCATAGGAAGATCGAGGACTGGCGGCGGCGGCAGTCGGAAGAGTTGACCCGTGCGAGGCGGCCGGATTTGCTTAAACGCTGAAGGAAGCGCCATGACCGATCTGAAACCCAACAAGGGAACCTGGGAAGGCCGCTGTTTGTGCAATGCCGTCCGTTTCACCATCGACGGTGCGATGACCGATCTGTCGGCCTGCCATTGCGGCCAGTGCCGCCGCCAGAGCGGTCATTTTCAGGTGGCGGCGGTGGTTGCCAAGGCAGATATCAAATTCGCTGCCGATGCAGAGCTTACCTGGTATCGTTCGTCGGATATCGCGCAGCGCGGCTTCTGCAGGCGTTGTGGTTCAGCCCTGTTCTGGGATGATGGAAGTCCCGATATGAGCGTGAATATCGGCAGTCTCGATCAACCCACCGGCCTCTCGCTGGCCAACCATATCTTTGTTGCCGATAAAGGCGACTACTACGCCATTGCCGATGGCTTGCCGCAGAGCGAGCGATACTGACCGCTCCCTCTCGACAAGCCCGGATACCTCGTGTATGCGAACCGCTCATCCGGTAGGTGACTGCCGGAAAATCTTTTTTATTGCCACAGCCTGTGCGCCTGTCGCGATATCGCGCCGGGTAGGCCATCAAAGGATGTCCCAGTGCGGATGTCTCTGGCCATCACCGACGGGCTTGACCCACAACACGCACGCATCCTGCGGCCTTTGAGTTGGCGCCACTTGGCGCAGGGCCCTTGCGATGCCTCTGGATGATGAACATGGAGATCAGCCGATGAACCTCATCGCTGAACTGGAAAAAGAACACGCTGCAGAGCTTGAAGCAAAGCGCCCCATACCGACCTTTTCGCCTGGCGACACCTTGAAGGTGAACGTGCGTGTGACCGAAGGCACCCGCACCCGCGTGCAGGCCTATGAAGGTGTGTGCATTGCGCGCTCCGGTGGTGGCCTCAACGAAAGCTTCACGGTGCGCAAGATTTCATACGGTGAGGGTGTGGAGCGTGTGTTCCCGCTTTACTCACCGCTTCTGGAAAGCATCGAAGTTGTGCGCCGTGGTAAAGTCCGCCGCGCAAAGCTCTATTATCTGCGCGATCGCCGCGGTAAGTCCGCACGCATCGCCGAGGCGACCAATGTTCGCGCACGTGCGCTGAATGACGAGGTTCGCGCCGGTATTGCCGCTGACAAGGCTGCCGCTCAGGCTGCGAAGGATGAAGCCAAGGCCGCTGCGGCGGCGGCTGCCGAAGCTGAAGCTGCTGCCGCAGAGGCCGCGGCTGCCGAAGCCGAAGCTGCTGAGGCCGAAGCAGAGAGTGCGGCGAGCGAAGCTGACGCCCCGGCCGAGGACAAGACCAGCTAAGATCGGTTTATTGCGTTGAAAACAAAAGGCGGCCCGTTGGCCGCC
>JANQJE010000116.1 GCA_028281795.1 Cohaesibacteraceae bacterium | reverse complement strand
GACCACACGATCCTTCAGGCGCGTCACACGATCGGCTTCAGGACCAACAACCGTCACCACCACATCGTAGTCGGACGCCCGCGGCACGGTGGATGCGTCGCGCCGGACGGCGCCAAAAACCGTGATGGCCGAACCAGTGAAGTTGGACGTGATGTCCACGGTGCGCTCGGAAAGGGTCACGATCAGCGATTCAGTACGCGCAGCAGCCGTCATGAGAAGAATGAGCAGAAGGGTGAGAAGCAGACGCTGGATCATCCTTCAACCCCCACAACGGAGAACAGTTCGACCGGCTCAATCGCAAGATCAAACAGAAAGCGCACGCCGACGGCAAGAATGAGCAGGGCAAGGAGCAAGCGCAGCTGCTCGCCTTTCAGCTTCTGTCCGGCCGAGGCTCCAAACTGAGCGCCGAGAACACCGCCGACCATCAAGATAAGACCGAGGATGATATCGACCGATCCGGTGGTGACCGCGTGAAGCACCGTCGCCACGGCCATCGTCGCCAAAATCTGCAGCAGCGACGTCCCGATGACCACGTTACCGGGTACACGCAGCAGATAGATAAGCGCCGGGACCATGATGAAACCGCCGCCGATCCCCAGAATGGCGCCGATGAACCCTATCATCATTCCAAGCACCACAACCGGGATGATGGATATGTAAAGGCGCGACTTCTTGAAGGCCGTTTTCAGCGGCAGACCATGGACCCATGTGTGCTGGCCCGGCTTGCGCGTCGAGACTGTTCCGCCGCGCGCACCGCGAACAACCGCACGGGCGCTTTCCCAGAACATCATGCCGCCGACAATACCGAGGAACAGCATGTAGGACACCGAGATGATGAGATCGAGCTGACCGAGAGCGCGCAGAATGGAGAAAAGCCAGACGCCGACCGATGAACCGATAATGCCGCCGCACAAGAGGACGGCGGCGAGTTTGAAATCCACACCGCCCTTGCGCCAATAGCTCAAGACACCGGACGTGGATGACGCCACAACCTGCGATGTCACCGTTGCCACCGCAACTGATGGCGGGATGCCGGAAAAAATCAGCAAGGGTGTCAGAAGAAATCCGCCTCCCACGCCGAACAGTCCGGAGACGAAGCCCACCGCGCCGCCCATGCCCAGGATCAGGAACATGTTTACGGCCAATTCAGCGATGGGCAGATAAATCTGCATTGTCAGAAAACGACTTTCAGGCGGGCGTTCATACGCGGGTGCGTATGCATCATGCATTGTCTATGACCCCCCCGCCGGGCAGGGGTCAATTCCGTGGTGCCGGGATCGGCACTACCTTCGACTAAAGGCTGGTACCTGCGCGCAAGGCGTCGATAAGGGCCTGGTCGATCACATCGCTGTCACCAAGGCCAATGGACTGACGGAATGCACGCACGGCATTGTTGGTGCGCGGTCCAAGCAGTCCATCGGCAGGACCGGGATCATAGCCGCGCTGCGACAGCAGGTTTTGGGCTTCAGCGACAAGCCGTTGAGCCGGCGTTGCATCGACCGAGAGACCGGCACGCGTGGAAGCGTCATCCCATCCGCCGTCAGGGCGCGGCACTTCAACCGAAGCGCGTTCGACCGGAATGGGCACCCAGTTGTCGACACGGGCGCGTGCTAGGGCGAGCGTTTCTTCACCAAGGACACCAGCGACTTCGTCACGCCGGTTGACGGCTTCGCTGTCGCCCGCATTGGCGGCCAAGGCGAACCATTTGTACGATTCCATCAGGTCGCGTTCGACGCCCATACCACGTGCATAAAGAACAGCCAGATTGAACTGACTGTCGGCCAGACCACGGTTGGCGGCGGGAATGAACCATGCGGCTGCCAGCGCGAAATCAGGCGCCTGCCCTGCACCCTCCGCAGCCATCACGGCAAGATTGTGCATGGCGCGGGGATTCCCGTCCAGCGCCGCCCTTTCGTACCAGGCGACTGCACCGTCGCGGTTGCGCTCAACGCCACGGCCCTGCTCGTAGAAACTGCCAAGGCGATAGGCGGCAGGCGCAATACCCTGCTGGGCCGCACGTCCATACCAGTGAGCAGCAGCCGCCAGGTCTTGGGGAACAAACCGCCCTTCCATGAAGCGGGCAGCGATTTCGAATTCAGCGGCGGGGTCGCCGCTGGCCGCCGCAACGCGCAAACGCGGCGAGCCGATTGCTTCAGGCAGGCTGTCGGCGGTTGCGGACGGCAATGGTGGCGGCGTCGGATTGAGCAGCGGTCCCAGGTCATTGGCCGGTGGTGGAAGGATGGGCGCGGCAACGGAAAGCTGCGGCGTTTCGGCCATGATCGGGCCACGGTCACGCTCAAAGCCCGTCCCAACCGTGCTGCGCGTCACCAGTGTATCCGCCACTGCATCGGCTGCATCATTGGTTGTAGATTCTATCTGATTGTCCACGAGAGAAGCTGGTTCTTGTACCGGCACCGGTTGCGGAGCCTCGCCGAGCACATCACGCGCGGCGACCGGATCGTCAGGTGCGGTCGCAGGGCCTTGGGGAATACGTCCTGCCTCAACGGGATCATCGCCAACCACACGCGGCGCGAGAACGGGAGCGGCTGCCCCATCGTCGGCCGGTGCTTCAGCCGGACCAATCACGCTGTCACCGATCTGATCGACGGGCGCGATCAGATTGAGGACAAACAGGCCCAGCCCAACGGTGAACAGAACCAGCGCAACCAGCATGGCGCGCGAGAGGGAGCGCTGTTTGCCTGCCTGCTCCGCCTTTGGCGTTTTCTTTTTCTTGCCGCGAGCGCCAGCGTGATGATCAGCTTCTTCAAACGGGTCCTGCGCGGGTTGCAGGTCGGATTCTGCCGGTTCCAGGTCTGGCTCAATGCGGGTGTTCGGATCGGCAAGGTCTTGTGATGGCTGCAGCGTATCGAGAGCGCTCGGCATGGCCTGGGTGGAACGGGGCACGCCGCCGCCAGCCTGCAACGCGGCCGTCTGGGCTGCACGACGGGCAGCGGCAATAAAGCTTGCACGCTGACTGGCAATATCGGGTGTGGCCGTCTGGGGAGTGGATGCAACAGCAGGCTGAGCCTGCATAGGCGGTTCCGCGTCGGCGCGTTTGACAGGTTCGTCCATTGCACCGGAGAGTTGACGCAACAAGGTCTTGGCATCGCCAGGTTCGGGCGCTGCTTCCTCGGTTTCGGCCATCGCGGTTTCCGGCCTGGATACGTCTGGCTTGGATGTGTGTAGTGATGCTTTTTCAGGCTGACGGGCCTTTGGCGCATCTACGGGGTGATCGCGTGCAGCTTCGCTTGCCAGGGTTCGGGCAGCTCTGTCGTCCGTCTCCAACGCACCGATACGCTCGATCACCGTTTCCAGCGCGCTTTGCATGCTCTCAAGCGTGGCATACATTCGCTTGTCTTGGTCGCTTGCGTCCTCGCGCAGCGAGACCAGCTCGGTCTGGAGGTCATCCAGACCTGCAGCGGTCGGATCGGCGTCCAGCCGCTCTTCCAGACGCTCGATCAGATATTCGGGCACCGTCGCCGCAGTCGACGGATCGAACAGACCGAGTGACTGGAAGCGTGCTGCCAGAACCTCGATCTGCTGCTCGATTTCCGGCAGGATATCGGCATTGCCGGTGGTGCGCGCGGCATCGATCCGGTCAGCCAGATCGCGAACCTGCTCAACAATGGATCGCTGCAATTCGCGGTTTGAGGCCAGTTCGACACTGGCGCCGACGCGAGCCAGTTCTTTGTGGAGGCTGGCAACCTCCTCGCCGGAAACCGCATCGGACTGCGATTGGCGGGCATTGATGTCGGCCAACTGCCGCTCAAGCGATGCCAGCGCTTCATCCGCGCTTGGTGCCGGCATCGCTGCAATCAGCGTTTCAAGACGCTTGGACAGATGGTCGATCAGCGGCGCATCGGCATTGGAGATGGCCTTGTGCAAACCGTCCAGACGGGTGTCTAAACCAGCCATGCGGCTGTCGAGACGCGCTTCGACAGCATCGACGATGGCTTCGGTTTTGGGAATCGATTTCAAACAGGATTCGACGCGCTCGCCCAGCGAGCGCACCGCCATGGCAAGCCTCTCTGCGCCGGTATCCTCTTGCAGGGCCGTCACACGGCCCGTGAGATCGAGCAGCGCTTGCTCTATTTCACGAATCGGCATTGCGGCAGTGAAGCTGTTCACTTGATGCGACAGGGCTGCAATTTCACGCGCCATCTCGGCTTGAGCGTCGAGCGTGCCGTCCAAGGCGTTCAGCCGGGACGAAAGTTCCGCTACCTGGGCGGTATAGCCGCTCGCCATCTCTTCAAAACGCTGCAGTGTGCTGAAATGCTCGCCGAAGTTTAGGCCCTCTGCAGAGAATGATGCGTCACGCATTTCCTGGCGGATCGTATCCAGCGCGCTGGTCAGGCCGCGTGCTTCATCCTGAAATGTGGACAGCCGCGCCATTTCCGATTGGATAGCATCAAGCCGCTTTGTGACAACGCTGTCGTCGGCACCAGCGGCCAACGCTTCGATGCGCGCCTCCAGCGCCACGAGGCGTTCGACCACGGAGCCGATTGCTTCCCTGATGAAGGTCGAGTCCTGGCCCGGCATTTCGCCACGCGCCATCTCCTTGACGCTTTCCAGCGCTTCTGCGATCCGGTTGGCATCCCCATTCCCATTGGGACGAGCTTCAAGTTGCGCGATCATGCTGCGCATTTCGCCAACCATCGACGCCGTGCCGCTGCTGCTCAGTCCATCGAGCACCTCACGCAAGCTGGAGACCTCGGCATAGAGCGCGTCGATCTTATCGTCGGGCGTCCCATCCATCTTGAGGCCGTCGAGACGGGCCAGGATATGGCGATAGCCATCCTCCAGCGACTGGACCGCCTCCAGCTTCGGCATGGCCGAGATCGCATCCTGCACAGCGCGGACCTGAGCACTGAGCTGGGCCAAACTCGGCTCTACACTTGGCTCTAACGCCGGCCCGGTGACGGGCGGCGGAACGGGACGCTCAACCCGGTTTTGCAGAGCTTCGACCTTCTGGCTCAGACCTGCCTGGCCGGCTGCGCTTGTTTCGGCCAATTTGCGGATGTCGTTGACCGCGTGAGTCAACTGATACAGTTGCTCATCCAAATGTGTGGCCAGTTGGTCAATGCCATCGGGAGCAGACTGCGGCGCAGCCTCTACAGTGGTCTCGTACGTCGGCGCGCGGTCCATCGTGGCGTGAGGCGCCGGACCGGGATGCTGACCGGCCCCGCGCTCGAGTTGCATTTTGCGACGGCGCAAAGCCTCGAGCGGATCTCCCATGGGGGCGGTCGCCGGGTGATGCGGGGCAGGGTCGCCCACAACTCTGGATTCAAGCGCCTGGATGTTTTTCGCAATGGCTGCCAAGCGTGACTGGAGATCAGGCGCCAGCCGTTGAGACGCGTCCGGCTGTGACGAGGCACGCTCGTAGCCCGCGTTGACAGGATTCGGGTGGTAGGGCTGGGAGCTTGTGGTCTGCGAGGGAGCCGGACGGCCCAAAACGTCCTGCATCCAAGAGGCAACACTGGGTGTTTCCGATGAATGGCCGGACTGTTCTGGCGGTGGCGCATGCCACCGATTCTGGGATTGCTGAACCATCCCGACTCCAATTACTCATTGGTGCGCGCGCATAGGCCCGGCGCGCCCCGGCCAAATGCTGGCGGTCAGAGTGGCCCGAACATGGTAAACGAGACGTAAAGACAACCAGAATGTAAACGTCCGATACCAGTACTTGATGCTTGTGAGAGACCACTGCATGAGAGAGTGAAGGACGTTTCCTCTTGACGTCCTGATAGTATATCGGTCTGTATACAACCTGAGGTTGATCTATCGTTATCGTAAAGGTACAGTGCTAACACTTGGGCCGAGGACGATTCGTGGAAGCTTTTCCACGTCCCAACAGGTCTTCAAAGCAGAGGAACGGCATTGATGGACATAGGATCGCGAGAAACGGAATACAGCATCGGCGAGCTGGCGCGGGAGTTTGATCTCACCTTACGCACGCTGCGTTTTTACGAAGATCGTGGCCTGTTGAGACCTCGGCGTGTCGGCATCCAGCGCATTTATTCGCGACGGGATCGAGCCCGGCTCAAACTGATCGTGATGGGCAAGAAGGTCGGCTTCTCGCTGCAGGAGATCGGCGAGATGCTGGACCTTTACGATCTCAAGGATGGTCAGGCAGGCCAACTCAGCGTTGCACGCACCCGTTTTCTCGAACAGATCGCAGTGCTGAAGCAGCAAAAACAGGATATCGAACAGGCGATTGTCGAACTGGAACGGACTGTCGAGGTCGTTACCGGCATGCTGAAAGAGAAGCAGCAGGATAATGACGAGATGCCGGTTCAACTGGCGGCCACCGGCACCGATTAAAACCTGCCACTGGAGCAGGAGAGCGTATCACACGGGCCATCACGAAAGCGCGATAGGACGTGTAGGCTGCTTGCGCGGCTGGCCTTTGGGGCCTAGATCGGGTTCTTTTGACCCCTAAGGTTGCTCGCGAAGGATCTGCCGCCCATGGCCCCATCACTCGACTACTATTTCTCCCTGATCTCGCCGTTCTCTTATCTCGGGCACAAGGCATTTCTTGATGTGGCGGCCAAACATGGCGCCAGCGTCCACTTCAAGCCGATTAACCTGCCTGGCGTGTTTGCGACCTCCGGCGCGCTGCCCATTCCGGAACGTCCAAAATCCCGCCAAGCCTACAGGCTTATCGAGTTGCAACGCATCGCTGACGTTCGTCAGCTTCCTTTGAATCCGCGTCCTGCGCATTTCCCGACCAATCCTGGCCTTGCCAATGGCTGCGTCGCGGCGATCACCGCAACCGGCGGTGACCCGGCCAACTTCATGTTTGCCGTGTTTCAGGCCTGCTGGGCCAATGAGCGCGATATCGCCGATGAAGCCGTCATCCGGGAACTTCTGAATGAGAACGGCCATGACGCCGGTGCGCTGATGGCTGCCGCCACCGCGCAGGAGACGCTCGATCAGATCGCCAGCAACACTGAAGACGCCATCGCTGCGGGTGTCGTGGGCGCGCCGGGTTATGTTCTCAACGGCGAACCTTTCTGGGGCCAGGACCGGGTGGACTATCTCAACCATGCGCTCAGCACGGGTCGTGGGCCTTACACCGCCGACTAGCTGCGATCTGATCCAACACGCCCGATAGAGCGTGTTGGGAAGGATGCCCAAAACGGAAGCGACCCGTCATGTTCCACTCCTTCTTTCCCAAACCGAAGCTGTTTTTCCTGTCGTTCGCGCTCTACGCAATTGCTCTTGTTGTCGTTTGGCAAACCGTAGGTGACAGGCTGCAGTTTCTGTCGATCGCTCCCATCTTTGGTGTGGAGAGTGCGGTCGATGTCTCGCTTGACAGCGGCGTTGCGCCAGATGTGGCGATTCCGGGCGGAAGCGAAACACCGGTCGAGGATTCCTGGGTCAACGCTGAAACCTTCTGGTTCTACCAGTTCATGCTCGGCGCGATCGCCTTGTTTGTCGGTTTCTGGATGTGGTATGCGCCGCACCCCTGGCAGCTCTGGTCGGTTGCGGGCTCGGCGCTGATCTTCTTTACCAACTGGTTCCTCGTCCAGCTGGACGTGATGATCAATGAATGGTTCGGGACCTTTTACGACCTGGTTCAGCAGGCGCTTGGCAACCCCGGGGCGGTCGATGCGCGCGACTACTATATGCAGATTGCCACGTTCCTGCAGATCGCCCTTGTCTATGTCTTTGTCGCCGTTCTTTTCCGCTACTTTGTCAGCCACTACGTTTTCCGATGGCGCACGGCGATGAACGACTACTACACGGGCATGTGGAAGCGGGTCCGGCACATTGAGGGCGCGTCGCAGCGGGTTCAGGAAGACACGATGCGCTTTGCTTCCATCACCGAAGGGCTTGGCGTTGCGCTGCTCGACTCGGTGATGACGCTGGTGGCGTTTCTTCCTGTTCTCTGGATGCTCTCGGCCTCGGTGACCGAGCTTCCGCTTGTCGGAGAAGTCAGCCAGGGGCTCGTGTTCGTAGCCATCGTCTGGTCGATCTTCGGGACCGTGCTTCTGGCGGCCGTGGGATTCAGACTTCCCGGGCTGGAGTTCAACAACCAGAAGGTGGAAGCGGCCTACCGCAAGGAACTTGTCTTCGGCGAGGATTACACCGAACGGGCACAGCCGCAGACACTGGTCGAACTTTTCGCCGACGTCCGCCGCAACTATTTCCGGCTCTATTTCAATTATCTCTACTTCAACGTGGTGCGCATCTTTTATCTTCAGATCGGCAATCTGGTACCGTTCATTGCGCTCGGACCGACCATCATTTCAGGAACGATTACGCTGGGCGTGATGCAGCAGATCATGCGGGCGTTCAACCGCGTGGAAGGCTCCTTCCAGTATCTGGTGAATTCATGGACGACGATTGTTGAGCTTATGAGCGTCTACAAGCGCCTCAACGCTTTCGAGAAGGCGGCGTTGGCCAGCCCTGAGCCGGGCAGCGGAACTGCGCCGGTTCGGGCACCGGGCGAATAGGGGTTTGTTTTCGGCGCCTGTCGCCCCACATCGGGTGCCATGAGTTCGCGTGCCGACCAGTTCATGACGGTTCGCCCGGAAGGCCTGTACTGTATTCCGGGGGACTTCTTTATCGACCCGGTTCAGCCGGTACCACGCGCCGTTGTAACCCATGGCCATGCCGATCATGCCCGGCCGGGGCATGGTGCGGTGCTGGCCACTTCAGAAACGCTGATGATCATGGCCGTACGCTACGGCGCGGACTTTGCCGGCAGGACGCAAAGTGCTGTTCTGGGAGAAACGGTGAAGTTCGGAGATGTGGCTGTGAGTCTGC
>JANQJE010000109.1 GCA_028281795.1 Cohaesibacteraceae bacterium | reverse complement strand
CTGTCGTGAAACGCACACTCATGGGTGTGCCATCCAAAGGGACGGATGGCGGTTGTGCAACATGCAGCCAAATGGCCCGCACTGCGGTATACCAGGCTGTCGGAGGGTTTGATCCCAGTTTCAGACGTAGCGAAGACACCGATTTTGTCGTTCGGCTGGCAATGGCGGGCGGACACTTTGCCGGGATCGCAAAGCCATTGGTCGAGCAGCGCATGACTCCCACCTCTGACAAGACGCTTGCGATTGAGAAGGAAGCGACGAAACATCTGTTGGCTAAACACAAGGCCTTTCTCGATAGCCAAGGCGAGTATGCGTTTAGCTGCCAATGGAATGACATGAAGTACAGTTGGCTTGAGCACCGCTTTCTTGGATCGACGAGCATGGCGGGTTGGCTGCTCATGACACATCCGCGTAAGGTTGTGCGCAGGCTCACAAATGCTATGCCGCAGGTTGGCTTGAACCAGGCCTATCGACGTTTTCAATCGGAAGCAGAGCACTAGGCATGGCTCCATCTCCGCCTGAATTGGTGACCGTCGCCATAACAAGCTTCAACGCACAGGCGACCATTGAACGGGCCATAGCCAGCGCCGTGGCCCAGGACTGGCCCAACATTGAGATTGTGATAGTCGACGACGCCTCGACGGACGAAACATGTGCTCGGATTGAATCGGCAATCGACGGCAGCAGGTGTCCAGCACGGCTTGTCAAACACAAAGTGAATGGCGGGCCAGCGGCAGCCCGCAATACATTGCTCGACAACGCTCAGGGACAGTTTGTTTGTTTCTTCGACGATGATGACGAGAGCTTACCCCACAGGGTTCGTCTACAGGTTGAGCGGGTGCTGGAAGCAGAGGCTGGCGCAACCAGGCTGGTGGCCTGCTACGGTTCTGGTGAACGTCTTTACCCAAACGGCTATCGTACCCCCCTTCATGCCATCGGATCGCAAGGTATGCCTCCGAAGGGCGAAGAAGTCGCCGATTACCTCCTGGTTTATGAACGCCCGCCGGACCGTTTCTTTGGAGCTGGAACTCCAACATGCAGCTTGCTCGCTCGGCTTGATACGTTCAAAAGGATCGGCGGCTTTGATTCACGTTTGCGCCGTTTGGAAGACGTCGACTTTGCCATTCGACTCGCTCTTCAGGGCGGCGTATTTGTAGGCACGTCCCAGTCCGTATTCGTCCAATATGCCACTGAGGCGCCGGACAAGTCGCCTGCCAGAAACAAAGACGCCGAGATCGAGGTCGTGCGAAAACAAGAAGCCTATCTTCGACAAAAAGGCCTGTATTATTATGCTTTGAACTGGCCGCTTTTGCGATACTATCATTTTACTCGTCAGTACTTTCTATTTGCAATTAAATTGTTTGATTTGTGGATCAGGTATCCTCTGCGAAGTGTGAGACATATTCTGGCGACAGGCCCAAGCCGGCTTCGTCACGAGCGGTCCATGACACGTTAGTGATCCATCTAGAAGGCGCGGCTGGTGAATGCCTCATGCTTATTTGACCAAATATCGGGATCGAGTTCTTAATACGCGATCGACGAACCTTGATTTTAAGCTCTGAAAACCGTTTACGCCCAATGAGATTAAATCCACTTTGCCGTTGAATGGTATGTCGGCGCACATAGGCTCCCTATTCAACGACCATGCTTTGATTGCGAACCGAGCATCTTCACCCCGCGCGCGCATCTTGGTGCTTGGCAAATAGGCAGAATTGTTTGAGTCATTTATCAACCAAATTTATCTTCTTCATCAAATCACTAACGGTCAGCGGCGGCGCAGAGCGCGTCTTCGTTGACGTTGTGAATGGCCTGTCAGATCGTGGTATGACGATAGCGGTGGTAAGCTTTGACCGTGATCAAGCATCTTCATTTTACCCCCTTTTCAAGGGCGTTGCTTGGACGCGCCTAGGCATCGGGGACGCGCAGCGACCGGCAAGACCGGTCGAAACGATGAGACGAATTCTGGCCATCAGAAAGATGTTGAAGTCCAATCCTGGGTCGGTTTGCGTTGCATTCATGCACTCATCTTACCTGCCAGTTGGAGTTGCCAGTTTAGGGATGCATGCGGTTGTGATTGGAAGCGAGCACATTGTGCCAGCACATTATGAAATAGACGTTCTGCAACGTCTCTCGCTCCACTTAGCGCCGAAAGTCGTTGATGCAATCACGGTTGTTTCGCCTTCGGTGAAGCAATTGTTTCCTGAGCCTTTGCAGTCGGAAATGGTCGTCGTACCCAACCCCGTAATACTGCATGTCGAGGCGTTGGCTGACACCGTTGGAGAAGGTCTTTCCAAGAAGACCCTCCTCAGCGTTGGCCGATTGTCGAAGCAAAAGGACTATACAACGCTGGTCGAGGCGTTTGCGCGAATCAAGACGCGACAGCCTGATTGGAACATACGTATCGTCGGCGAAGGCCCATTGCGCGGGCCTTTAGAACGACAAGTCCGAGACCTAGGACTCAAAGATCGCGTTGTTCTGGCAGGTACAACACGAGATGTTGGGAAGGAGTATCAATCAGCACAGCTGTTTGTGCTGCCCTCTCTGTACGAAAGCCAAGGTCTCTCCGCCATTGAAGCTATTGCTCACGGCCTGCCAGTCATTGCCTTTGACGACTGTTCTGGCCTGTCCGATTTTTTGATTGATAACGTCAATAGCCAGCTTGTGCGCGGCACCGACCGCGTTGAAGCTTTGGCCACAGCGCTAGAGGTGCTCATGGGAGACGCCGATAAGCGAGCATCTCTTGTGTCTCCCGGCAGCATTGATTTGCATGCGAACAACGTCGACCGAGTTCTGGATCAATGGGCCGGTCTTCTGAACCGTTGCAAGCCGTCACCCGTGAGCTAACGACACTGCACAACACGCTCGTACAGTTTGAGCGTTTGCGTCTTGACGATCGTTGAAGAGAACTCGCTCTCCACCAGCTTTCGGCTCTCCCGACCGTACACCCTTCGAAGCGCCGGGTCCTTAATAAGCCGCTCCATTGCATCCGCCAGCTTGCTTGGAGAGTGAGGAGGTACGAGGATGCCGTTGACGCCGGGGCATACTATCTCGCGGTTACCCGGAACATCAGTTGCAACGAGCGGCCTGCCGACGGCCGCCGCTTCCAAAAGGCTTTTAGGAACCCCTTCTCCCCCCTGGGAAGCGAGCGCCGAGAGGTGTGACTTAGCAAGCGTTGAGTAGACGTCCTCGCTATGCCCTTGCCAGCAAATCTGCGGCCTTTCATTCCAAGACCAAAGGGTGTCTTCGTCGATAGATGAGGGATTCTCAGGATCGGGCGCTCCAGTTAGTAGAAGCAAGTGTGAGACTCCGCGAGAGACCAGAATTTCGGATGCCTTTACAACATCTTCAACACCCTTGAGATATAGCATTCGGCAAACAACAGAAACGCAAACGGTGTCGTCGTCCGGCTCAGCACGAAAGCGATACGCCTCAGTGTTCACTCCCGAGCCTCGAATAACCTCAACCCTGTCCCGCGTTAAGGACCCAAGGTGATCCAAGCGCGTTCTGTCTTCTTTGTTCTGAAAGATAAAATATGGCCTTTTTAACAGGTTCAATACGCTAAGGAAGGCAACGACAACCAAGGCGAACAATCGATACGTCAGTCGCTTGCTGCTGAATGCCAGGCCAAGTCCGGTGACCGCATTCACGATCTTTGCTTTGGAAGCGACTGCGGCCGCTGACCCTAGAAGGATGGGTTTCAGCGAGACATTGTGGACGATGTCCGGTTGGAGTTTGGAGATCAGCCTCTGGAGTTCTGTAATGGACTTCAATCCCTTGATCATGCCGTCCGATCGTGACCAATCGATGCTGTGAAAACGAACGCCTCGATCGGTCAAGTCGACACCGCTGGAGGTCCGGCAGGCCACATGAACATCATAGCCGGCTGAAAGTGCAGCCAAAGCCAAGTCCATTCGATGAGAGCGGAAGTACCACTCCTCTGTAACAACAAATAGAAGGGTTCTTTTATGGGTCGGTGTCATCGCCAATGACATGGGGGCTCACCCGTCTGATCGGTCGTGCTCAAAGAGATGCTCGGTTCGGCAGAAGCGTTCTAATCAATGTCGAGATCATAGTTACAAGCGATCTGGATCGAATGCCGAGGAGATCAAACTCGACCAACTTCGTTGTATCTTGCATTGTAACACCGTTCACTTGGGCATAGCCCGTGATCCCAGGCCGCACCTCAAGGATGCCGTGCTTCCTCCGAAGCTCGACGAGTTCTGTCTGGCCGGGAAGGCATGGACGCGGCCCGACCAGAGACATCTGCCCTCGAGCAACGTTCCAAAGTTGGGGCAACTCGTCGATCTTTGTTTTTCTGAGGATCTGCCCAAGTCCGGTTATCTGAGCGCCATCGACCTTGTGGGTCGCAAGATCCGGGGTACCCATACGCATCGTTCGAAACTTGTAACACATGAACAGACGGCCATCTTTGCCAACGCGGATCTGCGCAAAGACCCCGGGACCTTTCGACGTCATGCGTACCGCTAACCAGATCACAACGTATAGCCACCAGAGAAAGAAGATCGCGACACCGACCGCCAACCAGTTCATGATCTGCGCAGACAGACTGTAAAGCCGGTTGCGTGACTGATCGTCTGCCAGGAAAACTCGTCCGTTAAGGTCTTCCTTGGCTCCAGCGTGGATCCAATCCGCCAGCCGCCCAATATGGACGGTGGGTTTTAACGCCGAAAGTGCTGCGAACATCAGCACAGCCGCGTTTTTGGGAATGCGGTTAAGGAACCTGGCGGAACCTGTCCAACAGTCTACGGGTTGTCCGTGCAGGCCTGTGTTGTCGCTTTCAGAAAAGGATGGACTGGCGTGAACCAACGGCAAATATGCTGTAACAACCGTGATGCCATCCATTTTTCGGATTGCCTCTGCGGCGCGTCGCTTGGACAATCCATACGCATGACGGGTCGATGCGCCCAACGCATGAAACGTTGAGACGTTGATGAAGACAGGCACCTTAGCCGCCTTTGTCCGAGCGGCCAACTGTATGGTCAGATCGACATTCACAGCTTCAAAGATCGCTGCATCGTGGGCCTTGTCGTTATTCGCTGCCGCCAAATGAACAACCATGTCGGCGCCTGAACAGGCTGATTCAAACGCGTCGTACGAAGCGTTCATTAAACCCGGAAACAGCCTCGCCAGGTGTTGCGGTCGCCTTCCTACCACGACAACGGTATGTCCGAGCTGATCCAAACGTGGGACGAGATGGCATCCAACGAAACCACTGGCTCCGGTGATTACGATTTTCATTGTCAGAAGTTAGCTCGCCGTTGTCTGTGTACTGGTCGTGTCTTCGAGCCGGAGGCCTTCAAAACACTGCATTTCGGTATTACAGCGTTGTCTGAAGAATTGGGGACGGCGCGACCTACCCCACTTCGTTCCGCAGGGGAAACGGAACGATCTGGGATTCGCTATGCTTTGTTGCAAAACCATCAACATAGTCGCTCGCGATGGATCGCACAGCGCCGTTATCCCGACGGGCAACGACGTCCTCCACAGCAAAGAGCATGGAGGTGAGCTTGTCCTTCGCCAATCCCGTTGTCGTTGCCCTGAGGATTTTGGGGTGTGGCGTGGCCATCAGCCGGTTGTCATCAACCAGAACTTCCTCATAGAGCTTTTCTCCCGGCCGCAGGCCAATCACCTCGATGGCGACATCGCCTTCCGGGGTGTCCGGACCACGCACGGTGCGGCCCGATAGTTCAATCATTCTCTTGGCAAGGCTCATGATTTTGATCGGCTCGCCCATATCGAGGACAAACAGATCATCTCCCTGGGCGTAAGCTCCAGCCAGCAAAACGAGGCGGGCTGCCTCAGGGATGGTCATGAAGAAACGGGTCACCTCATCATGCGTGACCGTCACCGGACCGCCGGCAGCAATCTGCTTGGAAAAAAGAGGAACGACGGAACCCGATGATCCCAAAACATTGCCGAACCGCACCAGCGAGAACCGCGTCCGGGTCGAGCGCTGCTGTGCGCCATGGACAATCAGTTCGGCGAGGCGCTTTGTGGCACCCATGACATTCGTCGGGCGTACGGCCTTGTCACTGGAAACGAGGATAAACCGCTCCAGACCCGCGTCGATGCTGGCATCAACCATGGTGCGCGTTCCAAGAACATTGTTGCGCGCGCCTTCAACCTCATTGCTTTCAATGAGCGGTACATGCTTGTAGGCGGCAGCGTGCAGGATCACGTCCACGGCGTGGTTGTGAAGTGCGGCATCCACGGCGGGCCGGTCCGTGACCGAACCCAAGACGGCGTGAAGGACGACGCCGTTCTCATCGGCTTCAGGCCGAAGCTGGCGCTCGACTTCGTAGAGTGCAGGTTCGCTGCGTTCAAACAAAACCAGCTCTGATGGCGCACAAGCCAGGAGCTGCCGGCACAATTCCCCCCCTATTGATCCCCCTGCCCCCGTAACCATGACAGAGCGTCCTGCGTAGGCTTTGGCAATTTCGGGAATGTCGAGATCAACCTTGTCACGGCCCAGGAGTTCGTCAGGGCTCACGCTGATGAGGCTGTCCACCGTCGCCTTGCCGGAAACGAGGTCGACGTAGGAGGGAATGACCTTCACTTCGCAGCCAAGGTCACGCATTTCCCGAACGAGATCTTCCTTGCGGCTCTGGGGCAAAGAGGTGATTGCAATCAAAACCTGTTCGACGCGCCGTTGCCTGGCGGCCTTCCTGAGGGTGTGGAAGGGTTTGACGCGGATGCCTGAGACAATCACATTGTGAAGGGACGGATTGTCATCGACAAACATGACCGGCTCCAGCTCTCTGGACTGTTTGAGCGAAGCGGCGAGTTGGATGCCGGCTGCGCCGGCACCATAGATTGCAACCGGTTTTCGATTGCTTCCAATATCCGCCAGCCCGCGCAGGATGCGTAGCGCAGCGATGCGAACGCAGACGGCAAGCAGGAAAAAACTTGCGCCGTACAAGATAGGGATCGACCTTGGCGATCCTGACTGCAGGAAGAAGGCGGCAATAGCCGCATAAAGCCCGATGGCAGCAGAACAGAAGGCGATGCGCCGGATCGCGTCGAGATCGATCGCATGCAGCTTGATGTGGTAGAGCTTGAAGGCCGCCAGCACACCGAGCGAACCAAGCCATATGACCGCGATGTCCGCCAGTTCGAGCCACGCCAGTGGATCGACGACTCCCAGAGGGCTGGACGGATCGAGCGGTCCCAATCGGAAACCAAACGCCATCCACAACGCCAACGGCAAAAGCAGGCTATCGGTAGCAAGTACGATAGTTGATTTGGTGGACCGCGGAAGGGTGGAGAGGTCGCGCATGAAATCCTGCGTATAGGTGCGTTCTTGGCTTTAAATCTTATGCAAAGGCACTGCAACCAATGCTCTGCCAAGCGTTCTGCATCCTAGCGGATATCTGTCTTTGTGAACACACCAGCCCAAAGTGCCGGAATAGCACCGATCAAATGCCGGCTGCGGAGCCCGCATGCACGCGGTTCTCTTCGACGGACGACATTGGCCTCCTCTGATACCCCACCACTTCCAAGTGGTGCTCCGATCAGTGGTTGTCGCGTGGCAGAACCTTCCCAATGCGCTGGTACGCCGTGGCAAGCTCCAGGCATCCGCCCTGCGCAAGCTGGCCGACATTGGCACGATAGATTTCCTGCCATGGCGTTTGGTGCCCCAACTCTGGCGCCGTCCAGGCCTCGCGTCGGGCTTGCCACTCCTCTTCCGGCACAAGGGCATTGAGCGTGCCCTCGTTGAGGTCAAGCCGAACCTGGTCGCCAGTCTGCAAAAGCGCCAGACCGCCACCCACGACCGCCTCCGGCGAAGCATTGAGAATAGACGGGCTCTCCGATGTTCCTGACTGGCGGCCATCGCCAACGGTCGGCAGATGGTTCACGCCCTGCTGGATCAACGCATCCGGCGGTTGCATGTTCACAACCTCGGCGGAGCCAGGGTACCCGACACAACCCACATTGCGGATGAACAGCATCGTGTCGACGCCGATCTCAAGCGACTGATCGTTGATCCGCTCGTGATAATCCTCCGGACCTTCAAAAACGACAGCTTTTGCCTCATAGGCACCGTCTTTCAGAAACCGGGTCCGAAAGTCCTCTGAAATGACCGAGGTCTTCATCAGGGCGCTGTCGAACAGATTGCCCGACAGGACAAGAAAGCCCGCTTTTTCGCGCAGCGGCTTGGCCACGGTGGTGATAACGTCCTCATCCTCGCTGCGCGCGCCCTCCAAAGCATCGGCTACCGGTTTGCCGCTGGCTGTCATGATGTCGCCGTGCAGATGGCCTGCCGCCAGCAGTTCGCCCATCACAGCCGGCACGCCACCAGCGCGATAGAAGCTCTCGCCGAGATGCTCTCCGGCTGGCTGCATGTTGACGATCAGCGGAAGCTCGAACCCGATGGCCTGCCAGTCGGTGACATCAAGTTCGACTCCGGCATGGCGGGCAATGGCCTGAAGATGCGGGGGTGCATTGGTCGAGCCGCCAATGGCGGTGTTCACGCGAATGGCATTCTCGAAAGCCTTGCGCGTCAGGATGTCGGACGGCTTAAGGTCTTCATAGGCCATCTGAACGGCGCGCCTGCCGGTTTCAAAGGCCATGGCCATCCGCTCACGGAACGGGGCTGGAATGGCCGAGGCACCGGGCAACGTCATGCCAAGGGCTTCGGCCAGCGCATTCATGGTCGACGCCGTGCCCATCGTGTTGCAATGGCCTAGCGAAGGCGCCGACGCGCAGGCGCGGTTCATGAACTCATCATAGTCGATCTTGCCTTCGGCCAGCAGACGGCGGGACTCCCAGATGATGGTGCCCGAACCCGCGCGCTTGCCTTTCCACCAGCCGTCCAGCATCGGGCCGCCGTTGAGTGCAATGGCCGGAATGTCGACCGTTGCAGCCCCCATCAGCATGGCCGGTGTGGTCTTGTCGCAGCCTGTCGTCAGCACCACCGCATCGATCGGATATCCGTGCAACACCTCAACAAGGCTCAGATACGCAAGGTTGCGGTCGAGCGCTGCGGTCGGGCGCTTGCCGGTTTCCTGGATCGGGTGAACCGGGAACTCCATCGGAATACCGCCTGCATCACGAATACCTGCCTTGATCCGGTCCATCAGGAACAGGTGGATCTTGTTGCAGGGCGCAAGATCGCTGCCGGTGTTGGCGATGCCGATAACCGGACGATCGGACTGTAGCTCTTCGCGGGTGAAGGTCTGGTTCTGATAGCGTTCCAGATAGAGCGCCGTCATCCCGGGATTGTTGGGGTTGTCAAACCACTCCTGTGAGCGGAATTTCTTGTCGGCGCGAGTGGATGACACGGGCGGTCTCCTCAAAGGATTGTTGTTCTTGGGGTCATGCGGCGGTGCCGGTGCGGCGCTCTAGCCGCGGCCAACATACGGCATCTGGGTCGCCATGACGTTCATGGTGAGCACATTGGTGTCAAGCGGCATATCGGCGATGTGCGCCACCGAACGTCCGACATGGGCCGCGTCAATCACCGGTTCGGCGGCGATCGATCCGTCCGCCTGCAACACGCCATCGCTCATTCTCTGCGTCATGTCGGTGGCGGCGTTACCGATATCGATCTGACCAACAGCGATGTCGAAAGGCCTGCCATCCAAGGCACCCGACTTGGTGAGACCCAGCACACCATGCTTTGTTGCGGTGTAGGGCGCGGAGTTCAGCCGTGGCGTCGTGGCTGAAATCGAGCCGTTGTTGATGATACGGCCACCGCGAGGCGTCTGAGCCTTCATGACCCGAAATGCGGCCGCCATACAATAGAACATGCCCGACAGGTTGACATCGACAACCGACCGCCAGATGGCAGGGTCCAACTCGTCCATCGGCACCGGCGGCGCACCGGTCCCGGCGTTGTTGAACAGAAGATCGACGCGGCCCCACCGCGCCACAACCTGATCGAACAGCGCGCCCACAGCCTGGGCATCGGTGACATCGGTCGGCACAACGAGGCTCTTCTCGCCCGCTGGATCAACCGATTGCGCTGTCTCGACAAGCGGCGCCTCGCGCCGCCCGACATAAGTAACGCACCAGCCTTCCACGGCCAGCGCTGAGGCCACGGCGCGTCCTACGCCGGTGCCCGCCCCTGTCACGATGGCAATACGCTGTCTCATTACACCCTCACCTCTGCAGTCGGCGCGGCGCCGTCCAGTTCATCTTCGATATGAACCTTGATGATCTCCTCAAAGGTTCGCTCGGCGGTAAAGCCAAGTTCCCTGGCTCGGGTCGCATTATAATCCCCGCCCCAACCGGCCACGATCTCAGCGACCAAGGGGTCTTCAGCCTTGCGGATCAAATCAACAGCATCCTGGCCGGCCACTTTACGCAGCGCTTCAATCTGATCTGCCACGGTTGCTGAAAGGCCGGGCATGTTGAGCGCGCGCCGGTGGCCCAAAGCTTCTGTGTCGATGGCAGCGGCATGCAGAAAGAAACCCACCGCACTGCGCGGACTCGCATGCCAGTGGCGGGTTGTTTCGCTTACCGGCAAGGCTGCTTCTTGTCCGATCAGCGGTTCGCGCAGAATACCGGAGAAAAAGCCGGATGCAGCGGCGTTGGGCTTGCCGGGGCGGATGCAGATGGTTGGCAGACGCAGTGATATACCGTCCACCATACCCTTGCGCGTGTAATCGTTGACCAGCAGTTCGGCGATGACCTTCTGTCCACCATAACTGGTCGCCGGCTGCGGTGCGAAATCGTCTGGAATGCAATCAGGGAAAGGAGGACCGAAAATCGCCAAGGATGAAGCAAAAACAAACCGGGGGCAGTAACTCTCGCCGGCCTGACGAATGGCATCCAACAAAGCGCGCGTACCATCGACATTGACGGTGTAGCCCTTGTCGAAGTGCCGTTCCGCATCGGCTGAGACCACAGCCGCCAGGTGAACAATGACATCTGGCCGCCCAGCAATCAGCCGCCCCGGGGTACCGGGAGCAGCCAGATCAACCGCCAGCGTGTCAACACGGCCAGCCGGCCAATCCGGTTTCGCCGGTTCGATGACGTCGGCCAGTGTCATGGCCGTGACAGCGCTCCCATCAATTGCCGGATTGGCCAGGAGCGCATTGGTGATCTTTCGGCCGACCATGCCGGCGGCGCCGATGATGAGTACGTGCACGATGCTGTCTCCCTACCGCGCAGTGCTCTCGCGCGCTTTGACTTCAAATCCCAAGTCGACGATGGCCGGATCAGGCCTCTCTCCGGTAATGGCTGCTGTCAGCATTTCGACCGCACGGCGCCCGGTCTCGTAACGCTGCGTGCGTACACTGGTGATGGAAGGAAAAGCCGAAGCTTCCATATCCAGATCGTTAAAACCGGCGATACCCAATTGCTGCGGGACACGTATGCCGCGTCGCTGAGCTTCAAACAGCGCGCCGAGCGCCAGATCGCCGTTATTGCAAAAAACAGCATCAAGATCGGGGGCAAGAGCCAGAAAATCGCTGAGCATCTGCCCGCCGCGCGCAACGCTGGTCGCTTCCTGTGTGGTGAGAATCAGGTCCGGACTGTCGAGACCGTTCGCCTGCATCGTTGTACGGTAACCAGCCAGCCTGCGCTGCGAACGCGGATCCATCCGGGCACCGAGAAAGCCGATCCGCCGGTATCCCTTAGCAATCAGATGCTCCACCATCGCCGAACCAGCTGCCGCCTGATCGATACCGATCATCATGTCGATCGGGTCAGGGCCGATCTCCATGATTTGAACCACCGGACATCCCATGCCTTCCAACAAGCTGCGCGCATCGTCAGCCTGGTCATGTCCGGTCACGATGACTCCGGCTGGCCGCTGGGTCGCCAGAACCCGCAACAGACTGGTTTCACGTTCGGTGACATAACGGCTGGTCACGAACTGCACTTCAAAAACGGTCTCCTCTGCCGCATCGAGCATCCCGCTCAACACTTCGGCAAACACCCAGTTCGCGACCGAAGGAATGATCGCGCCAATGATGTTGGAGCGGCTGGAGGCCAAAGCCTGCGCGGCTGGATTGGGCACATAACCCAGCTCATCAATGGCTCTCTTCACCCGGTCGCGCATGTCAGGCGAAACAATCTCCGGGGTCCGCAATGTGCGCGAGGCTGTGATAACGCTTACATTTGCGTGGACAGCCACATCTTTGAGCGTTACTGCCTTAATATCTTTATATTTTTCTTTCATTCTTCCGATTGCAAACTGCTTTTGATCAGCAACTCTTATTGACAATGATATACGCTACCATCTAACTCAAGAGAAAAATGATGCCGTTGCGGAATGCGCGGTGCAAAGCCATTGGCCGGTTCAAGCAACCTGCGGTGGCCAGGGAGACGAGACCGTGGGGAAACACACCCTGTCGAACGCCGGTGACCAACGATGAGCCGCGCGAGCGCCTGGATCACCCGGGCGATCGAGTTCACGCTGTTCTGCCTTCTCGTAGGTATGGTGCTGATGGTCTTCGGCAATGTCGTGCTGCGCTACGTGTTCAACACGGGCCTGAACTTTTCGGAGGAAATGTCGCGCTATTTCTTCGTCTGGCTGACGTTTGTCGGCGCCGTTCTGGCTTTTGCCGAACACGGACATATCGGCGTGGAAACGCTGGTGCGGCTGTTCGGCCGCCGTGGTCGCCTGATCTGCATGGGCCTCACCAATGCGATCATCCTGCTCTGCGCCGTCGTGTTCTTCCACGGCACCTGGCAACAGCACGCCATCAACGCCTCCATGACGGCGCCGGTGGTCGGCATCTCGATGATCTGGGTCTTCGGCATCGGCTACTTCACATCCATCGGCATTGGCGTGATCGCCACCTTGCGATTGTTCCGCATCGTGACGGGCCGGATGAGCGATGCGGAAATCGCCCATTTTGCCGGTGAAGTTCAGCCCGACCCAGCGCTTGGCCGCGAGGGCCGGATATGACGATTGCCGTTTTCCTTGTGACGCTGTTTGGCACGCTGGCGCTCGGTGTGCCGGTCGCGTTTGCATTGATGTTCTGTGGCGTCGTGCTGATGCTCTACATGGACATCTTCAACACGCAGATCGTCGCTCAGCAGATGATCTCCGGCGCCAACACGTTCACCCTTCTGGCGATTCCGTTCTTCCTGCTTGCCGGCGAGTTGATGAACGCAGGAGGCCTGTCGAAGCGCATTGTCGATTTCGCCATCTCCTGTGTCGGGCACATTCGCGGCGGGCTTGGGATCGTTGCGATCTTTGCTGCCGTCATTATGGCCAGTCTGTCCGGTTCGGCGGCTGCCGACTCGGCCGCGCTGGCTGCGATCCTGATCCCGATGATGCGTGATGCAGGCTACAATGTTCCGCGCTCGGCTGGCCTGATGGCCGCCGGTGGCGTTATCGCCCCGGTCATCCCGCCCTCCATCGCCTTCATCATCTTCGGCGTGGCCGCCAATGTCTCCATCACCGGCCTGTTCATGGGTGGTATCGTCCCCGGTCTGATGATGGCGCTCAGCCTGACAGCCATGTGGATGTTCGTCGCCCGCAAGGAGGACGTCAAAACGCTGCCGCGTCAGTCGGCTGGCGTGCGTCTGCGGGCTTCGGTGGCGGCGATCTGGGCGTTGCTGATGCCGGTCATCATTCTCGGCGGCATCCGCTTCGGGGTGTTCACGCCGACCGAGGCAGCCGTGATTGCCGCCGTCTACGCGATGATGGTCGGTCTTTTTATCTACCGGGAACTGAAGGTCAGCCATCTCTACCGGGTGTTCGTGAACGCGGCCAAGACGACATCGGTCGTCCTTTTCCTCGTTGCCTCGGCCCTGGTGACATCCTGGCTGATCACCCGTGCCAACATCCCTGCCGAAGTGGGCGACCTGATCCAGCCGCTGATCGACCGTCCGCAGCTTCTGATGCTTGTGATCGTCCTTCTGGTTCTGGTCGTGGGCACCGTTCTGGACCTCGCACCAACCATCCTCATTCTCTCGCCGGTGCTGATGCCGCTGGTCCGCGATGCCGGGATCGATCCGGTCTATTTCGGCGTCATCTTTGTCATGACGACCTGCATCGGGCTGATCTCACCGCCGGTTGGCGTTGTGCTCAATGTGGTGAGCGGCGTTTCACGCGTGCCGCTCGGCCAGGTGATCGTCGGCGTTGCGCCCTTCCTTTTCGCGCAGGTCGTGGTTCTGGCGCTGCTGATCGCCTTCCCATCGATTGTGCTGGTGCCGCTGGAGTTTTTGAGATGAGGCGAACGGGCCGCCAAAACAGTCACACCCAAAGCCCGCAAACCCCCTAAGGAGGAAAGACGACATGAAGACCATGACACGCCTAGGATTGACGACGATCCTGTCGCTCGGCATCGCCGCCCCTGCCCTCGCCGAGATATCCGAACGCACGATCACCGTCTCGAACGGTGTATCGGAAACGCATCCCGTGGCGGATGGCGTCGATGCAATGCGCTCCTGCATGACCGAGCGGACCGATGGCGCCTGGACGCTCAACGCGTTCTGGTCGTCCTCGCTGGGCGATGATCTTCAGGCGACGCAGGCCCTGCGCTCCGGGACACAGGAAATGGTGATCACATCGACCTCACCGCTGGTCGGTATCGAACCGGCACTAGGCGTCTTTGATTTGCCGTTTCTGTTCGCCAACGCCGAGGAAGCCGACGCTATTCTTGATGGTGAGTTCGGCCAGATGATCAGCGGCCAGTTGGAAGAGGCGGGCGTGGTCAACCTTGCCTATTGGGAGAACGGCTTCCGCAACCTCACCAACTCGGTGCGCCCGGTGACCAGCCTGGATGATTTTGACGGCATGCGCGTGCGGGTCATGCAGAACAACATCTTCCTGGATACGTTCCAGACACTTGGCACCAATGCCACGCCGATGGCGTTCGGCGAGGTTTTCACGGCGCTTGAGACCGGGGCCATCGACGCCCAGGAAAATCCGTTCGTCACTATCCAGACTTCGCAGTTCTATCAAGTGCAGGACTATGTATCGGCCACACGTCATGCGTACACGCCATTCATGGTGCTGTTCTCTGGACCGATCTTCGCGACCTACTCCGAAGAGGAACAACAGATCCTGTTCGACTGCGCCGTGATTGGCCGTGACGTGCAGCGCGCCACAAGCCGGGCTCTGTCGGATGAGTCCCTGGCTGCAATCCAGGAAAACGGAATGCAGTACAACGAACTGGCTGAAGCGGAAATGCAGCGCATCCGCGAGGCGGTCGCGCCGGTTTACGACCGTCACGCCGAAACCATCGGCGTTGAGGTTGTCGACGGCATTCGCGACGCGTTGGCCGACCTGCGCGGCAACTGATTATCCCTGCACATCCCCCCGTTTGGCGGGACCGGTTACGGTCCCGCCATTTTTTCTGAAGAGGGCGTGATGTTGGATAAGCCACGATCGGGCACAGTCCACCGTCGGCTTGGGCCAACCGCTGTTGGCATCGCCATGATGCTGCTCGGCATGATGCTGTTCTCCCTCAACGATGCCGTCGGCAAATGGCTCGTTGCAACCTACTCGGTCGGCCAGGTCCTTCTGTTGCGCAGTGCCGCCGCGCTTCTCATCCTTGCTCCTTTTCTTTGGCGAAACAGGCTGCCGCAGCTTTGGCGCGTTGAGAAACCTGGTGTTCAGGCGTTGAGGGCTGTGCTCTCAACGGCTGAAGTGTTCTGCTTTTACTGGGCTGTCCGGTTCTTGCCGCTTGCCGATGTCATGACCTTCTGGCTCGCCGCCCCCATCTGCGTGGCTGCCCTGTCGCCTTTTCTTCTCGGCGAGCGTGTGGGGCCGGTTCGCTGGCTGGCGATTGCCATTGGTTTCATCGGCGTCCTGATCGCGCTAGCGCCCTCGGGCGACCTTCACGCCGGAGCAACGCTGGTCGCGATGGCCGGCACCTTATGTTTTGCACTCATGATGATCACCGGACGCAGCCTGAAAGGCACACCGGACGTCACTCTGGTGTTCTGGCAACTGATCGGCGCATTAGCGGTCGGATTGGTTCTGGCGCCAATCACATGGGTTGCCCCATCATCTCCGGACTTTGCCCTGCTTGGCACGTTTGGGGTGGTTGCGATGCTGGCCCATTTGTGCGTCAACCGGGCGCTGAAGCTAGCCGACGCCGCTGTCGTCGCACCGTTTCAGTACACCTTGCTGCCTTGGGCGGTTCTGCTTGGCTGGCTGTTCTTTGGCGATGTACCACGCATCGACATGCTGGTGGGCGGCGCGATCATCGTAGCTGCCGGATTGACGATCTTTCTGCGCGAACGGCGCCGCGCTTGATCTGACAACGCTTCGCATACCGCCACTCAGTCCTGCTTGTCGTGCAGGATGACTTTCTCGATATGGCACGTTTCGCCGAGTTGAAGTCGCAGCCGTTCGACGGCATCCTCAGTGGCTTCGACGGTCACGCGACCGGACATGGACTGAACGAGGTCCGATACACCGGGCGTGGTGCGAACCTGTTCGACCCAATCCTCCGGGACATCGTCTCTATGCCGGCGTTGCGGCGCGATCACGATCTTCATGGCACCAGTCTATACGACGATCACCGGTCATTGCACTCCATCACTCAACCGGCATGCCTGCCCCTTCATTGATCCGCGGCAGTCCAACCGGCCGGCAGATGCTGCCGAGGATGGCCCGGGCCATCGCAGTGCGGTGAAGATCACGCGGCATTGCGCGATAGGTCTTGTTGTCCGCCAGCGCCCGGGCCAGTACGCCGCATGCCGTCGGGCAGGCCATAGACGTACCGTCCAGCGCGGCGTAAGGCGTCGTCCGGCCATGACGTTCCGGCACAGCGGCTATGATCCCGACCCCTGGGGCGATCGCATCGATCTCTGGCCCGAAGCATGAGAAGTCGGCGAAGAACAGCCGATCCAGCCCAAACAGGTCAGGGTCGTTGGGCAGCTTCGAAGCCGAGACTGACCCGTTAGGCGCCTCGCCGAGCTTTCCGGCGGCCGAAATCGCAACTGCTTCAGGGAAGGCCGCGGGATATTCCACCGGCCCGGACGAGTTGGCAGCGGCGCAAACGCTCAGCGTGCCCCGCTCCAAGGCGTCCTGAATGGCGTCCTGAATCACGATCGAAGGCGACGGCGCGCCGAGACTCATATTGATCAGATCGCACTGTCTGTCCCGGGACAGAAAGTCGATGGCGTTCGCGATGTCGACGTTGGATGCACCCGAATCCGGTGGAAAGACGCGCACCGAGTGCAATGTCACACCCGGCGCAACGCCGGCATGCACACGTTCTTCACCCGGACGACCGGCGATGGTGCCGCACACATGGGTGCCATGATTGTCCACATCGGCGCCTGTGCCTGGATCATAGGTGTTGCCGATAAAGGCCCCCTCATCGGTGCCCGAGAGATGGCCATGCGGCCCGAAGCCCGTATCGATGACGCCAACGCGTATCCCCTCGCCTGCGCGCTCGTCATAACTCGTCCAGCCTGTGTCCCGATGCCACCAGTCCAATCTCTGGTTCGACGGAAGCGGCGGGCAGACGACTCGCGTGCTCGACGTCGAAACCATAGCCCGCATCGCCCAGAATCCATCGTACGGCACGACCACGCAAAACAACGGCTGATAGAGGGCAGACAGGTTGAAGACCGCCTCACCTGCCGCATCGGTGACCCCCTCGAACACCCGGTTCTGGCCGTTAAGCGCACGGACGATGAGGTAAACGGATGCATGGTCGAGAGGCTGTCCGCGGCCGCTGACGTGAACGGATACGGGATTGGCCGTGCTCGACGGGAACGAGCTGTCGGTCCGTATGACATCGAAGGCCGAAAAAGCACCGAGCAATGCGTTGTCGTGTTTGTGCAGAATCAACGGTTCGACGATAACGTCTTCATCGGTGCTCGCATCGAGCGCCGTCATCTCCGATTGAGACCCTTCCAGGATCATCGTCCGACGCGCCAGATCATCAGCTGGCACAAAATCGGAGACCATGTGCGTGGTCTGAGTCATCACAGTATCGACGACATTCAGCGCTGCGCGGGAGGCGCGTTTTTCCGTTTCCCGGAATTTACCTGCCCGGCGGTTCGACACGACAAACTGCATTGCTCTGCCCTCCTCCTCAGAAAGGCTTCATCATACGATGTTTCGTGCCTTTTTTGTCAGACTAGTCCGATCAACTTGTATGACGAGGCAGGTCGCCACAAACTGTGTGTTGTTGGACAGTTGAGTGTCGACCAACCGGGAAATGATATAGTAGGCACATGCATGCTTCAGTGGATCACGTATCCGGTAGGATGAAGACACAACGCGCGCGATGGCGCCAGTTCGGGTGCATGGTTCTGGTTTCGGCACATTTGGGTGTCGCAAACGCTGACGCACTGGAGCGTGAAGGCTGCCCGCAAGAGCATGCCGTTTATGTCGAAGAACTCAGCGGCACCACGGTCCGTTTCGAGCCTGACGAAGCCGGGGCAGCGACGGTGGACTCGTTTTCAATGCGACTTCCAAGTGGCGAAACGCTGTCCGGCCTGATCGTCTGGAACAATGGCATCTCCAGGCCCAATGCAAGTCTGGCTATGGAGGACTGTGAGGGTGGAAACTGGGAAAACGACTGCCTCGTCTGGAGCGGTGTCTTGTACCAACTTCACGACGACGGTTTCATCCGCCATTATGGTAGCCGGGTAGCGGCTTCGCAGTTGCTGTTCCCGGATGTATCGCGCGTACTGTGGTTTCAAGCCATGCAACACGGCTGGCTGACCCCAAGTATCGATACATTCTTGTTTCTTCGATGCTCGCAAGAGGCCGATCTATGACACTGCGCTCGTGCCGACTGCTCTTGCTAGGCGGTCTCGCCTTTGTTTTGGCATCATCTTTGTTTCCGCACGCCAAAGCCGATCCGCATCTGGTGTTTACATGCGAGTTCGGTCTCTATGCTGAAAACACCGTCTTCCTGGAACTCCAGGGGGATGGCAGCGGCACCGCCCGCATCGAAGGCATCGACCATAGCGATGAAGCGGAAATCCACTGGGCAAGCACGGAGGAGAGCACCACTGTTTTCGTGACCGGCGAAAACGCACGTTGGCTTGGCACTTTTGAGCATCAGGCCAGCAGCGCAGTTTTCAATGGAAATGAGGTGGGAACACCTGGAGGACTGCCTTTGGAGGGCAATTGCGGCCCTGGCCGTCCTCCCTGGACTGCCAGCCCGTTCCGTGGCTTTTCACCGCTGCAAGCTCTTTTGAACGGTGGTGTATGTGGCCAGTTCGAAAGCACCGACGGCCAGACGATAAAGTTCGATGATGGCGACGGTTTGAGTACGAACTCTCCCCATTTCTGGCTTACGGATCAAAGGGAAATCTATGCCTGTGCACTTTATCTGCAACCTCGGCTAGGCGAGTCTGCGCGCAGTCAATGCGTCCTCAACGAAACGGATCATGTCTTCGATGATGTGCTCTCCGCCGAAGTGGTCGACGACGAGATTTCGCGGCTTGAGTTCCGATCTACCGCGTTTCTGCCCAGTTGTCCGCGCTAATCACACGGCATAGCCGCTGTTCAGCGGATCATGCTCCATATCAGAGTCTTTTTCGCCGCCCTGTCGGATTTGCTTTTTCCCGCGCGTCCTCGCACCATCGATCATCAAACGGGAGTGAGCAGGCATGATGTATGCGATCGCGATTTACGGCGAGGCTGGGGTTTTCGAAAGTCTGCCGAAGGACAAGCAGGACGAGGTCATGTCGGGGCATGGGGACCTGCAAGACGCCCTCGGTAAGCGGGGCGACTATCTATCGGTCAAGCTGATGCCTCCTTCAGCGGCGGTCACCGTCGAACCCATGCAAGCTTCAGGACAAAAACCGCTCATCGTCGACGGCCCTTTTGCGGAGACCAAGGAGAGCTTTCTTGGGTTCTATGCTGCCGACTTCAAAGACCTCGATGAAGCGCTCGACTACGCCCGCGTGATTTCCTCGCCGGTCGCGCGGCTGGAAGTGCGTCCCATTGCGTGGGCTGGTGGGGTCATGTCGACCGACTAGGACGGAACGGATCCCGTGTCCGAATGGCTTGAAGCGACGTTCTCAACGCACAGGCCCCGCGCCATAGCCGCGCTGACCCGCTATTTCCGGGACGTCGAGATCGCTGAAGATGCCTTCTCTGAGGCCTGTGTCAAAGCCGTTGCCGACTGGCAAGCCAATGCCGTTCCCCGCGACCCGCTGGGGTGGCTCCTGCACGTGGCCCGCAACAGCGGGCTCGACACGGTCCGCAAGGCACAGCGCCGGCGCGATATCCTGACCGCCCAATATGCCGATATGAGCGATGTATCCCATGATGAACCGGCCGACCCGCACGAAGTGCGGGACGATGTGTTGCGGCTTCTGTTCATCTGCTGCCATCCGGCTCTGGACCGCCAGGACCAGATCGCGCTGGCGTTACGGATCGTCGCTGGCCTCAGCGTTGAAGAAATCGCCCGTGGGTTTCTGGTCAAAGCCAGAACGATGGAGCAGCGCCTGACGCGCGCGAAGAAGAAGGTTTCGGCCAACCCGGTCACGTTTGAAACGCCAAGCCCGAGCGAGCGTGCCGAGCGGTTGGGTGAAGTCTCCCTGATGATCTATCTGATGTTCAACGAGGGCTGGTCGACCTCCAACAGCGATACGCAAATCCGTTTGCGGGTGTGCGAGGAAGCCATCCGGCTGGCGCGGCTGCTTGTGGACCTGTTTCCCGGCATGGGCGAACAGGCGGCCTTGCTGTCCCTGTTTCTCTTCCAGCATGCACGACGCAAGGCACGGCAGGATGAGCACGGTGGGCTTGTCGCTCTGGACGATCAGGACAGAACGCTCTGGGACCGGCCCGCCATGTCCGAAGGTTTTGCGATGCTGCAGAAGTCTGACCGCATCGGCCATGCAGGCCCCTATCGCATTCAGGCGGCGATCGCTGCCGAGCATGCCCGGGCGCCGGCAGCCGACCAGACCGACTGGCAGACGATCGAAGCGCACTATGCCGCTTTGTTCGTTTTGCAGCCGACGCCCGTCGTCCGGCTCAACCATATCGCCGCGCTTGCCAAAACAAGGGGCGCGGCTTTCGCGCTGGCCGAGATGGATGAGCTGACCGAAGACCTCATCAGCTATCGCTGGTTCCATACGATGCGCGGCGGACTGCTGGAAGAAACCGGCGATGCTGCAAGCGCCGGCGCGGCCTACCGGACCGCCCTCACCCTTGGTCCGACCGAACCGGAACGCGCGATCATCATGGGCAAGATCGCCGCCTGTAAAAAAAAGCGACAGCACCTGTCGGGATAGCTGAACGTCATGCGTCCTTGGACCGTCGCCTCGCTGGCGCGAGGTTCTTTTCAAGGAGTATGAAGATGAGCATTCTGGACATGACAACCGTCGGAAACGCAGGCTGGATCGGCCATGCGGGCCCGGATCAGAACAAGGCCAAGGCCTTCTATCAAGATGTGCTGGGCTGGACGATCAACGACATGCCCATGCAGGACGGGTCGAGCTATTCGGCTGCTGCCATCGGCGAAACCGCCATCGGCGGCTTTTCTCCGACACCGCAGGAAACAGGCTCCTGGACCATCTATTTCACGGTGGCCGATGTCGATGCCAGCGTTGCGAAAGCCGAAGAACGCGGCGCGAGCGTCACAGCGCCGGCCATGGACATGCCCGGCGTCGGCCGCATGGCGATGCTGAACGATCCGCAGGGCGCGCCCTTTGCGCTGATCACCTATGAAAGCATGGCCTCCTAGGGAGTTGCGCGATGGACACTGCGCCACACATCACTCTGCTGGTCACGGCCTTCTTTGCCCTGATCAGCGTTCCCATGTCGTTCGCCGTCGGTCTCAGACGGGCCAAGACCGGCATTATGCTGTCTCATGGAGAGGATGAAGACCTGCTGAGGCGCATACGGGCGCATGGCAACTTCGTCGAATATGTTCCGTTGGCGCTGATTGCGATGGCCGGGGCGGAGATCGTCGGCGCGCCGGTCTGGCTTGTCGCGTCCTGCGGCGGCGTGCTGGTGCTTGCACGGCTGATGCATTACGCGGCCCTGCGGATGGCGCCCACCAGCTTTCCCCGCCTGCTGGGAACACTGCTGACCCTGGTGATCCTGCTCGTGCTCTCGGCAAGCATCCTACTTGGCGTCGCCGGGCTGATCTGATGCCCTACGACGAGGCTCTCGCCGACCGCATGCGCCTTGCCCTCAAGGCGCATGCGGGCATTTCGGAGAGGCGGATGATGGGCGGCATCTGCTTCTTTCTTCACGGCAACATGCTTTCCGGCGCACGGCGCGACAAGGACGGCGTGCGGCGTTTCATGTTTCGTGTCGGCAAAGCCCGGGAAGCTGAGGCGCTTTCCAGCCCGGCGGCCTCGCCGGTGATACACGGGGCACGCAAACTGGGCGGCTTCATTCATGTGATCGATGAAGACTGCGGCGAAGACGATCTGCGTGCGTGGCTTGCGATGTGCTTGGACCATGCATCCGCCCTGCCCCCGAAAGCCTGAAAGGACAGTTCATGACGGACTTCACCTCGTTTTCACCCCAGGCCCTGACCTTTCTGTCCGACCTTCGGGCCGACAACACGAGGGACTGGTTCGCGGCCCACAAGGCCACCTACGAAGCCGAGGTCAAAGCTCCCGCCCAAGGTTTCGGTGAGGCTATGGCAGACGCTCTTGGAAACCTTACCGGCCAGCAGCACAGCCACAAGGTCTATCGCATCCACCGGGATGTCCGCTTTTCCAAGGACAAGACCCCTTACAACGATCATATCCACCTGTCGTTTGCGGAGGTGGATGGTGGACCCAACACGCCGATGTGGTTCTTCGGGCTCAACCCTGACAGGCTCGCGCTGGGCTGCGGGGTTTTTGCGTTCGACAAGCCTGGCCTGGGAGCGTTCCGGACGCTGATGGCGGGACCACAAGGAGGCGAGCTGATCGCCCTGACATCCGATCTTCAGGCCAAAGGTGTTCGAGTCAGCGAACCGGAGCTGAAACGCGTCCCCGCCGGATTCGACAAGGATCACCCCCACGGCGAGGCTCTGCGGCGGAAAGGGTTTTCGGCCTGGTGCGATGTCGAGGACGTGGCCTTCGTGACCCAGCCAAGACTGGTGCAAAGAACCGTTTCGAAGCTGGTGGACCTGTTACCGGTTTATCGGCTTCTGAGCGATCTTCTCTGAAGAGGCGGTTGCGCCGATATCTTCAGAAGCTTTGTTACCGGCTCTCCCGTTGGTGATGCTGCTTCAAGGATTTGGCGCCTCCCGCTTGTGCCAAAGCGATATCGAACCCTGGCGCGCGTTTGAAAAAGAGCAGCGTTCGTGAGAAGGCTTGCGCGAGTCATCATACGCTTTTCATGGCATACCCTTGGAGTTTCTGATGGGGCTGGTCACCGACATTTTTCTGCCCTTGGCGCTCGCCTTCATCATGTTCGCCCTTGGGATAGGCCTGACCATCGATGATTTTACCCGCGTGGCCCGGCAGCCACGGGATTTTCTGATCGGTGCCGCAGCGCAAATGCTGTTGTTGCCGCTGGTCGCCTTCGCAATGGTCACGGTCTGGCCCATGCACCCCGAACTTGCGCTGGGGCTGATCATCATCGCCGCTGCACCAGGCGGTGTGACCTCCAACATTCTGACCGCCTTTGCCAGAGGCGATGTCGCCCTGTCGATCTCACTCACCGCTATCACCAGTTTGCTCAGCGTTCTCGCTGTTCCGCTGATCGTGACCGCAGGCTATGTGCACCTCATTGGAGAGGCTGGCGTTCAGGAGATTTCGGTGACCCGTACCGCGCTCAGCGTCTTCGCCATCGTCACGGTGCCGGTGTTGGCCGGTCTGGCCGTCCGGCGGTTTGCTGAAGGTTTCGCCCTGCGCTTCGAACCGGCAGCCCGGAAACTATCGACCATTCTGTTTGTTGTCGTACTGGCCGGTGCAATTGCCCAGGAACGCGCCAACATCGTCACCTACTTCGCCCAGGCAGGCCTGATCACGTTGGCCTTGAACGTGGTCATGATGGTGCTGGCGTTCGTGCTCGCGGTTTTGTTTGCGTCGGGCCCGCGCCAGCGCACCGCCATATCGCTGGAATGCGGATTGCAGAACGGCACACTGGCCATTGCCGTGGCCGCCCTGTTGTTCGGCGGCGGCCTCGTTACCGTCCCGGCAGCCACCTACAGCCTTATCATGTTCGCAACGGGCCTTCTCTTTGTTGCCGCGCTGCGCCGAACGGCTCCCACGGATTAGAGACTGGTTCCGGTGGCGTCTTATCATTTACTGATGCGGGGTCTACACAACCCTGTACTTGCCGCGCGGGCTATAGCCTAGATGAACCGGGCGAGCCTACTGGGTCGGTTGATTAGCCACCTTACGTATTTGAAAATGCTTGCTAATTCGGCCCGCAAGGAGCTATCACGATAGCACGATGTTTGCTGAACCTGATCCAATCTCGATCACTGTTGACGCCTTAGTGGTCCTCTGTCTGCTTTCTGCGATTGCCATGGCCAGCCTGTATTGGCTGCGCAAGAGGAGGCTAAGGCGGATCAGGGAGCGATTTGTTGATCTCTACAATCCAACGGACCTGCGCATGAACCCCTACAAGCTAGGCGTGGTTTACGTTGTGGTGGGTCAAACTGAAGACCGACTCCGCGTCGTCCCCGTCTGGGACGCCGACAAACCGGTTGTTGATGGCAAGGAATACGAGTTCGACCCGCAGAACCTCGCACCGTTCGACTACGATCTTTTCGTCTCGAAGTATTGAAGCGGCATGCTTGATTGAGCTTTCTTGACCCGCCGCTTTGCGGCTGATGCACTGATCCTGAACACATCAACCAACCATGGGCTGTAGCCCAACGGATCGCCGGATCTGGCTACATGTTGCCCACTTTCTTGTGGTTTGCGACGAGGCGCGGCAGGCCTCTGACAAAGTCCCACACCGCCACGATGCCACCCATGAACAAGGTACGCACCGCTCCGAAGGAGAAAGGCGGGACGGCCTTGAGTTCGCGCGACACGACTTTTTGTCCTTTTGCGACCGCAGCAAGAATGGCGTCCATCTCGTCGGCGTTGTTCCAGATACTGCGAAAAAGGATCGTTCCGTCGGGATCGATCACGTAGATCGAATTCGGCATCGAGCCGTAGTGGCTGTGGGCGGTTCCGCTTACATCGTCGACAAGAACGGTGCGCCCGTCCCGGTACCTCGCCTTTGTTTTCCGGGCCGCGTCGATCTTGTCGTCCTGTGTACGGTGTTGCGACTGCAACTCGCCCGGATGCGCCTCCCGGACGTAGAGAAGAACATGATCAAGCTCGGGATACTTTTCCATCAGGGCCATCATCGGCGGCACGCTCTGGGCATACATCGGACAGGTCATGCTGCCGGTTTCCAGCACCAACGGCCTGTCGTTGAGATAGTCTGACAGCCGCACGGTCTCGCCTGAAAGCGTGCGCAGTTCCACGTCCTCGAACCGGTCGCCTGCAACAAGGCCCTCGTCGACGGTGAAGTCATATTCCTCAGGCGTGAACCGGCGATAGCCGTATGCTTTGATTTGGGGGGTCGATAGCATTGTCACAACTCCATTCGATGTGCGTTGTTCAGGGTAACCAGGCGGCCGCAATCCAAACGGCGATCAGCGTGCTCACCGTCATCAGCAGTCCCCGGTGGTGCAACAGGGTCAGAGCCCCCAACCCGTCGCGGACAAGCGGAAGCTCGCCGTCGGAGGGCACTTCGTCCACGCCGCGAATGTCTTTGAAGAGCCGTAAGACGATCAGGAGCAACTGCACGAAAAAGACGGCAGCCAGCCCCAGCGAGACGGCGGAAAAGCCCGTCAGAACCAGGAAGATGATCATGAGCGCCGAGACGCTGCCCATGGCCGTCATCATCGTGGGTGGCAAAAGGTGGATCACCCGTTTGAGGACAGCATGGACCGTACGGGCCTCTTCATCGCTGACACGGGAAGACCGCGGCGCCCACATCAATCGCCAAACCGGCTTCTCGATGAGAGACAGGACGGTGAAGATCCCCGTGCCGAGACCCAGCAGCCCGGCCATGAGTATCAGAATGAGATCGGTCATCGTGTTCGGTGTCCATGTGTGGTGGCCAATGCGCCCTGCCCGGTTGACACAGGGGGTGCCTTTGGCAATGTTGACGATGCCTACATAGTGAGGGATGTAGACGCTGTCAACATTGCTGGGAAAATTTTGTGCCTGACCCCTATCACCATGGAAATCTCCGCCGATCTTTGCTGGAACGGGCGATCGCAACGCTGAATGAGAAAGGCGTGGAACAGCTCAGTCTGAGAGCGCTGGCACGAGATCTCGATGTGAGCCACGCCGCTCCTTTGCGCCATTTTGCAACGAAGGCCGATCTTCTCGGCGCGATCGCGATCGAAGGCGTTCAGAGTCTGGTCAAGGCAACGGAAGCTGCCGCTCAACACCCGCCCGGGCTGAAACGGCTGCGCGGTTCGGCTCTCGCCTATGTGGACTGGGCCCGTCAGAACCCGGCATTCCACCAGGTTATTCGGAACCCGGATGTCATGCGGCACGCATCGGAGCAGTTGAAACAACTGCTCTCAGATTTTGCCGACCGCCAAAGGCAGGAGATCCGGTCCGCGCAAAGGAATGGGTGGCGCAGCGATGACGATCCGGACGTGCTTTTCGTTCACCTGGTTTCTCTGACCGCCGGCACGGCCATCGTCGCAACAGATCACATCTACGAAGCTCCGATGGGAGCATCGGTTTCCACCGGTACGCTTCGCTCGTCGATCGACCTTTTCCTGGGTGATACGTCTCATCCCTAGCCGCCGACCGTTCGCACCAGTTCCGCGTCGGCCTCAACTACCGTTTCGGCAGCTAGGCCACGCGCGGGACAGCTTCGCCCTGTCTCGCCGGGCCTGTTGTCGAACCCTTGAGGCCGTCTGCCCCTACCGATCCTGCAAAAGGACAAGCTCTTCGCCTATCGGCCTCAAGCGGATTGGCTCAGTGGGGCAGTTCCAACGCAAAACCGACCTGAACACCGTGGGATTCGTAGGAGATGGTGCTGGGCCTCCGAACACCGTCGTCGCGGATCCCGATCGATAGCGCGTCAATGGTGGAACGATAGCGGTATCCGACATCAAGATAGAGGTTTTCGGTCAGCGGGGCCCGTACTCCCAGGCCGAGCTGAAGGGCGAGCGCCGGGGGCCCATTCGGTGTCATGCGTTATGAGTCCGGCGATGCCCGGGTCTTCCCAGTTAAAATCCGTGCTGACCAAGGCCAGACCGACGCCGCCGCCAGCGTAGGGTTGGACCAATCCCAAATCAAAATCCGCCCAATAGTTCGTCATCAGCGACAGCTGGTGCAGACCGCCGTTTATCTGCACCAGCGGCTCATCCGGGCCGTCATCCCGCGTTTCACCGCCGCCGTCGAACAGCAGTGCGCCAAGCTCGACCTCGGCGCGCAGATTGTCGGTGAGCCTGTGTCCATAAGCGAGACTCAGCGAGACGGGGGGATCGAAAAACAGCGGATGATTCTGGTTCTCGTTCAGTTCGCCGACAGCATTGAAAGCCGCTCCAACCGCTGCGCTGATATAGTGGCCGTTCCCTAAGGCGACCGGCATCGCGTCGTCCGCCGGGACTCCAAATCCATAGGTGGCTCCAACCTGCAACGTATGGCTGTAGAGTGTGGTGCGAGCGTTTTCCGGGGCGGGTCCGCCGACGGCGACCGCATCGGTTAGGACGGCCCCAATCGCGCCGCGCATCCGATAGCCGACGTCGATCGTCACATTGGGTTTGGCCTGGTAGCGCACCCCGGCGCCGAACTGCCCGGCGAACACGCCAGCCGATCCGTCATAGGACAACGATCCCGCGAGATAGGAGAAATTGGGGATGTCATAGTCGACATGGGCAAAACCCAGCCCCCCGCCGACATAGGCCGTCAAAGGCCCGTGGCCGAAATCCTGCCAGAGATTGGCCAGCACAAATGTCTGATCAAAGCGCCCGTCAGCCGGCTGATCCGGATCGATTGGATCAGTAACGCGTGTCCGATCCGGTTGTGACCGCAGGAAACTGACCTCAACCTCGCCGCGCAGGTACGGCGCAAGCTCCGCACCAGCAACAACGCCAAAGCTGGTGCTCGGGTTGGAAAAAACCGTCTCCCCACCTTCGCTCATATCGACGCCGATATGAGCGTCCGGTGTCCATGCGCCACCCAAGAAACCGCCAACGTAAACGGGGCCATAAAGGGCGGCTGCGTGACCGTCGTCAGCATGGCCGTCTCCAAACCGGTACGAAAGACCGGCCGAGAACTGGTGGGTCGTGTAGTGCCCGTTGCCATAATTGAAGCCACCGAGAAGAGTCTGCTCCTCCCTGGTGTTGATGACGGAAATGAAGCGGTATCCGAAGTCCGCGGTGAAGCGATCATTGAGGTCGAACCGCCCGCCGGCCCCAACCAGACCAACCGGGGACAGATCGTCTCCTTCGAAAACACGGAAGTCCAGCACGTGCTCGCTGTTTGTGCGTGCTAGGCCAGCTCCCAACCCCAAGTAAGGCGTGATGGGCCCTATGCCCGGCAAATCCCGCCATAGACTTGCGGTAAAGGCAACGGAGCGCGCATCCCCGGTCATGGTCCCCTGAAATGGGTTGCTCGCCGACCTATCGGTCGCCAGCCGGGTGTCGAAATTCAGGACATCGACGGCCAGTTCGCCGCGAAAGCCGGAACCCAGATAGTTGCCGACAAAAAGACCGCCGGAGAACGCATGATCGAACTCATGCTCCCAGGTGCTTGAGAATTGATCGCGAGCCGATATGAGCGGGCTCAGGAAGCCGGCCCGCGCCCCGATGTAAAGGTCACCCGCGTGTGCCGTGGTGGCGAAACCAACCAGCAGCATGGGAGCCACAGGGCATAAGCGCAAGAGCACAGGGCATAAGCGCAAGAGCACAGGGCATAAGCGCAAGAGAGAGCTGGTCATTGGGTCACGTCCTCGATTCGAATCGAAGCCTATTCGGTTGTCTCGGACCTTACGTTAACCAGCAAGACACACAGCAAACTTTGCCTGGTTTTTGATCAGTTGTTGCTCATCAGCCACGCTATCGGTTTGCCGGATGATGCCAACGTCATATCGCTGCGCGAATGGTTTGGCATAACCGCCGCACCTTTTCCGCGTCGTCGGGTCCGGCCGGATTGTAGGTTACAAGCTTCAGGTCGGGACGGCCATCGACAGTGAAGGAGGAGAATTCAAACGCGATAGGCCCCACCAACGGATGCCTGATCCTTTTGACGCCTTCTCCGACCGTCTGGACGTCGTTGTCGGCCCACATCTCGGCGAACTCTAAACTCTTCGTCGAAAGTTCAGCGATCAGTTGTCCGGCCCGGTCATCTTCGCCCATGCGGGCAGTCTCCGCCCGGAAGGTCGCGACGAGAAAGCGCGCGACGCTTTCCCAATCCTCTTGAGCTTCGCGTGTGGCATGATCCAGGAACATTCTCCGCAATATGTTGCGTTCGTCCTTGGGGACTGCGGCATAGTCAGTAAGCGCGACGCGCGCCGCATCGTTCCACGCGATGATGTCCCATTGCGGGGTCGCTATGGTCGCCGGGATGGATGTCAACGCGTCGAGAAACCGCTGAAGGCGCGGCGTAACCCCGTCCGATGAAGCGGACCGGGCTTTCGGCGGCTGCCCGATCCCGACCAGAAAGAGGTGCTCCCGCTCTGCGTCGGTGAGCATCAGCGCATCGGCCAGACTTTCCAGAACCCGTGGCGAAGGCGCGCCGCCACGGCCCTGTTCGAGCCAGGTGTACCATGTGGTGCTGATGTTGGCTCTTTGGGCGACCTCCTCGCGCCGGAGGCCAGGGGTGCGCCGTCTTCCTGAAAACCCGAAAGCCGCCGGATCAAGACGCTTTCGACGATCTTTCAGAAAAGCGCTGAGGCGGCTCTCTTGGTCCATGATCGTTCGATTCCGGTAGCATTTATACTAGGATAAAGTCCCTACTTTAACAGGATATCAGAGTGGACGAAACTGCCTCCATTGGCAACAAGGAGGATGGTCCATGAGAGTATTCGTTACCGGTGCGACAGGCTTTGTCGGCTCCGCGGTCGTCGAGGAGTTTCTGGCCAGTGGTCACGAGGTCCTGGGCCTCGCCCGCTCCGACAAAGGCGCGGAACTGCTTACAAAGCTCGGCGCGGATGTTCACCGGGGCGATCTCGAAACTCCGGAAACTCTCCGCAGCGGCGCATGCGCCGCCGACGCAGTGATTCATACCGCCTTCCTGCACGATTTCTCGCGGTTTCAGCAGTCATGTGTGATCGATCGGGCGGCAATCAAAACGCTCGGCGCTGCGATCGACGGCACGGACAAACCGATGATCGTTACCGCAGGCGTGGCGTTTCTGGAGACAGCGGACCAGATCGCAACCGAGAACGACAAGGCGCCTGAACCGACGGACCAGTACCCCCGCGCTTCCGAAGTCGCGGCCAGCGCCCTGGCTGCCCGCGGCATTCGAGCGAGCGTGATGCGGCTCCCCCCTTCCGTTCATGGCGCCGGCGACCATGGCTTCGTTGCGATGCTGATCGATATCACGCGAGAGAAAGGCCTGTCCGCCTACATTGAGGATGGCCGAAATCACTGGCCGGCGGTGCACAGGCGTGATGCAGCTTGCGCCTTCCGGCTTGCCATCGAGCTTGGACCCAGGGGTGAGACCTTCCACGCGGTGGCCGAGGAAGGCGTTCCGTTCCAAAAGATTGCGCAGGCGATCGCCACGGGCCTCGATGTTCCTTGCACAACAATCCCGGCCGAGGACGCAGCCGGACACTTCACCTGGTTCACCCCGTTCGCCGCCATGGATCAACCGGCGTCCAGCGCGCAGACCCGCGAACGCCTGGGCTGGACGCCGACGGGCCCGGAGCTTCTCAAGGACATCGCCGAGGCGGGCTATTTCGACCCGTAG
>JANQJE010000068.1 GCA_028281795.1 Cohaesibacteraceae bacterium | reverse complement strand
GTTCGACCGGTCCTGGTACAACCGCGCAGGCGTAGAGCCGGTGATGGGGTTCTGCACCCCGGACCAGCATGAGCAATTTCTAGCTGAAGTTCCCGCGTTTGAGCGGGCGCTCGTGCGTGACGGGATCGTTTTCGTGAAGTTCTGGCTCAACATCGGGCGGACGACACAGATCAAGCGCTTTCATGACCGCCGCCACGACCTCCTCAAAATCTGGAAGCTTTCGCCCATTGACTTGAAGGCGCTCGGCAAATGGGATGAGTACACGGCCGCACGCGATACGATGCTTGCCCGTACGTCCACCGATACAGCGCCTTGGACCATCGTGCGTATGAACGACAAGCGGCGCGGCCGGCTCGAAATCATCCGCCACGTGCTGAACCAGTTCGATTACGACGACCGGGATGACGGTGTTCTTGGCGCGGCGGATCCGGCGATCATCGGCCTGGAACCTGCTGATCTGACAAACGCCTGAGTTTGACGGGTTAGGTCTTCACAAGCGCTATCGATATGTCCAGCCGGTCTAAGGCAACCGGCCAGCAGGCAGCCGTTCAAGCAACATCGCTTGCACGAGATCGCGGATGCGCTAAACGAGCGGACATGACCAAAGAAACCTCTCCTTTTGCCGAGCAGATCGGCCAACGGCGTACATTCGCCATCATCTCTCACCCGGATGCCGGTAAAACGACGCTGACAGAAAAAATGCTGTTTTTCGGCGGTGCCATCCAGCTCGCCGGTGAGGTGAAAGCGAAAGGCGACCGCCGCCGGACACGCTCCGACTGGATGGATATCGAGCGTCAGCGCGGCATCTCCGTGATGACGTCGGTCATGACGTTCACGTACGGCAACAACATCTACAATCTGCTCGACACGCCGGGACACGAGGACTTTTCCGAAGACACCTATCGTACACTGTCAGCCGTCGACAGCGCGATCATGGTGATCGATGCGGCCAAAGGTATCGAAGCGCGAACCCGCAAACTGTTCGAGGTGTGTCGGCTGCGCGATATTCCGATCATCACCTTCATCAACAAGATGGACAGGGAGAGCCTGCATCCGTTCGATCTCCTGGAAGACATCGAAAGCACGCTGGCGCTCGATCTCACGCCGTTCAACTGGCCGATCGGTCAGGGCAAGTCCTTCGCCGGGCTTTACGACATGCGCCAAAGTGCTGTGCGCCGCCTGGACAATCCGGCCGGCGAGCTGGAGAAGGTCAATGGACCGGAAGACCCGAAGGTCGCCGATCTTTTCTCCGAGGCGGACCGCGAGGCAGGTGTCGAAGACCTGATGCTGGCTCAGGAAGCCTCAAAACCTTTCGATGGGGCCGCTTTCAACGAGGGACATCTCTCACCGGTGCTGTTCGGTTCGGCGCTGCGCGAGTTTGGCGTCAAGGATCTGATCGACACACTCGGCGCCATCGCACCGCCGCCGCAGGGCCTTGAAGCCGATGCCCGCGAAGTGCAGCCCGGCGAACCGGCGATGACCGGTTTCGTGTTCAAAATACAGGCGAACATGGACCCGAACCATCGCGACCGCATCGCCTTCATGCGCGTCTGTTCAGGCAAGCTGTCACGCGGAATGAAAGCGCGGCTGGCACGCACCGGAAAAATGATAGGCCTTCACACGCCGCAGTTTTTCTTTGCCCAGGATCGTGCCCTGGCCGAGGAAGCTTTTGCGGGCGATGTGGTGGGCATCCCCAATCATGGCACCTTGCGTATCGGCGACACGCTGACGGAAGGCGAAGTTCTGGCGTTCCGCGGCGTTCCGAGTTTCGCGCCTGAAATTCTGCGCCGTGTACGGCTTGAAGATCCGATGAAAGCCAAGAAGCTCAAGGAAGCGCTTCAGCAACTCGCCGAAGAAGGCGTGACACAGGTGTTCACTCCGGTTGACGGGTCGCCTGCGCTGGTTGGTGTTGTCGGTGCCTTGCAGCTTGATGTGCTGAAGGACCGTTTGATGGCGGAGTACAAACTGCCGGTTGATTTTGAGACGGCACGTTTCTCTCTGGCACGGTGGGCCGTGTGCGATGACAAGGCGGATATGTCCAAATTTGAGACACGTCACCGCGCCTCGCTCGCCACGGACTTGGATGGCGCGCTGGTTTTCCTCGCGGCCTCAGAGTTCGACCTGACGTATGAGAAGGAAAGATTTCCTAGCGTCAATTTCTACGATGTGAAGGACTATCAGCGGCAAGGCATTGCGGCTTAGGAAAAACGCATAGACAAGCTGTTCCACGGGCACGGATTTAACCGTTTTGGAACGCCGATACATCTATTTTGGAAGCGTAAACAAGTTCATTTAAAACGTCTGCTTTCGCTTCATGCTTCCAGTCGACCAAGCGCTCTTGTCTGCGGCGGTCTCTCCAACGGCCATGGCCGATGCCCATAAGCGGGCGTTGGAGGGACATTCGATTGTCTCCATGAGCGACACAAAGGGCGTGATCACCTACGCCAACCACAAGTTCTGCGCCGTCATGGGCTTCAGCCGCGAAGAACTCATCGGCCACAGCTACGACCTCATCAACAGCAAGCAGCACGCGCCGGAGTTCTTTGAAAACCTCTGGGCAGTGGTCAACGGCGGCGAAAGCTGGGTCGGTGAAGTCTGCAACCGTACCAGAAATGGCGCGTTGGTTTGGTTTGATACCATCGTCGTTCCGCTGTTCGATGAGAACGGCGCGGTTACGGGCCATTTCAGCCTGCGAAAAGACATCACAAACCGCAAGACAGCCGAAGAGAAGCTTTTGCGCAGCGAGCAGTTTCAGCTCGACATCGCAGCGCTGGCGCATATCGGCAGATGGTCCCTGAACCTGAAAACCGGTGCGCTCTATTGGTCGGAAGAAACCAAGCGCATCCACGAGGTGCCAACCGACTACGAGCCAAAGGTATCTGAGGGCATCAACTTTTACGCGCCCGAAGCGCGATCGGCTATTACGCACGCCATTGAAACTGCCATCAAAGATGGAAGCAGCTGGGATCTTGAACTCCCGTTAATCACGGCCACGGGCCGATCGATCTGGGCCAGGGCCGTGGGGCATGCCGTGTGCGATGAAAGCGGCGAGGCCACCACCCTCATCGGAGCCTTCCAGGACATCACAGAACGCAAGCTGGCGGAAGACGTGCTGCGTGAAGAGGTGACCCAGCGCCACTCCACAGAACAGCTTCTGCGCGACGTTCTTGAAACCATTCCCGACGCCGTGGCCGCCTATGACTCCGACGATCGCCTGATCATATGTAACTCCGCTTACCGTGAAACCTATGCGGCTTCCGCGGATGCTATCGTCCCGGGAGCGACCTTTGAGAGTATCCTGCGCCGCGGCCTTGAGCGCGGGCAGTACAGCGATGCAGGACCTGACCTGGAGTCTCAAGAGGCCTGGCTCAAGGAGCGGTTGGCCCATCACAAGAATCCACCGGATCAACTCACCCAACGCCTGCGCAACGGCACCTGGCTGCAAGTGCGCGAGCATCGCTCCCCTACAGGCACCACCGTCGGTGTGCGCACCGACATCACCACGTTGAAGCGCGCCGAAGACGAACTGCGTAAGGTTGCCGAAACCGATCAACTGACCGGCCTACTGAATCGGCACAGTTTCCGCCTGGCGCTTGATGTGCTTCTGGAAGAACTGGAGGAGGGCGGACGGATCGGCGCCTGCATCGCTCTGTTCGACATTGACCATTTCAAGCCGATCAACGATGCTTACGGCCACGATGTGGGCGACGAGGTGCTCGCGGAGATCGCCAAACGCCTGAACGATGTGCTTGGACCTGACGATTTTGTCGCCCGGCTCGGGGGAGACGAGTTTGTCTTCGTCCTCGTCGATCGGCATGATCATCAAAGCAACGAACAAGAGATCATTGCGTTCTTCGAGGCGTTGCGAAAACCCATCGACACCAGAGCAGGGCTCATCGTTGTGAACGTATCCGTGGGTCTGGTCGGCATCAAGGATTCGAGCATCCCCAGCCGACGCTTGATGAAGTATGCGGACCTGGCTCAATATCGTGCCAAACATGAGGGACGGGGCCGGTGGCACTGGTTTGCCGACGACGATGTGGCCCGCATGAATCATGAGGCCGAACTCGCACAGGCCCTTACAGCCAGTCTGCAAAACACCGAGAACCTGTCTTTTGGACTGCTACCGGTGGTTGGGTCTCAAACGGCCGAGCTTGTGGGCTTTTCAGGAGAGGTTTCCTGGGCTCACCAAGGCCAGGTCTACAATTCAAGCGATCTGACGGCTCTTGCTCAAAAGACCGGGCAAGGACCCATGCTTTACACCAAGGCGATGGAAGTTGCGATGGCATCTGTCGGTGATGTGCAGTCGCGCGGGATTGAAACTGGCCAGTTGTGGCTGATCGCCGGCCCGAACCAGCTAAAGCTGGAACACTTTGTCGGCACGCTGGAAAGCATGCGCGAACGCTTTGGTCTGGAAGCAAGCACGGTCACAATCGCTGTGGATGAGGCGGTGCTGACCGATCGCTCGTCCGGTGCTATCGACAAGACGTTTGGTGAGCTCGGGCTGCTTGGTTACCGCGTGGCTGTGGACCGTTTCGGCTCCGTTGCGTCCTCGTTGACTAGGTTGCAGAGATCGAATGTGCATGCCGTCAGGCTCGATCGTGCACTGACCGATGAGCTGATGGATCCGGATGCGAACGACCGGGTGGTCCGCGGTTTGATCGCCATGGCGTCCGCGCTGGACATCGAGGTCCTGGCGGGTGGCGTTGCCTCTCCGCAGCATGCCGCGCGCCTCGCAAGCCTTGGTTGTGTTGCGCTGCAAGGACCGCTGATCGGGCCAACCATCTCCAGCACTGACCTTACCAGCTATCTGGCGGACCAGGCTCGCCGCAAACTTGCCTTGCTGCTTCCCGAACGTGCGGCATCGAACGCTCAGGAAGACGCAGCCTAGGCCTGAACCATCTCAAACGTTCTGTTTGGCACGGGCTTCGGCAGCCTTCAGCGTGTTGGCCATGAGCATCGCGATCGTCATCCGTCCGACCCCGCCGGGAACGGGCGTCAAAGCGCCTGCGATCGGCAGGGCGGCATCGAAGTCGACGTCGCCAACCAGTTGGGTGGTGCCAAGGTTCTGATCTTCGATACGATTGACGCCGACATCAATCACGGTTGCGCCCGGCTTGATCCAGTCAGCGCCGACCATCTGCGGGCGGCCGATGGCGACCACCAGAATATCGGCGGTCCGGGCGAGCGCCTGGATGTCTTTGGTGCGGCTGTGGGCGATCGTAACCGTTGCGTTGGCGGCCAACAGAAGCTGACTGATCGGACGACCGACAATGGTGGATCGCCCCAATACCACGGCCGCCATGCCGGAAAGATCCTTCCCGTGTATGGTCCGGATCATGTGCATGATGCCAGCAGGTGTGCAGGGTATGAGCGGTGTATCGATGTCCCCCGACGCCAGCCGCCCGGCATTGACCGGATGGAAGCCGTCGACATCCTTGGCCGGATCGACGGCATTCAAGACCGCATCGGCATTGATGTGGTCTGGCAATGGCAGCTGGATGAGAATGCCGTCAATCGTGTCATCGCCGTTCAGTTGATCGACAATGGACAACAACTCAGCCTCGCTAAGATCATCGGACTGACGCAAGGTCACTGAATGGAAACCACACTTGGCTGCCATTCTGCCTTTCGAGCGCACATACACCTGGCTGGCCGGATCCTCGCCAACCAGGACCACCGCAAGGCCGGGCTGCCTGCCACGCAAGCCGGTAAAGCGGGCGGCCACTTCGGCAACCGCATCGGTTACCTTGCCTGCCAGGGCTTTGCCGTCGATTAGGGTCGCCTGCGTCACGAATAGTCCTCAGTCTGTTTTCAACGCGGCAATCAGGCCGCGGGTTGATGGATCGAAATCATCGGCGCGTGCCGCATCGGACAGCGCTGGCGTGATTTGCCGGGCCAGCTGCTTGCCCAGTTCCACACCCCATTGATCGAATGCGTTGATGTTCCACAAGACACTCTCCACAAAGACCTTGTGTTCGTAGAGCGCGATCAATGTGCCCAGTGTTTCCGGGTCAAGCCGGTCATAAAGAATGGTCGTGGAGGGCCGGTCGCCCGGGAAAGTGCGATGCGGCGCAAGCCGGTCAATTTCGGACGGATCAACACCGGAAGCGGCCATTTCAGCTTTTGTTTCTTCAAGCGTTCGACCGAGCGCCAAGGCACGTGTTTGAGCCAGGGCGTTGGCGACCAGATGCGTGTGGTGAACAGCGCCTCGTCCAGGCACCGCTTCCCCGACAACGCGCCGGCCCACAAGAATGTCGAGCCCGACGGGGTCATGGCCCTGATGAAACAACTGGAAGAAGGAATGCTGTGCGTTCGTGCCCGGTTCGCCAAACACAAGCATTCCGGTTGCATCCGATACGGTTGTGCCATCAAGCGTGACCCGCTTGCCGTTCGACTCCATATCGAGCTGCTGAAGATAGGCGGGAAACCGCGCCAGGCGCTCTTCGTATGGGATCACCGCATGGCCAACCAGACCAAGGCCGTTGCGCCGCCAGACTCCCACAAGAGCGAGGATGATGGGAAGATTGCCGTCTGCTGACGTTTCTGCGAAATGCCGATCCATCTCGTGGGCAGCGGCCAAAAACGCCCGAAAGCGCGCCGACCCTATTGCCAGCGCCAATGGCAGGCCGATGGCCGACCAGAGCGAATAACGTCCACCGACATAATCCCAGAAGCCAAAAACGTAAGCCGCATCGATGCCAAAGGCTTTTGTCGCTTCCAGATTGGTGGAAAGCGCGGCCAGATGGCGTCCAACGGACACCTCGTCCAGCTTTGCTGCCAACCATGCACGAACGGTTTCGGCGTTGGTCAGCGTTTCCAATGTCGTGAATGTTTTCGACGCGATGAGGACCAGCGTGCGTGCCGGATCGAGACCCGCCAGGACATCGGCAGCATGTGCGCCATCAACATTGGAGATGAAATGCAGGCGCGGCCCGTCGCAAAAGGGCGTCAACGCACGTACCGCCATCGCCGGCCCAAGATCGGAACCGCCAATGCCGATATTCACCACATCGCTGAACGGTTGCCCATCACTGGCGGTGATGGCTCCATTCCGCACCGAATCTGAAAAGGAGAGGAAGCGCGTTTGCTCCGCTGCGATGTCCCTTTGCACCTCAGTCGGCGCCCAATGTCCGCCACGCAAGGCCGTGTGGAGCACCGCCCGGCCTTCCGTGGCATTGATAGGATCCCCTCGCAGCATCGCATCGCGCGCTGCCATGATGCCTCGCTCATGAACGAGTTCGAGCAGTGCGTCCCAAGCTTCGCGATCGAGCTTTTCTTTCGACCAATCGATCAGAAGACCGCAGGCAGAACGGCTGAATGCCGCAAACCGATGCTCATCTTCGCTCAGCAGCGAGCGCAGGTGCGTTCGCCCCATACGTTCTGCGTGAGGCCTTAAAACTGTGTGGAGGGCAGGGTCATCAGACATGCTGCGGTTGTTGGCATGTTGACCCGACAACAGCAAGTCAAACGGCGGCCAACTTTGCCGTTCTTACAGATGATCTTGCAAGAAAAGACCGATTTTTCGGGCAAGTCATGTAAACCTCTGAAATCACCGGCTTTTCGTTTCACGTTCACAAGTTTCTAAGACTTCTCACGTTAGGTAACGTTGAGGTTGAGGAGCATTCGTGACCGATAGTTTAGTTTCTTTGGTGCGGCAGCTGGGGCCGCGCGATCATCTTCGCTTCCCGGAGTTGGCGAAAATCAGTGCGTGCGTCGAGGCCTTCGCAGCCGGCGACCCACCATCGATGGACGCTTTTCTTTCCGCGCTGGGCGATGAGATCGACGATGTGACGCTGGTCTGCAAGCACCCGGACGGCAGCTATCACTACAGCCATTTCGGTGCCCGTCTTGCAGGCGCCGCCGGCTTTGACATGACCGGCAAAACCACGGCTGGCTTCGATCCGGAAACACGCAAGCACATCGAGGCGAGTTTCAAAGCAACGCAAGAAA
>JANQJE010000163.1 GCA_028281795.1 Cohaesibacteraceae bacterium | reverse complement strand
AACAACCGATTTTCCAGCCAGCACGCCCAGCCCTTTGGATGTGACGGCGAAAGCACCACGCACGTTACGCAGCCTATCCCCACGGGACAGAGACGGTTGTTGCCTCGTTCGTTTCACACGCTTAACCGCATCGTAGACAACCGGTACGCCGGTAATCGCACCAATTGCCCTGGCCAGAAGTGCCGACTGGTTGTAACGGCGCTTGATTTGACGCCATGGATGCAAAGGTACCGGAACAAGCACGGTATCCGGCTCCTGAAGCAGCACACGTCCAGCCCGAGCCATCATTGCACCCAGTGCGTCGGCCAGATGGCGCTGGTCGGAGAATTTCAGCGCATGAACAAGCCGTGGTGCGACACCGTCATAGGTGCAGGCCGCCCGCAATCGATTGAAATCCGGCGGATTCGCCAACGCCTCCGCCGAAACTGCTCCAGGGCCGAGGTCATAAGCCAGTGGCAGGCCGAGGCGATTGCACACTGGATCTTCAATCCACGGCACCTGACGCCAGCATGTACCGCAAAGCCCACCATCGGTCTGAACAACCGTCCGGCAGATAGGGCATGCCGGCGGAACGACGAAATCAATCGTGTTGAGCAGCGTAGCGCGGGCAGTCTTGGATGCCTGGGCAATGAGGCGGAGGAAAAAACCAGGATCAGGTTGAGCACTCGCACCGGCAAGAGGGCTCGAACCCGAACCAGCCAGTGTCGATGCCGTCACACGCTTCGCCATACATCCCCCCATGTAGGACCCAACCCGACCGGGCCTTATGGGCCGTGATGCATGTTTGCCGACACGACAGGCAAGACTCACACACGAAGCCACAAAAGTTCTACACCCTTCGTCGTAGAGAATTGAACCGCATCTGTCATGCGCAAATTTACCATTGGGGTGCAGCGCACAATGGCGGCGGTGTATGAAGATCCAAAGGCACGCTACATCGCGGCACAACGGTCCGCAAAAAGACAGGAAACACCTTTGTCAATCAACTCTGCCACATCCGAGTCGGGCGCTCCCACCATCTTCGACACGGTGCTTCTGCAGCAGCGTAAACGCCGGGCCTGGCAAGCCAGTCAGAAACCAGACACCCGTGATGGCAGTTTTCTTTTGGACCGGACGATGCAAGACGTTCGTGAGCGCCTGGACACTGTAGAGCGAACATTCGATCTGGCCCTGGATATCTCAGATGACGATGGCCGCGTGGCACAACTGATGGCCGCCAGCCCGCGTGTCGTGGCCATGACACGGCTTGCCGGCAGCGTGGACCACTCAGAAAAGTCGGACATGCCAGCGGTTATTGGACAGCAGGAACGCCTGCCTGCAGGGTCGCACAGCCTGAATCTGGTCACGTCAGTCCTTGGCCTGCAATGGGCCAATGATGTTCCCGGTGCGCTGGTACAGATCCGTAAGGCCTTGAAACCCGACGGTTTGTTTCTCGGTGCGCTTGTCGGCGGCGACACGCTGCGCGAGTTGCGTGATGTGCTGGCCCGCGAGGACGAGGAAGCCACTGGCGGAGCGAGTCCCAAGGTCGCACCATTCGTTGACGTGCGCGACTTCGGCAGCCTGCTTCAACGTGCTGGCTTCGCGCTGCCCGTCACAGATGTCGACAGCTTCACGGTACGCTACGGCAATCTGTTTGTGTTGATGGCGGACCTGCGGGCCATGGGCGCTACCAACGTGCTCGTAAACCGCAGTCGCAGGCCGTGGACAAAGGCCCGCGCCGTCCGCGCCGCCGAGCTTTATGCAACGCATCACGCTGATCCCGACGGACGCATACGTGCCACATTCCAAGTCATCTCGTTCTCCGGATGGGCGCCATCAGACGTCCAGCAAAAACCGTTGCGACCTGGTTCGGCACGGACCCGCCTCGCCGACGCATTGGGCACGCAGGAAAGGCCAACAGGGGAAAAACCGACTTAGCTAATCGGTGGGTTCTGGAGTCCGAATGGCCTCTGCAAGAACGGAAAACACGTCATCGCGCAGCGAAACACCAATGCCCTCGAGAATCAGAACGATACCCAGAGCAAGTGCAGCGGTCAGTAGGCCATATTCTATGGCCGTAGCGCCGGACTCGTCCGCCACAAGACGCTTCAAACCACGCATACGTTGCCCCTTCCAACGATCATTCTGCAGAATGTAGCAAAAACATCTCAAATCATTGGAAGAAAAACACATCAACTTTTACGAAAACGCCAGAAGACCGATTGCTAGCCGCCCGACCGCCTGTCCAGTCGCAATGGGGCCCGCATCTCTGCTAGACGGGCCTTGACGCGCTGGATCAGGGGTGCATCGGTGTCAGGAGCGCGGCTTTCGCGCCAGACAACCGGCTGAAAGCCAAAATCGGCCTCGATCTGGGCAGCATCCAGACATGCTTCGTGGAACGCACGCGGCTTGGCAAAGAAAAAACCCTGAACGGTGTCACAACCGAGATCACAGACCACCTGCAACTCGGCCTCGGTTTCAACCCCTTCGACAACGATGCCAAGACCCATCCCTTTGCCAAGCCCAACGACACCCTGCAAAAGACGGCGCTGTTCTGAGCTCTTGTCACAGCCATCGACAAACGAGCGATCGATCTTCAACTTGTCGAATGACAGTGTGTTGAGATACTGCAGTGACGAATAACCCGTGCCAAAATCGTCCAACGCAATCTGCACACCGATGGTCTTTAGGCCGGCGAACAGCCTCTGAATCCGTGGCATCGCCTCGTCGCTGAACACACTCTCCGTCAGTTCGACACATAACAGCTCTGGCGGGAAACCCGTTTCTTCAAGAGCCTCTTTGATATCGCTTTCAACGTCACGGTGCCAGAGTTGCGCAACCGACAGGTTCACCGACATCTGAAGCGGCGCGCCACCGGCATCGAGCCAGGCCCGCCCCTGGCGGCAGACGCGTCCCACCATCCAGGCACCAAGATCGGCGATAAGGCGGGACCCCTCGGCGATCGGGATGAACGTGTCCGGCGGGATATCGCCGCGCGTTGGGTGCGTCCAGCGGACCAGAGCTTCGAACCCGGCCACCTTACCGCTCATCACGTCAACCTGCAGCTGAAAGTGCGCATCCAGATCATCTTGGATAATCGCCTGACGCAAGTCGCGCGCAAGATTGACGCGCTCCTGAACCTTGCGGTCCAGACCGGCGTGAAACAGCATATAGCGGTTACGGCCTTCGAACTTGGCCTCATAAAGTGCGAGATCGGCGAACCGCATGGCTTCATCGACATCCGACGTCTGCGATGGCATCATCACCATGCCGACGCTGGTTGAGATATGCACCGCACCATCGTTCAGTTTTACCGTTCCGGTAAATGCGGAGATGATGGCGGAAGCAAAGCCGCCAAGTTCCTCTGCGGAATCGACCGATGGGACAAGAATGGCAAACTCATCACCACCAAGGCGAAACACGCCACCCCGGCCACCCATGGTCATGGACAGGCGTTCCGATACGCGGCGCAAAAGCTCATCACCCGCTGCATGGCCGAGGGTGTCATTGACCTCCTTGAAGTGATCCAGGTCGAGCAAAAGCAGACCGGCTTGCGTTCGGCCCTTGTTGGCGAGCCTTAAAACCCGATCCAACTCACGACTGAAAAAGGCCCGGTTGCCCAGACCCGTCAGAGGATCGTGGAACGCGAGCGCTTCCAACTCTCGTTCAGCTTCTTTGCGCTCGGTGATGTCCTGCACGGTTCCATAGACTTCGACCACGCGGCCACTGTCATCACATCGAGTCTTGGCAACGACGTTGAGATCCATCGACCGGGTCCGCCCTCGAACCCATTCGATGTCGATCGTGTCAGCGGCCCGGGTCCGCACCAGTTTACGATAGGAGTCGACGACTGCCATCCAGGACGAGGGCGAAAAACAACTCATTGCCCGCTTCAAGCTCAGATGGGATTGGGCTGGCGGCATGCCAACCAGTTCCAGATATTCAGGACTGAGCGTTATTGTGCGGGTCTTGCGATTGTAGGACCAGGCTCCCAGACGGCCAAGCCTGTGAGCTTCAGCAAGTTCATCGGTTCGCCGCGCCGCCTGGGCACGTGCTTCAACTTCCTCGGTGATATTGCTGCCGGTGCCGCGATAGCCGAGAAACGAACCGTTCTCGCCAAAGCGGGGAACCCCGTTGATCCTGAGCCAGCGGTCCGAGCCATCGGCTGCATGAATGCGATAAACTAGACCACGGAACGGCTTTCTTGCCGTGATATCTTTCAGATGAGCCGCGAAAACATCCGCATTATCGGGCAAGTCGGCAAAACCAAAGCGGGTGCGACCGATAAAGTGATCGACCTTGTGACCGGTAACGGCTTCAACGGCCTGGCTGATATAAGTCATGTGGTGATCGGAATCGCTTTCCCACATCCAGTCCGATGCCGTGCTGGCAAAGTCCTCCATGGCTTGTTTGCGCTCTTCAGCTGCCCTACGCGCCTCCACCTCGGCCGTTATGTTGCTGCCCGTGCCACGGTAGCCGAGAAACCGGCCATCCTGGTCGAACATCGGTGTACCGTTCGATCGGACCCAGATCGGAGAACCGTTCGCTCGCGGTACACGGTAAACGACATCACGATAAGGTTGGCGCGCATCCCACACCTTGCGGTGCGCTGCGAAAACCTCGGCATTGCCCGGTACATGCTCGATGGCGAACCAATGGTCGCCAATGTAGGTTTGCGGATCAACGCCTGTATGTTCGGCAACCGCACTGCTCATATAGGTAAACCGATCATGCTCGTCGGTCTCCCACATCCAGTCCGACGCCGTGTTGGCGAAATCCTCCATCGCCTGTTTGCGGCGCTCCGCCTCCTCACGCACCACAACTTCAGACGTTATGTCGCTGCCTGTCCCGCGATATCCTGAGAACACTCCGTCGCCGTCAAAACAAGGAGCTCCATTGACGCGATGCCACCGCGTTTCCCCGCCAGGCGTCATAGCCTTGTAGACAAAGCCCTTGAACGGCCTCCGCGCATCAAGATCCTGTTTGTGCCTGGCGAAACGGTCCTTGTTCTCGGGCAGGGTAGCAAAACTGAGACGTGACCGCCCCAGCATGGCCGATGCAGGAATACCTGCAGCCTCCTCGATGGCATCGGTCATCCTGGTAAAAACATGCTCTTTATCGGACTCCCACATCCAGTCCGACGCGATGGTGGCGAAATGCTCCATCTCTGCCTTGCGATCGTCGGCTGCATTGCGCGCAAGAATGAGAGCCGACGCATCGTGGAGCGAAAACAGGGGTTGGTTGCGGCCGCCTGTGATTCTCAGCATGAAAATACGGCCAAACCGCTCCTCGGAACGTTGAAGTTCCCGGCTGATCGCCGTCCCGCCATCATGGGTTTTGGCAATCCGGTCGATCTCGTTCCTTTTCAAAGGCCGGTCATAAAGATCGCTGAGGCGTATGATAGTCTTCAGACCGAAAACGTCGATTGGATCGGACAGCGCCATCAGTGCGTAGTCGACGATTTCTCCATCTTGCAGGATAGGTTCCAGCGTACCGCCGAGAAAACCGTTGTCGCGGGTGAAATCACAAAGAACTTCCGACACAAGCGCGACAGGACGCACCAAAGCCAAAACATACCCGCAAGGACTGTGTTTCCCTGACTGCACCGGCAGCAGAAGCCGCTGCCAGCTATGCGTCCAATGTGTCAATTTTGCTTTGTTGGCAGTATAGATCGGCTCATTGAGCTTCAGAGCATTACGGTAGCTCTCGGCAAAAAAGGCTCCAATATCACTTTCAAAGTCGCGCGTTGTCTTACCGATCATCGATTGCCCGCTCGACCGCACAACCGATGATCCATAGTGGATGTATGAGAATTCGCCGTCTTCTTCAGCCTTGACGACAACCATATCCTTAGCAAAATCTGCTAACGGACCGTTGTCCAAATCCATTAAAACTTCGGGCACGTGGTTACGCCAAGCATCCATAAGCGGCTGCAAGTCCGGAGACCGCCGAACATCAATAGATGCGACTGGACGTATTATTCCCTGCACCGCGACCAACGAGCGCTCCACACCACCACTACTTAAAGGCGTAGGGGAAATCAGTTGCGCCGAGGTTAAGGCAACGCAACAAATGCCAGACAAGTGCTTATAAAAGATCGATAAGCGGGGCGATCAAAGGACCATCGGCGTCGGGCATAGGATAATCGCGCAAGCGGTTGGGTTTCACCCAAGCAAGCTCTTGACCTTCTCGCGGTTGAGGCGTGCCCTGCCAGCGACGGATAACGTAAAGCGGCATCAACAAATGGAACGCATCGTAGGCATGGCTGGCGAACGTCAGCGGCGCGAGACAAGCGGTTTCGGTTTCAACGCCAAGCTCCTCGCTGAGTTCTCGCAAAAGCGCCTGTTCCGGCCGCTCGCCTGCTTCCACCTTGCCGCCGGGAAACTCCCAAAGGCCGGCCATAGTCTTGCCTTCGGGCCGTTTGGCGATCAGAACACGGTGATCGGCATCCACCAGAGCGGCGGCGGCAACAAGAACCAGTCTCAAGCTCATGTGCGATAGTCACCGTTGATGGCGACATAGGCTTTGGTCAGATCGCAGGTCCAGATGATGGCCGTTCCCGAACCCAGACCCAGATCAACCCGCAACGTGATTTCCGGTTGTTTCATCACCGCAGCAGCTGCATCTTCACTGTAACGCGGATCCCGTGCCCCTTCGACAGCCACACGGACATCGCCAAACCAGATGGCGAGCTTGTCGCGATCTGCCGGCTCACCGGCCTTGCCGACCGCCATCACAACGCGACCCCAATTCGCATCTTCACCGGCAAAGGCAGTCTTCACCAAAGGCGAGTTGCCGATGGACCGCGCGATCCGGTCCGCACTTTCATCTGAAACCGCCCCTTCGACGATAACGGTCACAAATTTGGAAAGCCCCTCACCATCCTTGACGATGGCATGGGCCAGATCCAAAGCAAGATCGTTCAACACCGCCTGGAGCACCGGCACACGTGGGTCATCCATCCGTTCGATGGGCCCATTGGCACAGCGCTTGCCCGTGGCAAACAGCAGCACGGTGTCGGATGTCGATGTATCACTGTCGATAGTGATGCGGTTGAAGCTTCCATCGACGGCGCGCGAGATCATCGCCTGCGACACAGGCGCTGCGATGGCCGCATCGGTAACGATGAAAGACAGCATCGTTGCCATGTCCGGCGCAATCATGCCGGCGCCTTTGGAGATACCTGTGAGCGTCACGACCTCTCCATCGAGTTCAACCTGCCGCGATGATGCTTTGGGGAACGTATCGGTCGTCATGATCGCTCTGGCTGCATCGACCCAGCGGTCTGCCCGCTCATCAAGAGCCGATGTCAAGCCATCCATCACGTCGACAAACTTCTCCGCGCTCAATGGCTCTCCGATCACCCCTGTAGACGCCAGGAACACGGTTTCGGTCGGCACATTGAGAGCATCGGCAACAATGACGGCAGATCGTTCCGTCGAAGCCTTGCCCCTCATGCCGGTGAAAGCGTTGGCATTGCCGGAATTGACCAGAAGCGCGCGCGCGTGACCGCCATCAAGATGACACTTGCACCAATCAACCGGTGCAGACGCACAAGCGGATCGAGTAAAAGTGCCGGCAACGCTGGTGCCCCTGTCGAACGCCATCAAAAGCACATCGGTCCGGTCGGCATACTTGATGCCTGCCGCGACCGTTGAAAGGCGTACGCCTTCAACCGGTAAGACCGTCGGATCAGACGCCGGGCTGAACGGCGAGGGATAGAAAACACCGCTCATCACGCAGAGTCCTTCAGGACGTCGTACTATTGCGGTTCAGCCGGTGGCTCGATTCCCTCGACCTCATAGGTAATCTCAGCACTGTCGCGCAAATCGCTGATCGCCTCGACGAAACGCTGCTGCAGCAAGCCTTGCTGAATTTGCGGAGCAAGCTCGGCAAAGGCCGGGGCCTCGCTCTCGCGAGCTTCCTCCACCAGAATCACATGCCAGCCGAAACGCGTTTCCACCGGATCGGTCGAATAGCTGCCGACATCGAGCGCAAACGCCGCTTCCTCGAACGCCGGGACCATGCGGCCACGGCCGAAGTAGCCAAGATCACCGCCATTGGCGGCGCTCGGTCCGGTGGATCGTTCGCTCGCAAGAGCTGCAAAATCAGCACCACCGTCCAGTTCTTCGATCACAGCTCTGGCATCGTCTTCATTCTCAAGAAGAATGTGACGGGCACGGCGCTCTTCCTCCGGCGTGAAGTCCGCAACCGCCTCGTCATAAGCTTCCTGCAAGGCAGCTTCATCGACACTCGCGGCCAACACATCGACCAGATAAGTGGTGCGCAACGTTTGGGCACGCTGATAGGCCATCCGGCGCTCGAAGCTCTCGGTCTCATCAAGGCCTGCATCATCCCCGGCTCCAGCCAGCAAATGCAGATCGATCAAGGCATCCACGATCACGGCGCGACGCTGGTCGGCGGGAACACGTTGCAACTGTTCGGCGAAATCCTGGCTCGCCATCATCGCTTCATCTTCGGTGATTTCATAACCGTTGACGGTCGCAAGCACCGTCTCTGGATCAAGCGCGTCTTGCCCGACAGCACCACTGGAAACGGCAAACAAGGCAAGCCCGGCGACGGCCAGTCGTGGAAACAGGTGCGGCATAAGATGGTCCTTACAATGTCTTGGGAGGGTGGGGGAGTTTGATTGGACCCTTCCCGCTCAAATCGAGCCGGACCATGACGATCTTTCCGCACGTTGACAAGCAAAAGGGCCATTCTTATCTGTGAGGCGCTTTCTCACCCGCTGATCCAGGCGCATATGCCCTGCAGCACTTTTGCTTTTCGACATCGCACCAGCCCCTGATGTGGCCCTTCGAAGGTGCCCGGAGATATTCCCCGCCATGCTCGGCCTTGGTTCCATAGCGTCCAAATTTTTCGGCACTTCCAATGATCGCGTCGTAAAGGGCTACCAGGCCCGCGTCGATGCCATCAATGCGCTTGAGCCGGAGATCGAAGCACTCTCCGATGATGCGCTGCGCGGAAAGACAGCGCAGTTCCGTGAACGACTGGCAAATGGAGAGACGCTCGACGCGCTTCTCCCGGAAGCTTTCGCGGTTGTGCGCGAAGCCGGCAAGCGCGCGCTCGGTCAGCGCCATTACGATGTTCAGTTGATCGGCGGTATGGTGCTTCATGAGGGCAAGATCGCCGAGATGAAGACCGGTGAAGGTAAAACCCTGGTTGCGACGCTTGCCGTGTATCTCAACGCGCTTGAAAGCAAGGGCGTTCACGTGGTGACGGTCAACGACTATCTCGCACGCCGCGACGCTGCCTGGATGGGGCAGGTTTATGGCTTCCTTGGCCTTACCACCGGCACGATCGTGCATGGCCTCACCGATGAAGAACGCCGCGCGGCTTATGCCTGCGATGTTACCTACGCAACCAACAACGAACTTGGGTTCGACTACCTACGCGACAACATGAAATACCGTCGCGCTGAAATGGCGCAACGGGAACACCGGTTTGCCATTGTCGACGAAGTTGACTCCATTCTCGTTGACGAGGCGCGCACCCCGCTGATCATTTCCGGCCCGCTGGCTGACAAATCCGATCTCTACAACGCCATCGACAAGTTGGTGCCACAGCTTTCCCAGGACGACTACGAAATCGATGAAAAGCAGCGAACCGCAAACTTTACCGAGACAGGCTCTGAGTCTCTGGAAGGTATCCTTGCTGAGGCAGGTCTGATCGAGGAGGGCACCGACCTTTATGATGTCGAGAACATCCAGGTCGTGCACCATATGAACCAGGCGCTGCGTGCTCATCAGTTGTTCCAGCGTGACAAGGACTACATCGTTCGCAACGGCGAAGTGGTTATCATCGACGAATTCACCGGCCGTATGATGCCGGGCCGCCGTTTCTCCGACGGCCTGCACCAAGCGCTGGAAGCCAAAGAGCGGGTCGCCATCAATCCGGAGAACCAGACCCTCGCCTCCGTCACTTTCCAGAACTACTTCCGTCTTTACGACAAGCTAGGCGGTATGACCGGTACGGCCTCGACCGAGGCAGAAGAGTTCGGCAATATCTATGGTCTTGAGGTTGTTGAAATCCCCACCAATGTTCCGGTGGAGCGCATCGACGACGATGATGAGGTCTACCGGACATTTGAAGAGAAGTACCGGGCGATCGTCGCCTTGATCGCCGATTGCGCACGGCGTGGGCAGCCAATTCTGGTTGGCACGACATCCATCGAGAAGTCCGAGCTGCTTTCCCAGATGCTGTCGGACAAGAAAACCGTGATGGCCATAGCCGACAAGCTGATCGAGCAGGCCGAAGCAACCGACAAAGGCGAGGCGGAACTGGCGGCTTATCTGCAAAGCGCCGGCGAACACCTGAGGGAGACGGCCAAAGCGGCAAAGGGCAAAGACGCGGCCATTCCGCATCAGGTTCTCAACGCCCGTTTTCATGAGCAGGAAGCATTGATCGTCGCGCAGGCCGGCGTGCCGGGCGCGGTGACCATCGCCACCAACATGGCAGGCCGCGGAACTGACATTCAACTCGGCGGCAACGCCGACATGCGCATCGTGCAAGAGCTTGGAGACATGGAGGCCGGACCGGACCGCGACACCAAGGAAGCCGCCATCCACACCGAGGTGGCCAAGCTCAAGCGAACGGCACTCGACGCCGGAGGACTTTACGTTGTCGGCACCGAGCGGCACGAAAGCCGCCGCATTGACAACCAGTTGCGCGGGCGGTCAGGCCGTCAGGGCGATCCGGGCCATTCCAAATTCTTCCTGTCGCTGCAGGACGACCTGATGCGCATCTTCGGGTCCGACCGGATGGATGGCATGTTGCAGAAGCTTGGCCTGAAAGAAGGCGAAGCGATCATCCATAACTGGATCAACAAGGCGCTGGAAAAGGCTCAGCAGAAAGTCGAGGCGCGCAACTTCGACATCCGCAAAAACCTGCTCAAGTACGATGATGTCATGAACGATCAGCGCCACGTTGTCTTTGAGCAACGCCTGGAGTTGATGGAAGAGGACGACCTGGCAGAACCGGTCAAAGATATGCGCCATGACGTGATCGAAGACATGGTGGCAGCGCATATCCCGGAGAAAGCCTACCCTGAACAATGGGATACGCAGGGTCTTCAGGAACAAGTAAAAGCTATTCTGAACCTCGACCTGCCCGTGGTGGAGTGGGCCGATGAGGAAGGTATTGCCGAAGATGACGTGATAGAGCGGTTAAAACGTGCCGCTGATGAGGCTTTTGCCGCACGCGTTGCCCGTTTCGGCCCGGACATCATGCGTCAGGTGGAACGCGCGGTGCTGCTGCAAACGCTTGACGGCCTATGGCGCGAGCATCTGGCAACGCTCGACAATCTGCGCTCTGTCGTTGGTTTCCGCGGCTATGGTCAGCGTGATCCGCTACAGGAATACCGGACCGAGGCCTTCCAATTGTTCGAAGCGCTGCTTGTCAGCCTGCGCGAAACCGTCACCAAACAATTGATGGTGGTGGAGGTACGCACCGAAGCGCCGCCGCAATTGCCTGAAGCAGGCGATGTCCCCGGCGCTGCACCCGAGCCCGCAAAGCCGCTCTCGCCGGCCATGGCCAAAGCCGCCGCAGGCATGGCCGCTCTGCGCGGTGAGCCAGTGCCGGCCGAGGCCCGCGATCCGCAGAACCCGCAAAGCTGGGGCAAAGTCGGACGCAACGAACCCTGTCCCTGCGGATCGGGCAAGAAATACAAGCACTGTCATGGCGCCATCTAAGCCAGTCGAATAAGTCCGCGCATCGCAGCAACACCGACGACCGGGCCGAGCGCCATCAGCACCAGCACCGGCTGCCAGCCCCACAACCCCGCAAGCACCGGGGTGGCCTGGACAGTCACCATGGTGAGCCCAAAACCGAGCGCCGTCTGGAAGGTCAGCAGACTGCCCGTCTGATCCGCCGGAGCATGGTCGGCCACAAGAGCCGACAGCTGCGGAGAATCGGGAATAACGCTGGCACCCCAAAGCAAGAGCACAAGCAAGACAAGCCATACCGGCCCACCGAAGGTCAGCGCGGCAAGAAGCGCAGAACCTCCGCTGATCACCATCGCACCTGCCGCCACCTGCGCCTTGCCTACCCGGTCAGCCAGCCAGCCGGTAGGAACACAGATAACGGCACCGACGGCGATCACCAGGAAAGCGGTAAGCGTTGCAAGGCGTTCAGCATCGCCATCCGGCATGGTCAACGTGAAAGAAGCCGCTGCAATGAGGCCGATCCAGGCCCACATGGCGTAGAGCTCCCACATGTGACCGAGATATCCGAGGATCGCCAGACGCACGCCCTTGTTGGTCCATGCAGTTCCGATCGCGCGCGGATTGAAGGCGCTTGCCTTGACATGATGCGGACCAAGCTTGGCGCCAAACGCCAACAATCCGCCACCAACGGCCAGAGCTGAGGCAAGGCCTATCGTCAAACGCCAGTCTGTACCGCCACCCAGGGCCAAAAGGTGCGGCGAAGCCGAGCCAAGCGCAACAGAACCCACAAGAGCGCCCACCAGAAATCCACGATCATGAGACCCCCAGCCGACCGCAATTTTCATACCGACCGGGTAGACACCGGCCAACAGCGCCCCGGTAGCGACGCGCAACATCACCGCACTGACAGTGTCAGGCGGTACGATCAGCAATGCAGCATTGATGAGCCCAGCCAATACAGCGCATGCAGCAAACACCCAACGCGGATCGAACCGATCCGGTAGACCGGATATCGCAAGCGCCAGGGCACCCAGGACGAAACCGCCCTGAACACCGCTGGACAGCGCCGCCTGTTGGCCGGATGAAAGGCCATACTCCGCCACCATACTGGGAAGCACGGCTGCCGAGACGAACCAGAGGCTCATCGCGCAGATTTCTGCAATCATCAGGAGAAGGATTGAGCGCGTTTTCACCGCCGATGCCTAACGCGACACACCCAGCATAGCAATTCAGCTTTCGACACGCACCAACACGGTTTCGTCAATCAGCCCATCGGTCATAAAAGCTGGTGAGCGCCTCCTCAAATGCATCGGGCACCTGAACTGGCGCTAAGTGCCCGGCATCTTTCAGCATCACCAACTGAGCACCGGGAATAGCCGCCGCCAGCGTCTTCGGGTGATCCATAGAAAACGAAAGATCACGGTCGGCACCGATCACGAGCGTTGGCAGACGGATCGCATCCAGCCGATCCAACACATCATGCGCCTTGACCGCCAGACCGCAGGACACAGCGCCAGCCACCGTCGTGGAGCCGATCATTCGCGCAACCGGATCAAGATCGGCCGGGCCGAACTGTGCCAACAGACCATCACCGTACCAACGTTCAATGGTTTCACCGATCTGCGCCCAAAGGCCTTGGGTGGTGATAGCCGCCAGCCGATCATCCCACAGACCGGCAGCCTCCGGTGGAAGCTTTCCGGTCGTACAGGCCAGCACCAGAGAGTGCGCGCGGTCCGCATAGCTGAACCCGAGATGTTGGCCAACCATGCCGCCGATCGAAAGGCCGCAGATGTGGGCGCGAGAAACGCCGGCATCATCGAGCACGGCAACGGCGCATTGCGCCAGAAAATCCATGTTGCTCGCCCTGTCGTTCGGATCGGATTGACCATGACCGGGCAGATCAAACGCCAGACAACGGAACCTCGGCGCAAAACGTGCAATCATTCCGTCCCAGAGCGAAGCGTTGCATGTGTAGGCGTGCACAAACAAAAGCGTTGGCCGCCCATCCTCAACACCAGTATCGGTGTAGTGGATGCGGCGACCGTCAAGCGTGGCGAAGGGCATAAAGAATCCCTGACTTCAATGCTATCAGTTGCCCGAGAAGAGACCGTCGAACAGATCACCGGCCCGTGCGCTGAAGCCTGAGGTATCAGCCGGCTGGCTTGCCGGTTCCACCACGGCAGCCTCGACGACCGGAGTCGGCGCAGGTGCTGCAGCGGCTTCCGTGACAGGCGGCGCAGCAACAGGCGCGGGCGCAGCAACAGTTTCGCCCACCGGCGGTGCAACAGGCAAGGCGGCAGGCGCGGGCGCCGCAGCCGCCTCCACAGCGGGCGGTGGAACCGGAGCAGGCGCCAACACAGGCGTTCTCGTTGCAACCGTTGGCTCAACTGCCGCTGGGGACGCGGCAGGTTGTACGGTTTCAGCCACAACCACCTGATCACCTGTAATCAGAGTGTCCGTAACGCCAGCAGGCTGCAGGTCGGCCAGGGCCACTTCGAACGCGGCACGGTGTTCGGCCTGAGCAGCCTGAAAGGCTGTCGCAATAGGCTCCGGCATCGTGTAGTCGGGACACTGCTCGGCCGCTGAGAACTGTTCGGCAGCAATGGCGTTGAAGATATAACGTCTATCGCACACATCGACCTGTGGCGGCGTCCTGGTCAGCTCAAAGTGCTGATAGCCTTCCTGCAGCATGGCCCAGAAAGCGAAATGTTCATGAGTCGCATGCCGCGCCATGTTCTCCGGCGTCATGCGGAAGGGAAAAGCATGCACCTGGAAAGCACGTTGACCACCTTCGAAGGCCTCACGTGCAAGCCCGTAGATCTCGGCAATCTGCTCATCCGTCATCGCGTAACAACCGGCGGAGGAGCAGGCACCGTGCACCATGAGATGCGAACCCGTGCGTCCATGAGAACGGTCATAGGCGTTCGGGAAGCCCAGATTGAACGCCAGATAGAAGGATGAGTTCGGATTCATCTGCGCCGGCGTGATGGTGTAGAAACCTTCCGGCGCCTGACGGTCACCTTCCTGGAACTTCGGACCCAATTCGCCCGACCAGGTGCAGATCTCATAGGTTTCCAGAAGCATGTAGCGTCCGTCGGGACCCTCCTTCCAGATTTCCAGATCGCCCTCTTCCTTGAAGATGCGCATGAAAATCGGATCGGTTTCAGCCATCGCCAGCCGATCCATCTTCAGCTTCAGCGACGTCGGCAGAGGCTGCAAATGCTTCGGGTAATACTCAGACTGGCAGGCAGCGAGCAGCGGCGCAGCACTGGCAAGCAGCATTCCCTTCACCAGGGTGCGGCGGCTGAGACGGGTATCACTGGGGGAAACGGACATCGGACGCAAAACCTTCACGACGCAATACAAACAGATGGCACGACACTCATACAGTTTGCCCTTTTGAGCTTACGAAAGGTTTACCAAATGCAAGGCTAGCACCGCTGCCAGCTCCGGAAAAGCCGCAGAAAACCGCTCTCACGCAATCGTCATCGCGCCGCTGACCAGTGACTGATGTCCGATTATGGCGTCACAATGGCTTCTAGGGTCATAACCCTAGCTGCCAAGCGTGCGACCGATTGCAAGAAACTTGTCCTGCCGCCCGGCCCGCCAGTCGGCGTTCGGATCGGCGTCGAACGCGGCAAAGCTTGCCTCAAGCTCAGCCCGCACATTGGCAATGGCCTGGGCCGGATCGCGATGCGCGCCGCCAAGCGGCTCATCGATCACACCGTCGACCACGCGCAGCTCCATCAGATCGTTGGCCGTGATCTTCAGCGCCGATGCTGCATCCGGCGCACGCGCTGAGTCTCGCCAGAGAATGCTGGCAGCGCCTTCCGGTGAGATCACCGAATAGATCGCATGCTCCAGCATGAACACTTTGTTGGCTGTGGCCAGAGCGATAGCGCCGCCGGAACCGCCTTCGCCGATGATCACACTGATCGTCGGCACCGTTACGGCCAGGCATTGTTCCGTCGAACGGGCGATGGCCTCGGCCTGGCCACGCTCCTCAGCACCGATACCCGGATAGGCGCCAGCGGTGTCGACGAAAGTGATAATCGGCAGTTTGAACCGGTCGGCCAGCTTCATCGCCCGGATGGCTTTGCGATAGCCCTCAGGACGCGCCATGCCGAAATTGTGAGTCAGGCGCGATGCGGTGTCATCGCCCTTCTCATGGCCGATGATCATCACGGCGCGACCATCGAAACGGGCCATGCTGACCTGGATGGCGTGGTCATCGGCATAAGCCCGATCACCGGCAAGAGGCGTGAAGTCGGTGAACAAGGCCTGCACGTAAGCCTTGCAGTGCGGTCGGTCGGGATGGCGCGCGATCTGCGTTTTCTGCCAAGGCGTCAGCCGCGCATAAAGATCGGTCAGTGCCCGCTGTGCCTTGGCTTCAAGCCGGGCGATTTCATCGGCCACATCGACAGCCGCATCTTCAGCTTGCAACGCCTTCAACTCGGCGACCTTGCCCTCGAGATCGGCAACCGGTTTTTCAAAATCAAGATAGGTGTGCATTACGCCTCAACAGGAATGGACAAAGCACATCGACACCTTGCCAAAAGTCGCGCGAACCCAATGCGTTTCAGCATCCGAAGTCAAGGGATCGGATCGCCTTCCGCCCAACAGGCTTAAGATGCTTCGCTCAGCGGATGGCAGGTTGAAACAAGCCCATGCAGACGTTCATCAAGCACATGGGTATAGATTTGCGTCGTGGCAATATCCTTGTGCCCAAGCAATGACTGAACGGTGCGCAGATCAGCCCCATGCGCCAACAGATGGCTTGCAAAGGCATGACGCAGAACATGGGGCGAAAGCTTGGCCGCGTTGAGTCCTGCCGCGGCACCAAGCATCTTCAAGTCCCGTGCGAACGCCTGACGGGTCAGATGGCCTTCGGCACTGCCGGCCGGAAACAGGAAGGGCGACGGTGCCTGGCGTTTGTCGGCCTCAAGCGCATCCAGATAAGCGCGCATGGTCTTCTGCGCGACCGGTGTCAGCGGCACAAGACGCTCACGGCCACCTTTCCCGCGCACGACAAAGGCTTCCGCCTGGCCAACGACGGAGCGCGGCAGACTGACAAGTTCGGAGACCCGCAACCCGGTGGCATAAAGAAGCTCTAGCAAAGCACGCATACGCAATGCCTTCAGCCGCTTGACTGGCGTCAGTCCAGGATGTTCGCAGGCACGCCTGGCCTCGGCGAGCAGGCGGTCCACGGCATCTTCATTCAGCACTTTCGGCAGGGGCTTGGGCTTCTTCGGTCCACGCAGCGGTTCACACGGATCGTCATCCCGCAGGCCTTCGGAATAAAGAAACTGAAAATACTGCTTCAGCGCAGAAAGCCGTCGTGCAGCCGTGCTTGCCTTGGCCCCATGTGCTTCAAGACGAGCCAGATAGGCGCGCACATCCTCGGTGGTGGCCCCGTTAAGAGGACCCGTCAGATCATCGGCAAAATCGGAAAGATCGCGGCCGTAAGCCGACAGCGTGTTCCGCGATGCGCCACGTTCGACAGCCAGCATATCGAGAAACAAACGGATATCGCCCACTGCACTCATTGCTCAAAACGCTCGGTCGAAATGCGGATCGATACCGTTTCGGGCGTCGGTTCGACATAGGTTGCCAGTGCATAGATCACGCCGCCCGCAAGACAGGCAAGAATCGCCAGTTGAGCGATAAATCGAAAAGTCGTCGGCATGGAACCATCAACGGCAAAACGGAAGAGTAAAGAGTTACGCGCCAGCAACCTTTTGCGCGCATTCGTCTTTCCACACTGAAGCAAAACGCTTAAGCAAATCTACCATGACGTCACACTCTTCATCAAATGGTGCTGCGGCTTTGAAAGAAACCGCGCCAGCACGCCTCAATGGGGCAGACATCGCACGGATCCGTGCTGCTCTGGCAGGCCGCGCCATTGTGATCGTCGGAATGATGGGTGCGGGCAAGTCATCCATCGGACGGCGTCTGGCACAATCGCTTGGCATGGGGTTTGTCGATTCCGATGACGAAATCGAAAAAGCCGCCAACCTGACCATTCCCGAAATCTTCGAAACATACGGCGAAGCCCATTTCCGCGATGGCGAGCGCAAGGTTATCGCCAGGCTCCTGGCCGACGGCGGCAACGTCATTGCCGTTGGCGGTGGTGCGTTCGAGAATCCCCAGACACGCGACGAAATCGCCAGGCATGGCCTGTCGATCTGGCTGAAAGCCGACTTCGAGACACTGATGGCGCGCGTGCGCCGCCGTTCGCATCGCCCGCTCCTGCGCACGCCGGATCCGGAAGGAACCATGCAACGGCTTCTGGACCAACGCGGACCGAATTATGCGCTGGCCGACCTCACCGTTGTTTCTCGTGACGGGGCGCATACCGATGTCGTGAACGCATGCCTGCACGCCCTGGCAGATCACTTTCAGCTGGAAGCACCCCACTCTTGAACACCCATCTACAAACCGTTCGCGTCGAACTGGCCGAACGCAGCTACGATATTGTGATCGGCGATGGAGCCCTGGCCGAAACCGGGACGCGCATTGCCAACCTCGCACCAGGCGCGCGCGTCGTTATCGTCACCAACGGGCGGGTAGCCCGGCTGCATCTGGAT
>JANQJE010000236.1 GCA_028281795.1 Cohaesibacteraceae bacterium | reverse complement strand
TGCGGAGCGCTTCGCGTGCCCGCTCATCGGCGGCAACCTGAGCGGCGCCTGCGAGGTGAGCCTGGCCGTCACGGTGCTGGGTGCGGTGAAGCGCGGGCGGTCCCGCTTGATGATGAAGCGCGCAAAGGCAACGGTTGCCAGAAAGCCAACAAGACCGAGAGCGATCGCAATATCGAGATAGAGAAAATAGCTCGTTCGGACCGCGATGACCGCGATGAAGCCGATGCCGGTGGCAACAAGCATATCGAGCCCCAAAACCCGATCGGGCAAGGACGGTCCGATGATGATGCGCACGGCTATGACCAGGAAAGCTATCACCAGTATGCCCAGGGCCAGAAGCGTACAGGCAAGAAGAAACTCCTGCGTGGTCATCGGAACGCCTCCATGATCTTGCGCTCGAACCCGGTGGCGATGTCTTGGCGCATCGCATCGGGATCGGGAACATGAATGGCATGAATGTAGAGCGTGCGCCTGTTGTCCGAAACGTCGACAGACAGGGTGCCAGGTGTCAGTGTGATGAGATTGGCAAGCAGGCTGATCTCGAAATCACGGTCCACGGTCAGCGGATAAGCGATGAACCCAGGCTGCAGGGTCGACAGATCGGGCGTCAAAACCAGCCGGAACACGCGGATCGCCGACATCACCAGTTCGAAGAGGAACAACAGGGCAAGCGAGGCGACCCGCCGGACCCGGCGCACATAGCCGATGGTGCCGATCTGCTCGCGGATAAGCGATAAGGCGGTAAGACCAAGCAGAAATCCGAAGACGCCGTTGAGCACCGAGAAGCCGCCGGTGACGAACACCCAGGCAATCGCCAGCAATACATTGATGAGGAACATTCCAGTCATAGGATGGCTCCCCGCTGAATCAGGTTGACGCGCATTGTCATGGCCCCACCGGTGAGACTGAGGTGATATAGGCTGACGGGTCGATGATGCCTATAGCCGCAGCACTTGCCATATGAACCGCAGGGTCGGCGATCAGACCAATACCGACAATCACAGCGACCAGAATGGCAATCGGCGTGATGTAAGCCTGCGCCTCGTCGCGGGTCAGTGGCGTTATCGCAATCCTGGTTCCGTCTAAATCATCGCGCCAGAACGCAAACAACCAGACCCGGCCGATGGCGATCATCGCAATGAAACTGGAAACAAGGTAGGCAGCGGTCAACCACCCCTCCCCAGCGTCCATCGAGGAACGCACCAATATGACCTTCGGCCAGAAGCCCGAGAAGGGCGGCAAACCGGAAATGGCGAAGACAAGGATCAGGAACAGCGCCGCAAAGAACGGATGCGCACGGTAGAGCCCACCGACCGAGTGCAGATCAAACGATCCGGTCATACGCCCAATGACGCCCGCGGCCAGATAGAGCGCTGCCATCACGAGGATTGAATGCACTGCGTAAAGCACCGCGCCACGTAAGCCATCTGGCGAAACAACAGCGATGCCGACAAACATCGCGCCAATGCCCGATAGGACAAGGAACCCAAGCACCTTGCGGATGTCCGTGCTTGCCAGCGCCCCCGCCGCACCGAGCAGCGACGTCAGTGCGGCCACCCAAATCAACACCTCCTGAAACGTGTCGAACGAGCCGGGCAACAACATCCCGGCGACACGGAGCAGTGCATAGATGCCAACTTTGGTCAGCAACGCCGCAAAGAGTGCGGACGTCACGATGTTGGGCGTGTGGTAACTCGCGGGCAGCCAGAAGTTGAGCGGGAAGGCCGCAGCCTTCATGGCGAAAGCAAAGATGAACAGAAGCGCCACCGTGCCCAGCGGCAAGCCATCGCTTTCCGCGATGCGCAGCGTCAGATCGGCCATATTAAGTGTGCCGAAAAGCCCATAGGTGTAGCCAATACCGATGAGGAACAGCGTCGTCGCAACCAGATTGAGAAAGGCGTACTTCACAGCACCATCGAGCTGAGCATGCGAATTGCCGAGCACAATCAGTCCGAAGGACGAAATCAGCAGGACCTCAAACCAGACGTAAAGGTTGAACAGGTCAGCGGTCAGGAACGCACCGGACACACCAGCCGTGAGCATCAGCAAGAACGGATAAAACCCATAGCGCCTGCCATCGCCATCAACGCTTTTGGCGGAATAGAAGACACACACCAGCGAGACCAGAGAGGCGGTCAGCGTCATCAGAACGCTCAAGGCGTCGGCGTTGAACGAAATACCGAACGGCGGCAGCCAGCGCCCCATGGCCATGAACACAGGCCCTGACTCCATGATCCGCAGCGCCAGCGCGATGTTGCCAAAGAAGACAGCACCAAGCGTGATACCGGCAATCCAGGGCTGTACATGCTGCTGGCGGCGCAGCATCAGGCAGAAGGCCGACATGATCAATGGCCCGATCACCGGCAAGACGACCAGATAGTCGGCTGCCTGGACCGTGGCATCGACATAGGCGACGCTCAGATCAACATAGGAGGAAGTGGTTTCATCGGCCATGCGTTGTCAGACCCTCAATAACCCTGGGGCGGGCGCGGCACGTGCACGGGCTCGGCCACCCGCATGTGGTCGGTATCATCGGTGCCGAGTTCCTGGTAAGCGCGCATGGACAGCACGAGAAGAAAGGCAAAAATCGAAAAAGCGATCACAATCGCCGTCAGAACCAGCGCTTGCGGCAAGGGGTTCGCCGTCACGCTTTCCGGCGCTGTCAGCCCCAATGGAATAACCGGCGGCACCTCGTGGACGAGCCGACCGGCAACGAAAATCAGCAGGTTGGCCGCATTGCCAAGCAATGCAGCACCAAGCAGCAAACGAATGACATGCCGCGACAGCATCAGGTAAACGGCGGCGGTGAAATATGCGCCTACCAGCAGGGAAAGAATGACCTCCATCGGCTAGTCCTCGCGCTCTTCAAGTGTAAGCGCGATACCGCCGATGGTTCCCAAAACGACCATGTAGACGCCGATATCGAAGAACAGAATGGTCGAGAGCTTCAGCTCAACGCCCAAAATCGTCGGGAACACCCAGAGACCGGTCAAGAACGGCACATTGGCAAAAAGCGATGGCAGACCTGAGAGGCCGGAAATGAAGAGCCCGGTCCCTGCCAGATGGATCGGATGAGCCCATATGGCGCGCCGTACCGCCGGAACGCCGTTGGAAATTCCGTAAATGGCCAGGGCCGAGGCTGCGATGAGGCCACCGATAAAACCGCCGCCAGGCTCGTTGTGTCCACGCAGCAGCACGAACACCGAGAACAGCATCATGAGCGTTGTCAGATAAGGTGCGAGAGCGCGGAAGATAACCGTGTTCATTCTGCGGCCTCCCGAACGCGTGATCTGTCGGCTTGGATGACGCCCGGATCGGCCTGATCCGGCCGCTTTGTTTTCGGCTTGAGGCGAACCAGCGCCAGAATGGCCAGACCAGCGATCACCACAACACCGATCTCGCCGAGGGTATCAATGCCGCGATAGTCCACGATGATGACGTTCACGATATTGCGGCCATGGGCAATCGGATAAGAGTGCTCGGCAAAGAACTCCGACAGGCGGCTGTCAAAAGGATGAGACAGAACGGAGAGCAACAGTCCGGTCAAACCGACACCGCATGCAACCGCGATCACTCCATCCACCATCGACTGCCAGAACGAGCGATGATCACGCTTGAACAGTGCCATACGGGTCAACACCAGAGCGAGAATAACCACCGACAACGTCTCGACCATGAACTGCGTAAATGACAGGTCAGGTGCGCCGAAGAGCATGAAGATAAGGGCAATCGCAAAACCCTGAATGCCAAGGGATACGATGGCCGTCAGACGATTGGATGCGGTGAGGACAGCCGCGATGCCGATCAGAGCGATGATGACGACAGCCAGCTCATAGAAAGTGATGTCCGTGACATCGGGTAATTCAGAAAAGCTCGGCCACTCACCAAAGATCGTCAGCGGAACGATCAGCGCGACCGCGACCAGCGCGAAGGTGATCGTCATGTAACCTTCCATCCGGCCGAACTGGATGCGGTTGGTCAGTGCAAAGCAAAGCGATACGAGCCCGGCGATGGCCTGGTCGAAGCCGCGATCCGGCCCCCAGCCGATAAAATCAAGCATGGCAGCAATGCCAGCTCGAACCTGGTCGAGATAGATGAAGATCAGCGTCCCGATCGCGATGGTCACCAGCGACAGGACCACAGCAATGTTGAAGCCTTCCCAAAGATGCACGCTGACGCTGACATCCTCGCCCAAAATGGCAGACAGCAAGGGGGCGATCACAATGTCGCCGGTCGTCCCCGCGACAAGGCCGCCGACAAGGCTGAGCGCGGCCAGAGTCACCGGTCCGCTCCAGAGCATGAAGGGGCCCTCATGGGCATGCTTGGGGGTTTCTTTCTTCGCGCCGTAGAACGGTTTGAGCGCCACAGCAAAACCGGCCGCAAACATCATCGCGTTGCCCAACACCAGCGATGTGGTGAGAAGGATGGATTGCAGGTCGGGATAGGCCGTGCCCTTGTACATATATTCTTTGGCCAGGAACCCGATGAACGGTGGCAAACCGCCCATGGACAGGGCGGCCAGCAGCGCCGCAGCGGCGGTGATCGGCATCGCCGAGCGCAGGCCACCCAGCTTGGTAACGTCACGCGTACCAGCCTCATGATCGATCGTGCCGGCCACCATGAAGAGGGCAGCCTTGAAGAGCGCATGCGCCACCAGATAGAGCGCGGCCCCCTTGATGATCGCTTCATTGCTTGTCCCGGTCAGCGCGATAAGCAAACCGAGCGAGGCCACCGTCGTGTAGGCCAGCATCAGCTTCAAGTCGGTCTGACGCAAAGCGAGGATCGCACCCGCTAGAAGCGTGGCGCAGCCGAAGATCGGCAGGATCGTCGACCACAGCAGCGTATCGCCCAGCGTCGGATTGAGCCGCATCAGAAGATAGACGCCGGCCTTCACCATGGTGGCCGAGTGCAGGTAGGCCGAAACCGGTGTTGGCGCTTCCATCGCGTTGGGAAGCCAGAAGTGGAATGGCACCTGCGCGGATTTGGTGAATGCCCCGCCCAGCACGAGCAGAAGGATCGGAATGTAAAGCGCGCTGCCTTTGATCGCTGGTGCCACTTCAGCCATCTCGGAGAGCAGCAGCGTCCCAGTGAAGGATGCCATCAGCAGTAGGCCGGCGAGCAGTGCCAGTCCGCCCCCGCCGGTAACGACCAGTGCTTGGATGGCGGCGCGGCGTGAGCGCTCAGCCTTGTGGTTGAACCCGATCAGCAGAAATGACGTGATCGAGGTCAGTTCCCAATAGACGAACAGCGTGATGACGTCATCGGCCAGCACCACGCCCAGCATGGAACCCATGAACAGCAGGATGAACGAGAAAAACCGGCCAAGGTGCTCATGGCCCTTCAGATAGCCCCCGGCGTAGAGAACGATGAAGAACCCGATACCGGAAATCAGAAGCGCAAAAGTATGAGCGAGACCGTCGACATAAAAAGCGGCATTCACACCCAGTGACGGCACCCAGGGAAGGGAAAACCCATACCGACCGCCTTCAGCAACCGACGGCAAGACACCATTGGCCGTCTCGACCGGCACCATATAACCCAGAAAATGGACGATGATGTAGGCAGGCGCCAACGCCAGTATCCAGGCGGCCCGATGGCCGAACCAGCGATGGGCGAGAGGGGCAATCGCAGCGGCAATGAAAGGGGCAGCAAGGGCGACATAGAAACCCTCAGGACTATCAGGGCCGATCACTGGTGCTTGCCTATCATTGGATTTCTGTTGCGCGTGATGGGACCGCGAATCGAACGATTGCGGCGATTGATCTTC
>JANQJE010000227.1 GCA_028281795.1 Cohaesibacteraceae bacterium | reverse complement strand
GTCGATCTCGACATGGACGCGGACCTCGACGTTGATCTCGATATGGACGTCGATTTCGATGCCGACGTTGCCGGGGGCGCGTTCGACAGCGACATCTCGGCAGGTCCCGACACCGTCACTGCGGGTCCGCTCAGCCACATTCTCGGCTGGCTTTGCGTGGGGCGGGTTCCGGTCCTGGTTCTGCTGGTCGTGTTCCTGACCGCCTTCGGCGTGTCCGGGCTTGCCGTACAGGGCCTGGTCCACAATCTCGTGGGCGCACCGCTGCCGCAGATCATCGCCGCTATTCTGGCGTTCCTCGCGGCCATTCCTGCGACCCGTTTCTCCGGTCTCGCTCTGGCCGCCATCATGCCCAAGGAGCAGACCGAGGCGGTGAGCCAGCGGCGGTTTATCGGCAAGGTCGCCACGATCCTGCGCGGCGAAGCGCGGCGCGGTTTTCCGGCGGAAGCCAAGCTGACCGACCAGTTCGGCCAGACCCATTACATACTCGTCGAGCCCGATGACGGATCGCAAACCTTCACCAAGGACACCGACGTCATCGTCGTGAAACAGACAGGCAGTGTCTATCGGGCCATTCCAAACACAAGCGCCGCAATGACGGACTTGGGTTGAACACCACAATCCGGCGTAAACGGAGATAACCATGTTTGATGCATTAACCTATGTCTTCAGCCTCGCGCTGATCCCTTTCATCGCGCTGGTCGCAATCGGCCTCATCTTCGCGCGCCTTTACCGGCGCTCCTCGAAGGAGATGTCCTTTGTCAGGACAGGCTTCGGCGGCCAGAAGGTCATCATGAACGGTGGCGCACTGGTTTTCCCCGTGCTGCACGAAGTGATCCCGGTGAACATGAACACGCTGCGCCTTGAAGTGCGGCGCTCCAACGAGCAGGCGCTGATCACCAAGGACCGGATGCGCGTTGACGTACAGGCGGAGTTCTATGTCCGTGTTCAGCCGACGCAGGAGTCGATCGCGAACGCCGCGCAGACGCTTGGCCGGCGCACCATCGAACCAACGGCTTTGAAAGAGCTGGTGGAGGGCAAGTTCGTCGATGCACTGCGGTCCGTGGCCGCCGAAATGGCCATGGAAGAACTGCACGAACAGCGGGTGAGCTTTGTCCAGAAAGTGCAGGCGGCCGTTTCCGAAGACATCCTGAAGAACGGTCTGGAACTGGAGTCGGTCTCGCTGACCGGGCTCGACCAGACCAACAGAGAATACTTCAACCCGGACAATGCGTTCGACGCCGAAGGTCTGACCAAGCTGACATCGGAAATCGAAGAGCGGCGCAAGAAGCGCAACGACATCGAACAGGAGACCGAGGTCCTCATCCAGCGCAAGAACCTGGAAGCCGAACAGCAGAAGTTCACCATCGCCCGCGACCAGGAATATGCCCGTCTGGAACAGGAGCGTGAGATCGCGGTTCGGTCCGCCGAGCAGGCCGCTCAGGTCGAGCGTGAGCGTGCCGATCGCGCTAGGGAGGCCGAACAGGCGAAGATTATCGCCGAGCAGCAGGTGCGCGAGTCCGACATCGAAAAAGACCGCATCCTGCAGGAAAAAGACATCGAAAAGCAGCAGGCCATCGAAGCGGCCGCTGTCGAAAAGACCCTGCAGATCCGGCTCGCCGAGCAGGCCAAGGACATCGCGGTGGCCGAGAAGTCACGCGAGAAGTCCGAAGCCGATGCCAAGGCCGACGAGGCCCGCGCCATCGCAGCCAAGGCCGCTGAAGAGGTGGCGACCGCCCGCGATACGGAAGTGGCTGAGCGTGAGCGGCAGATCGAGCTGATTGAAGCCCGCAAGGCCGCCGAACAGAAAGCCATTGCGATCACCGTTGCCGCCGAAGCGCACAAACAGGCGGCCGTCGATGAGGCCGATGCGGTCCGCATCGCCGCTGATGGCCGGGCGCAGCAGGAGCGCATCGAAGCGGAAGCCTATGCCGATGCGGAGAAGCTTCGCGCCTTGGCCCTGGATGCGACCTATGCCGCTGAAGCCAGAGGTAAGCATGCCGTCAACGAAGCCGCCAACGTGCTGTCGTCCGAGCAGGTCATCATGCAGCTCAAGCGCGAGCTGATCGAGGCCCTGCCGCAGATCATCGAGCAGTCGGTGAAGCCGATCGAGAACATCGACGGCATCAAGATCCTGCAGGTCGACGGTCTGGGGTCCGGCATCGCCGGTGGCGCCGCAGGGGCGGTGGCCTCCGATGGCGTTGGCGGATCGGGCGGTGTCGCCGATCAGGCTGTTGCGGCGGCGCTCCGCTACCGTGGGCAGGCTCCGCTGGTCGACGCGCTTCTTGGCGAACTCGGACTGACGGGCGGCGATCTGAACGGTCTCACCGGCAAGTCGGTTGCCGAAGCCGACACCGACCGTCCTCAGATGATCAAGGCCCTTGGCGAAGAGCTGGGCCTCGATATGGACAAGTCGAACGGTGCGGCCGCCGAAAAGGCGCCGGGCTGATCACTCGAAAGCCAGACGCGAATGCAGGGACCGGCCTTGGAGCAGGCCGGTCCACTCTCAGCCAGGCACATAAACGCCCAACGGGCTATGCCGCACCACGGGGCTCTGAGCCCGCCGACTTGTGACGATGTCGGCCCATCGTTTGTCCAAGACATAGGCCCGGTTTCGATGTCCAATCCGAAAATCAAGCATCTTCCGGGGCAATCACCCTTGGCGAAGGAAATGGGGCTGTCCAAGCGCTACCGCCTTTTGTCTCTGTTCGGACCCTATGGTCGTACGTTTGCCCGGCAGAAACACGATGCCCCTAGTCTACAGCAGTTTTTGCGGTTTCGCATTGCCTTCACCCGGCAGGCTTTGGATCGGGAAAGCTGGTTCGGGGGCCGGCTGTGGAACAAGCTGATCGGTGAAGATCCGCACTTCGTCTGGATGTATGGAACGCATCTGAAACAGACGCTTGCGCTTCTCGATATCGAGGCCCCGGACAACATCATTGCATCAAGGCAATACTCTCTGGACTTGGAGACCACCGAGAAGGCGCTAGACGTCTTGAACCGGCAGCTTGCGGCGGCCGACCGGCCGGAATAGGCCCTGCGGCGGCAGCTCTGCGAGTAAGCTGGTCCTCAGCTGAGCAGACAAAAAGGGCATCGCTATTCTCAAAGCAGAAGGCGTGGGTTCATTGAGCGCCGGGCGCTATGGGGAGAATGGATGTTTGCCTCGAACCCAGCCAAGAAACACAATATCCGTTTCAACAAGGGTTTCCCCGGAGATAGCTCGCCCCAACCCGTCAAGTGCTGGAGAAATGCGTTCCTGATAGTCTGTAGACTGTGCGGCAGCCGTATCTTTGAGTTCCTCGAAAACGGCTCGTTGTTCGGCTGCCGGTAGTTCGGACATGAAGGCGATCATTTGTCGCCAGGCGTAAGCCGTATTTTTGGTCATCTGCAGCTTTGCTCGCCAGTTTCTCAAGGGAATCTGCTGGCGTTTGCAGATCCAGTCAAAACAGTCAGTGACCATCTGCGCGTATTTCAGACTACTCAAATCAAACGCCGTGAGAAGCTGACCCAAATTATGCGAGGTAATGATCTGCTGCTGTTCAATGATCATCCCCTTGGCAGCGACAGACCAGTTGTGCGTCGATCTTAGCCTCGCGCGCTGATTGCAGAACTCGCCAAGCGACTGGAAATTCGCATGCGTTGGCAGGTTGTAGTACCGTGCGTAAAGCGTGCCAGCGTAGTGAACCAGACTGATGTCTGCAGCTTCCGAGAAATGCGGAAGAAACTGTCCCATGAAAATATCAGCAGCGATTTCAGCAGTGAAGGGAATTTTCAGTTCCGCGATCTTGGCAAGATTGGCCATTTCTCGGATTAGCCGATTGGGGAAAATCACGTGTGGGAAATGCGTCAGCGACATCCTGACAAGTTCGATCAACGTCTTGCGGGCAATGACTTGATGGTCGTGGCTGCTGTTTCGGCGTTCCAGAAGGGCAGCGGCCCAAGGCAGTTCTTCAAGTCTGATCTGGGATTGAAGATCGACCAGAAGCAAAGACCGTCGTTGGCTGAAAGCTTTGTATAACTTGGCGCAGACCCTGGTCTCAGCTTTCGTCGGCAAACCGTTTGCGTAGATCTCGGCCGTCAGTTGAGGCAGAACGTCTGCTAGCACTTCAGGTGCACTGATTTGCCCTGTCTCAACCAGTTCTGACACGGGCGCCATACGAGCCGAGTTGATGGTGTGAACAAAGCTTCGAGCGAGAGGACACCCCTTAGGAGCCCCTTGGACAGCCTCAGCTTGTGTGATCGGTCCGGCAACACGTGCTGGGTCGCTGATACCCGCGTCAAATGGCAACGTTTCAAGACGTTTTGTGACAACATCCGCAACCGCGTCGTGCCATACCGTCACATCTTGCTCGGCTTGAATTCGACGGAATGCCGTCCTAGCCTTTGACCCACCATACTTTGTCCTATGGCGGGCGATGATGGTGTTGACGTCATGGAGCGTGCTTTGCAGGACGAGTTTGCCCGCGTACATCTGTATCAGCGCCTGGCGGCATCTTTGAAAAGGACTGTTCGATTTTGACCAGCGACGTGCCGTCGGCTCGTGCACTGCCCGCTCGTAATCCGCTAGCCATGCGGCCGCCTGATCTTTCCACTGAGGTTGTTCGGGTGCTGCAAGCAGGTCAATCAAACGGTCATAAAGCGGAATCCAGATCGTTAGGCTATTATGCTGCAGGACGAGTTCTGCACGGGGTTGTTTTGTTTTTAATTGGTCGCGGACTTGTCCCACATTGCGAACGAAAACACCCTCGCCACCAACGTTTTCATGGGGGGCAGGATAGAATCGTAATCTGTCAAAGAACGGCATGATCTCGGCCAGGATCCCATCAACCGCGTCTGGCGCAGTTTCAAGCAAAAGCGAAACGATGAGAAGGGCGGTCTCCTCTGGAGCACGAACGGCGAAGTTGCCCGACTGGGCCTGGTCATGGAGGGTCGCAAGCCCCTCATCGCTGAGGTACCAGTTGTTGAGCGCCCACCGAAGCCGCGACGTATCAGACATTGGCAAGGACAGCTTCTTGGCCAGGCTGATTTCATGGGGCCGCAAGTCACCGCCTGCGGCGAAGGCGGTCGTCGCAAAACCACCTCTGATAACTTCGGGTGTCACCCAACCAGGTATCCCTGCTACAGGTGTTCGGCTACCTACCAGAAGATCACCGGCTTCCATGGCTGCAAGCACATCGCGCCATTGTCTGATCTTGGTCTTGTTGTCGGCTGCAAGTACTTTGGTAAGGCTCAAGAAGGCGTACTTAAAACCCGGCTGCTCTGACATCCCATCTCCTGGATGGTCCGAGGGCGGGACTTGCACCCGCGCTCTTCGGGTCCCAAGCCCGACGCTTTCCTACTAAGCTACCTCGGATCAATCGCCATTTCTGGCGTCAATAACCAGACTATCGCTTCGCATTATTGCAAAGGCAAGCAGATTGCTGACGATGGTTACTTCCGTGTTTATCATAGCGTCAAGTATTTAGAACCCTTCGATGCTACCTTTTGGCGAATGTCACCCCCTATGCCCCATGATCCACTCAATCGCGGCGGGGAGGTCAGCCACGGTGGCGGTTGGGGCAGGAGTGTGCGGCATCTCCGCGCCGGGGCGGTACTTGCCGGTGCGCACGAGCAGAGCCGCGCCGAGCCCGGCGGCAAGCGCGCCCGCGACATCCGCTTCGGCATCGTCGCCGACCATCACGGCGTTTGCGGCGGCGCAGCCCATGCCCTTCAGGGCCAGGTCGAAGAAGTGCCGGGATGGTTTGCCAAGCACGATGGCCTCTTGTCCGCTTGCAAATTCCAGCGCCTGGACGAAGGGCCCGGCGTCGAGGCTCAGGGCGCCATCGGCATCCTTGAAGAAACGGTTCTTGGCCAGCGCAAGCATGGGCGCGCCGTCCATGGCCGCGCGAAAAGCTCGGTTCAAATTGGCGTAGGTGAAGGCCTCGCCCGCATCGCTGATGATGACAACCTGCCCGTCGGTGTGACCGACGGCATGGAACTGTCCCTCGATGGCCGGGTGAACCAGAAGAACCGGTTCGCGCGCGTTCTCTTCGAGCCAGACATTCGCGGCTTCAACGGGTGTGAAAAGCTCCTCGTCTTCAACCGTAAGCCCCAGCGTAGCAAGCTTGTCGAGAAGCTGCTCTTTCGTTGAGCGCGTCGTATTGGTGATGTAGCGAACGCCGAGCCCGGCCTCGCGAAGCGTGCCAAGGGCTTCCGCGGTGCCAGGAACGAGGCGGTCACCGTCGTAAACACATCCGGCCAGATCGAGCAGTACGCCGTCAATCGTCATCGTTCAACGCTCCATGATGTGTGCGTCAGTCCATCATAACGGCCAGACCCAAAGGATGGCCGGAACGGCAACTGCGATCACCAGAACTTCCAGTGCCAGCCCCATCCGCCAGTAGTCGCCGAACTGGTAGCCACCCGGTCCCATGATGATCGTGTTGTTCTTGTGGCCGATGGGCGTCAGAAAAGCACAGGATGCAGCGACCGCAACGCCCATCAGGAAAGGATCGGGGTTGGCGCCGATCGTCTGGGCGATTGAAACGCCGATGGGGGCCGCGATCAGGACAGTGGCGACATTGTTGAGGAAATCGCTCAGCGTCATAGTAACCACCATGAGCACAAGAAGGATCGCCCAGGCCGGCCAGCCGTTCGTTCCGCCGACGATGCTGTCGGCGATGAGTTGTGTGCCGCCGGAGGCCTCCAATGCCGCTGACAGCGGGATCAGCGAGGCGAGGAGCACGATCACCTTCCATTCGATCATGGCGTAGAAATCCTCGCCGCCGAGAAGGCCCATCGCCACATAGGCCACGACGCAGGCGCCCAGCCCGATGGTCAGCGTGGTGATACCGGTGACGGCCAGCGCGATGGCGAGCGCGAACGCCCCGATGGCGGCGACAGCCTTGCGGCGCTGGATGACGCCGGTCTTGCGGTCGGCAATCGGATAGACGCCAAGCCATGCGGCCACCTGATCCATCCGGTCGTCCGGGCCGAGCAGAAGCAGAACGTCGCCGGGCCTGATTGTCAGCTTGCGGACGCGGTCGCGGAAGCGCCTGCCTTCGCGCGAAACGCCGAGCAGTGTTACGCCGTGGCGATAGAGGAGCCGCACATCCATCGCCGAACGGTTCACGATGCGCGCGCCATCCGGCACGATGGCCTCGATCAGAGCGAGGTTCGTGCCGCGCAGGCCGCCATGCTTCTCCGACCCTGCAAAATCGAGACCTGCAGCGCCGACAAAAGCCTCGATAGACTTCGGGTCGCCTTCCAGCACCAGAAAATCGCCCTTGCGAAGCTCTTCGGTGCGTGAAAAGCCGGGCAGGCGCTTGCCCCGCCGCACCAGGCCAAGGATCTGAACGTCCTTGTCCCCGGCGTCGGGATAGAGGTCGCGCACCATTTTGCCGATGCTTTTCGAACCGTCTTTGACACGGGCCTCGGCCAGATAGAGCCCGGCATTGCCTTCCAGTGACGGCCTGCCGTCGCGCCTTGGGATCAGACGCCAGCCGATCAGCGCGATGAAGGCAATGCCGACCGCCGAGACGATCAGGCCGACCGGTGCGAAGTCGAACATGGCAAACGGCTCACCGAGGGCGTCCTGGCGGTACTGGGCGATGACGATGTTGGGCGGCGTGCCGATCAGCGTGATCATGCCGCCAAGAATGGTCGCGAACGAGAGCGGCATCAGCGTCAGCGAGGCCGCGCGCTTGGCTTTTCTGGCGACATCCATGTCGAGTGTCATCAACAGCGCCAGCGCGGCAACATTGTTGATCACCGCCGACAGCGCGGCGCCGGCAACCGCCATAACCGAAATGTGCACCGGCAGCGCCCTGTCCGGGGCGACGACGAAGCGGGCGATCAGTTCCACGGCGCCGGAATTGACCAGCCCGCGTGAGACAATCAGCACCAGCGCAATGATCACCACGGCGGGATGGCCGAAGCCGGCGAACGCATCGGCGGGCGCGACATAACCGGCAAACACGGCCACGAGCAATGCCGAGAAGGCGACCAGATCGTAGCGCACACGGCCCCAAACCAGGAAACCGAACAGCACCCCAAACAGGCCGAAAAGCATGATCTGATCGCCGGTCATGGGGAGTGGGATCGCATAGGGTCGGTCAAAACGAAAGGCCTTATTCGTGCGCCTTCACGGTTCTCGCAGCGCAAGCCGCGCCAGCTTGTCCAACGCCTGCAGAAACCGGGACCGGTCGGCCTTGGAGAAAGCCCGTCCGCCGCCCTGGTGGAACGGATCGGCGGCACGGATGTCTTGCATCAGATCGCGCGTTGCCAGCCGCCCGCCGATGTTGGCCGGTGTCAGAGCCTGTCCGTCATGCTGCAGGACATGCGCCCCGGCCTTCAGACACCGGTCGGCAAGGGGCAGATCGCCGGTGATCACGACGTCGCCAGGGCCGCATTGCGCGGCGATCCACCGGTCGGCTTCGTCCGGCCCTGCGGCAACGATCTTCAGTGAGACGAGCGGATTGTTCGATGGCCGGATGCCGCCATTGCAGACAAGCACCATCGGGATATCAAGCCGTGTTGCCACGCGCTCCGCTTCGTCTTTCACCGGGCAGGCGTCCGCATCGACATAAAGTGTGGTCAAAGGTCGGATGTCCTTGTCGGGCCAGTGCGTCCAGACGCCCAGATAGGCGTATCGATCGCGCGATGCCAAGCCTGACGAATGGTATGAACGAGAGCTGGCTGCATCTTCAGCAGGCATGCTCAAGTAGATGCCTAAGAAATGTGCAAATCGGGCATGCATTCCGACGACCCGGCGGTCAAAGCGCGGATTGAAACCGTTTCGAGCTGTCTGGCACGGTTATTGCTGATTTCCGGCCATGTGCAGCGGGCAACTAGGGTTCCGGTCATCTGTTCGAAGCAGATGATGCAGGTCCGAGAGTTGCCAACCGGCCGAAAGGGCCGGTGAACACGGCGGGGCAAAATCCCGGGAGACAACTGCACAGGTTTGCGCGCGCAAACCGCTCCCGGACTGCGTGCTCAAACCTCTTTTCAACAGGCGGTCACAACGCCGAATGAGCAGAGAG
>JANQJE010000209.1 GCA_028281795.1 Cohaesibacteraceae bacterium | reverse complement strand
ACGGATCAGCAGCTTCTGCTATCCGCTGCTCGACAACAACCCCAACGGCGTTGACCGCCTGATGCGCGCCTACACGCTCGACCGCTACAAGGAAGCCATCGATCTGGCAGCCGAACTCGAATGCCCGTGGGTGGTCGCCATTCCCGGCCCGGTCAACAGCCTGATCGATCCGCCGCACAAATGGATGCTGGACTGGTTCGTCGAAGGGATGAAGGAACTGCTCGCCTATACCAAGGGCACCAATGTAGGACTGTTGCTTGAGAATGTGCCGTTCACCTTCCTCCCGACCGCCAAGGACATGGCAGAGACAGCCGCATTGATCGGCCCCGAGATCGGCATCAACTTCGACGTTTGCAACAGCGCTTACATCAAGGAAGACCCAGCCGATGCGATCCGCATGCTGGGTGCGCTGATCAAGAACGTCCATATCTCCGACTCCGGCTACGACGTCTTCAAACACGCCAAACTGGGCACAGGGATCGTGGAACCGGGGCCGGCAGCGGCAGCCCTCAATGAGATCGGATATGACGGTATGACCGTGCTGGAAATCATCACCAACGCGCTGACCGAAGGCGCCGACCCCGATGGTGACATCAAGGCAAGTCACGACATTCTGGCCGCCAATGGCTGGGCCCCAAGGGGATGAAGTCAAATCGCGTTACGCGAGCCCGGCTTCGACCGGCAGGATAACGCCGGTCATTCCGGTAGCCGCGTCCGAGGCAAGAAAGTGCGCGGCATTGGCCACGTCCTGCGGTGTGGCCAGACGACCCAGCGCTGTATCGTCTGCCAAAGCGTGCAAGGCATCGTCAGGCGATGGCCCGCCGGTCGCATGGCGTGCTGCAACACGGTCTTTCAGAGCCTGCGTTGCGATGGGTCCGGGCGCAAGCGCGTTGACGCGGATCCCGCGCGGGCCAAGGTCAAGCGCCGCCGCGCGAACAACTCCAATCACGGCATGTTTGGAGGCTGTATAGAGAACCTGCTTGGGATGCGCCGTGTAACCATTGATGGACGCCATCGCCACAACAGCCCCTTGGCCTGACCGCTCCAGAGCACTTGCAAAGGTGCCGACAGTTGCGGCGACACCCCAGACATTGACGCGCATCACCCGATCCCATTCGCGACGGTCGAGCACATCCATGCCACGCCAGGGTGGAACGATACCGGCATTGGCAATCACGATGTCCACTGCGCCCAACTCTTCAGCGAGACTTGAAAGCTCGCCTTCCGCCCTGTCCACCGCAAGGTCGATCCCCTCGGCCCTCCAGCCATCCGGCAGACCGCCCAGTTTGTCCGGAAGATCGACAGCAACAATATCGGCGCCGGCCAGAGACAGACGCTCGGCGATGGCCCGCCCAAGACCATTGGCTGCGCCGGTTACAACGGCAAGACGCCCTTTCAGCGTGTGGTTGTCATCCATGGCGATTCCCTCCAAAGCTGCGTCGATTTCGTAATTGCCTGAACCGCACAGTTGTGCGTTATGTGAACACATGCAAGACAAACCTTTATCATCACTGGAGTCACGCAACGTCACGATCCTGGGTGCAGGGTCTATTGGCGTCTCTTTCGCTGCGGTTCTCGCTGATGGAGGTGCACGCGTTTGCCTGGCCGATCCGGACCCGAACCGCCGGGCGGCTGTGGCGGCGTCCCTTGCCGTTCAAGCCGAAGCCATCAAAACGGCTGGCCTAGCGCTTGGCCACGAAGGCCAATTGACGGTGGTCGATGACCCCGGCGACCATCTGGCCGAAGCCGATCTCGTGATGGAGTGCGGCCCGGAAAATCTTGAAATCAAACAGGCCATTTTTGCTGATCTGCTGAAAAGCACAGACGCTGAAACGATACTCGCAACGGCGTCCTCCGCCATCACAATCTCACGCATCCTCCCGCGAGAGGCCGATCAGCGCCGCTGTCTTGTTGCCCATCCGGTGAACCCGCCAGCGATTCTGCGCGTGATCGAACTGGTTCCCGCACCTGGCACCGATCCGACCGTGACAGAGACCGCTGCCGATCTGTTCAGCCAGGCCGGCTTCGAAGCGGTCCAGCTTGGCCATGAGATCGAAGGCTTCGTTCTCAACCGCCTGCAGGGCGCGGTACTGCGCGAAGCTTACAGGCTTGTTGAGGATGGTGTCGCCGATGTCGCGGGTATCGAAGCGATCGTGCGGCTCGGCCTTGGACCCCGCTGGGCCCTGTCCGGCCCGTTCGAGACAGCCGAACTCAACACACCGGGCGGCATTCCGGCACATGCCGAACGGATGGGCGACGCCTATCGCCGAATGGGCGAAGCCCGCGGAGAAACGGTGGACTGGAACGATACGCTGGTCGAACGGGTGAATGCCGAACGCCGCGCGGCTCTGCCAGCCGCGGCAATCCCGGCCCGTGCCGCGTGGCGCTCGCGCGCGGTGGCGCGTCTGGTGGCCGAGCGCGACCGGCTGATGAAGGACGAACCGCAGGATGGCTGAGACGACCTTTTGGTTCGAGGGGCAGGATATCCGGGCCAAAGAGGGCCAGAGTCTTGCCGCCGCCTTGACCGAAGCCGGTCACCGTGCCTTTCGCCAAACCGCAAAGGACGCACATCGTGGCATCTTTTGCGGCATGGGCGTTTGTCAGGATTGCCTCGTAACCGTCGATGGCATGCCCAATCAGCGCGCCTGCATGACCCTTGCACAGGAGGGCATGGAGGTTGCCAGGCAAGTGGCACTCCCAGAATTCGGCGACGCATCGGACACAATTTCCGGGAACGCACTGCACCTTGCCCCGGACGTTCTGGTCGTCGGCGGAGGTGCAGGCGGACTGTCGGCAGCCATCGCCGCAGCACAAGCGGGAGCCTCCGTTGCAATCCTTGATGAGCGCAAGGTCGCTGGAGGACAGTATTACAAGCAGGCCGCCGACGGCAGCATCCTGGACAACCAGCAGGCCGATGGCGCACGTCTGTTGGCGGAAGCGAAGGAGTCGGGAGCGGAGATCATCTCCGGTGTTGAACTCTGGGGCGCCTTCGACGGCCTGCTTTTCCTCGGCCAGCATGAAAGCACGCCTGTTATCGCCCAGCCAAAGACAGCGATCATCGCCACCGGCGCTTATGAACGCCCGGTCACCGTTCCGGGCTGGACCTTGCCTGGTGTTATGACAACCGGCGCAGCTCAGACTCTCTGGCGCAGTTACCAGACCTTGCCGGGCAAACGCATCGCGGTCTGCGGATCGGGCCCTCTCAACGTCCAGGTTGCGCTTGAGCTGGCAAAGGGCGGTGCGCAGATCGTTTATATAGCCGAACGCGCTCCACGCGCGATCACGCAGCCAATGACCGCCCTGTCGATGGCATTGGCCGACCCGAAGCTGGCAACCCAGGGTCTTGGTATGCTGGCTGGTTTGCGGGCACGTGGCGTGCCGGTCCGATACCGCAGCGAACTGGTTCACATCGAACAGAAAGACGATGCTCTTTCAGCTACATTTCGAAAGCCCTCAGGTCACGAAGACACCGTCACCATCGATGCCCTTTGCATGAACGCCGGATTCGAGCCGCAAAATGAAATCCTTCGTCTGCTCGGCGCCAAGATGCATTACGACCCGGCGATGGGGCATCTGCGTTGCCAGAAAAGTCAGACCATGCAGACCAGCGTGGACGGGCTCTACGCCATTGGCGATTGCACAGGGTTGGGCGGCGCACCTGCAGCACGGATCGAAGGTGAAATCGCAGGCAGGCATGCGGCATCGGCAGCCGGACACAGCAAAGCGGACAACCTGACGCGCGCTCACCGTACGCTCGCCCGCCACCGCGCGTTCCAAAGCAAGCTCTGGCAGCTTTATGACATCGCGCCCTCTGACACGGCACCTTTGCCGGATACGACACTCATCTGCCGCTGCGAAGAACTGACCTTGGGCGATGTTCGCCAGGGCCTTGGCGACCGGCCCAGCCATATCGGTACGCTCAAAAGGGCCACACGCGTCGGCATGGGACGATGTCAGGGGCGCTATTGCGGCCCGGTCGCAGCACGCATGATTGCTGAAGCGACCGGAAAACCGATCGAAGATCTAAGCTTCTTTGCACCGCGCGTTCCGATAAAGCCTGTGGCCATCTCATCGATCCTTGCCGCCCAAGAGGCTCTCGATGACGGCGATTGACGCGCTGGTTGTCGGTGGCGGTGTCACCGGCACGGCGGCGGCGCTGGCACTGGCCGAACGGGGTGCGCGCGTCACGATACTGGACGCCGGCACCAATGCCGGCTCGAACACCAATGCCGGTTCGCTGCATGTTCAGATGCAAAGCCGGTTCATGCGGCTCTACCCGGATCAGGTCCCGAACGTGGAAGCAGCCCTTCCCTTCTATCGAGAGGCCACGGAGGAATGGGTGCGTCTCGACAGGGAACTTGGCGGCATCGATCTTCTGCAAAACGGCGGCCTGATGCTGGCCGAGAGCGACGATCAGCTTGCCTTTCTGGAGATGAAAGTCGCACGCGAAACAGCCAAGGGTCTTGCTGTCGAGATCCTGGATCGTACCGCACTGAATCGGGTCGCGCCCTGGCTCGGACCGCAGATCGTAGGGGCTGAACTCTGCCGGGAAGAAGGCAAGCTGAATCCATTGCTGGCGAATGCAAAGCTTGGCGCCCGTGCCGCTGCCGCCGGCGTGACCCGACATACTGCCCGCATCGACACGCTGGAACAGACCTCATCCGGTGTGACGGCAATAGCTGGCCAGGAGCACTACCAAGCCGATCAAGTCATCGTAGCGGCTGCCTGGGGATCAGGTCGTTTGGCAATGCCTTTCGGCCTTGCAATCCCTTCCAAATCCGAACCGTTGCATATGAACATCACGGAGTCCGGGGCGCCGCAGATCAGCCATCTCGTGCAGCATGCGGAACGGTCGATCACGCTGAAACAATTTGGTTCCGGGCAGATCGTGATCGGCGGCGGCTGGCCTGCTCATGATCTGGGCGAAACGCAACCGCCGACGATCGCGCTCAACTCGCTTCTTGGCAATGTCGCGCTCGCAGCCCGGATCGTTCCCGGCATCGGAAAGCTACGCATTATCCGCACGTGGGCCGGCATGAACACCACAACAGACGGCGCATCGGTCATCGGACGCTTGCCAAGCGCCGACCGTGTGATCATGGCCTTGCCCGGCGATGCAGGCTACACGCTCGGCCCGCTGGTTGGCCGCATCGCCGCCGAAATGGCGCTTGATATGAAACCATCGATGGATGTCAAGCTCTTCGCGCCGGACCGCTTTGCTGCCTGACGGTTAGCGGCGCAGAGCCAGGGAGATTTTCTCCACCGTTTCCTGAAGCTTTGGCAGAATGAAATCCACCATCTCGGTGGTCGTCATGCGCAGCGTCGGAACACCCACATTGATGGAGCCGGCCATGACACCAGACGACAGATACAAGGGGACGGCGATCGACATCAGACCTGTCTCCAGTTCCTGATCAACCAGCGACCAGCCCTTGTCGCGCACATCCTCGAGGATTGTGCGAAACTCTTTGCGGTCTGTGACTGTCCGGTCGGTCATCCGGGTAAGTGGAATATTCTGCAACATGCCAAGCCATTGGTCCTCCGGCAAACCTGCCAGGAGCACGCGTCCGGTAGCCGTGCAATGGGCAGGAAACCGGCGCCCGACGGTGATGCCGACGCTGATGACGCGGTGGAACTGCGTTCCGCTGACATAAACCACGTCGAAGTTATCGAGGATGGCCGCCGACACACTCTCCCGCGTCTCTTCCGAAAGATGCTCGATGAACGGTCTTGCAATATCCCAGGTGCCTTTGGAGGAAAGCACCGAGAAGCCCAACTCAAGCACCTGCGGCGTCAGGTCGAACAACCGTCCGTCGACGACGGCATACCCCTCGCGCACAAGGGTCAGCAGGATGCGGCGCGCCCCGGCCCGCGTGTTGCCCGTTTCGGCGGCAACCTCGGACAATGTCATTTTCCGTCTGGTGCGATTGAAGGCCCGCAAAACATCCAGGCCTCGCGCCAGAGAGCTGACATAGTCGCGCGAGTTCGGCGCGCTATCCGATGCGTCACCGGTATCGTCGGGAGCGGCCGTCATCAGCCCAACCTGCGCATCGCGCGATTTCGTCTTCTGCTTTGGCGCGTCAGCCTTGGCTTTTTCTGTTTTGACTCTTCCGGCCATGGCACCTTCCCTTTGGTTATTATCCTATCGCGGAAAGTGGATAGGGTCCGAATCCCCACAAAGCATTGCCTAACACACTGCAATCCCAACCAGAACGCGAAGAAGTCGCGAAAAACGCTTGCACAAGGGTTATGAAGTGTGAATTATCGTACAGGAGTTCGCTATGTGAACTTTTTGACAAATGGGAGACGACAACGTGACCAAGACCAACGATATCGCGAAAGGCATTTCGCGCCGAACAGCCCTTAAGGGCCTGGCTGTCACAACCGCCATGGCTGCTACCCCTTTCACCGCTGCACGAGCGCAAAGCGACGTCACGCTGCGCTGGTGGTCGCCGCAGGCCGCACCTGCTCAGGTTGAGGCCTATCAGCTGCAGATCTCCCAGTTTGAGGCCATGAATCCCGGCATCAAGGTGCAGTTCGAAACAACATCCGATGAAGGCTATGCACCTCAGCTTGCAGCCGCGTTTTCGTCCGGTGAAGTGCCCGATATCGTGACACATCTGCCGTCTTTCGCAGTGCAATCCTACTATGCCAACGGCCTTGTTGAACCGTTCAACGATGTGATCGAGGCAATCGGCGCCGATGACTATTTCCCCGGTGCCAACGATGTGTTCCGCGCCGCCGACGGCAACTATTGCGGTACCGGTATCGGCAACTCGGCCGCCAACATGCTTTGGCTGCGCAAGGACCTGATGCAGGAAGCCGGCATCGACGGTGCACCGGAAACCTGGGACGAGTTGCGCGCCGCCGTACAGGCCATGCAGACGGGCGGTCTCTTCGGAGCACCTCTGCCTTATGGCCGGAACTCCATGACATCGCTCATTTTTATCGGCTTTATTCATCAGGCCGGCGGACAGGTGTTCACGCCGGATCTCGAAGTGGCCCTGGACAATGACGGCACCCGCAACGCGCTCGAGTTCTACCGCGAGATGCGCGAATACTGTCCTCCGGGTGCGACCAACTACTCCTGGGGTGAAAGCCTGACGGCTTTCGTATCGGGCGCCACCGCGACGGGCATCTACACCGGTAGGGTGCTGGCCAATGTCCGCGATCAGAATCCCAGCATTGCCGACCACGTAACATGCGTACGCTATCCGCGCGTTTCCACCGATGTTGCACCATGGACCTTCAACGACTTCCCGTCGGTGTTCATCCCCGCACAGTCACAGAACATCGATGCGGCCAAACAGTTTGCGGCCTTCCTGTTCAACCCTGAAGGCTACATCAAACAGTTGCACGCAGCGCCGGGCCATGTCCTGCCGGTTCTCCGTTCGATCAACGAGAACCCGATGTATCAGGACAACGACATCATTCTGAAATACTCCGCTGAAGTCGAGTTGATGGCTGAAAGCGCTGCTGGAGGCTTCAATCTCGGCTATGAAAGCGCTGACCATGTCTCCAACGAAAAGGCCGGCGAGATCATCGGGTCCAACGTGATTTCCGATCTGGTGCAGAAGGTCGTCATCAACGGCGACAATGTCGACACCGCTCTGAGCGAAGCGTCACAGACCATCGAAAGCATCATGGCTGGCTAAACACGCCAGCACCATCCTAGGGTCAGAGCCCTATATCCAAGATCACCCCGCGCTGCCGGCGCGGGGTGATTGACAACGAAAGATGCGGATGCCCAGCCAGACCCGTACATTGCTCGAGCGGCGCTATGCAGCCTTGGGCGTGATGCTTATCGCGCCGACGGTTGTCGTGTTCTGCTCCGTCATCGTCTACCCGCTGCTTTCAGCGATCTATCTGTCGTTTTTCTCCATTTTCACACCGACGTTGGAGGGCGATTTCGTTGGCCTCGGCAATTACACCGAACTGCTTCAGACCGAAGTGTTCTGGTCCTCGCTCGGCACCACGCTCATCTGGACGGTCGGCACCCTGACACTGCAAATCCTGTTTGGTGTCGGGATGGCACTGGTCCTGCACCAGAACATCTGGTTCCGCAGCCTTGCCCGCTCACTGATCCTGTTTCCCTATTTCATCTCCACCGTGGTGGCGGTTCTGGTTTGGAAATGGTTGTTCAACGATCTGTACGGGATCATGAACCACTTCCTGATCAGCATCGGTTTCATCGACTTTCCGATGGACTATCTCGGCACGATGCCCAACGCGCTCATCTCTGTCATTCTTGTCGGCGCCTGGAAGTACTTTCCTTTCGTGGTGATCGCGGTTCTTGCACGGCTTCAGACCATTCCCGACGCGCTCTATGAAGCGGCAAAGATCGACGGTGCAGGGCCCATTGCTCGCTTCTTCGATGTCACCCTGCCGCAGTTGCGCGATGTGCTTGTGGTCATCATCTTGCTGCGTGCCATCTGGGATTTCAAAGAGTTCGATCTCATCTTCCTTCTGACCGGCGGCGGGCCGCTGCGCGACACGCAGACTCTACCGCTGCTTGTCTACCAGGAAGCCTTTGCACTCAACGATATGGGCAAGGCATCGGCCTACGCGGTGGTCATGATGGCCATCATGCTTGTCTTCATGCTGATCTACATCCGCCGCACACGAACCGAGGATGGATCGTGATGCCGACGATCAGGAAAATCGCGCTCAATGTCTTTGCCTGGACAATTGTTCTGGCCGTCGCCTTTCCACTGTTCTGGATGCTGGTCACATCGGTCAAACCCAGCTTTGAACTGTTCCGGCGGCCGCCGACCATGCTGCCGGAAACATGGACGTTCGAGCACTACTGGCATCTCATCGAGCGGACCAACTTCCTCACCTACTTCCGCAACTCCGTCATCCTGTCGACAGCAACGACACTGGTTGTGGTGGCCATTGCCACGCTGGGTGCCTACAGCCTTGTGCGGTTCAAGTACAACGGGCGAGAGAGCCTGGCTTTCCTGGTTCTGTTCACCTACCTGCTGCCCTCGGTCGTTCTCATCATTCCGCTCTACCTTCTGCTGGTCAATCTCGGGCTCGCCAACACGATCTTCAGCCTCGTGATCGCCTATACGACTTTTGCACTGCCCTATGCGCTCTGGCTGCTGCGCTCGTTCATGGCCGGAATTCCGGAGGATCTGGAAAGCGCGGCGCTTGTCGACGGTGCATCGCGTCTGGGTGCTTTCTGGGACGTTATCCTGCCTCAGCTTCTGCCAGGCATCATCTCGACCGCCCTGTTCACCTTCATTCTCAGTTGGAACGAGTATCTCTACGCTTTGGTACTGGTGAACTCCGACAGTGCACGGCCACTCACAACAGGCGTGATGAACATGCTTGTGTCGGCCTTCAACATTGAATGGTCACTGCTCATGGCAGCCTCGGTCATGATGAGTGTTCCTCTCATCATCGTCTTCGCCTTCCTTCAAAGCTATCTGACGCGCGGCTTCGGTGCCGGCGGCGTGAAAGGTTGATCCATGGCCGCTGTGGTCTTCTCCAATGTCCGTAAAGAGTTCGGATCCTTTACAGCCGTGCATGGGCTTGACCTGTCGATCGCCGAAGGCGAGTTCGTGTCACTTCTCGGCCCGTCGGGCTGCGGCAAGACGACGACATTGCGCATGCTTGCCGGCCTTGAATTTCCGACCTCGGGCGAGATCGAGATTGGCAACCGGGTCGTCAACGATGTCGCGCCGGGCAAGCGCGACATAGCGATGGTGTTTCAGTCCTACGCGCTCTATCCGCATATGTCGGTCGCGCAGAACATTGCCTATCCGTTGCGCAAGCGCGGCACACCACTCGCTGAGCGTCAAAAGAGTGTGGCTGCGACTGCAGAGCTTTTGCAATTGACCGAACTGCTGAACCGCAAACCCCGTCAGCTTTCCGGCGGTCAGCAGCAGCGGGTGGCGTTGGGGCGGGCGCTAGTACGCGACCCCAAAGTGTTCCTCCTCGATGAGCCGCTATCGAACCTCGATGCCAAACTGCGCGGCTACATGCGCGTGGAACTGGTCGAACTGCATCGCCGCCTTGGCCGCACGATGGTCTACGTCACGCACGACCAGCTCGAAGCGATGACCATGTCTGATCGGATCGCGGTGATGGAGGGCGGAGAACTGCAACAATTCGCACCGCCAACAGAAGTGTATGAGGAACCTGCCAACCGGTTTGTCGCAAGCTTCATCGGCACGCCTGGCATGACATTGATCGACGGCGATCTGAGCCGGGACGGTGACCACTGGCTGTTCCAGGCCGATGGCATCTCCATGGCCGTGGCCACACTGAAAGACAATGCCAGCCCCGGACCGGCCTGCCTCGGTGTCCGGCCGGAGCATGTGCTGATCGGCGAAGGCCCCGTGAACGGTGTTATCCAGGTGGTTGAAAAAACCGGCCATGAGAACATCGTGGTTCTGGAGCTCTCCAGCGGCCAGCGCCTGACAGGACGTGTGCCTGCTCCCCAATCGTGGCGGCCTGGTGAAACGGTGCAATTGTCGTTCGATGCCGACCATACGCATGTCTTCGGGCCTGGTCCGCGCGGCATCAGACTGAATCGCGATGGTGTATCCGCAGGAAAAGCATCTGCTCCGCCATTGGACATCGCCAATGCCAATACCCCCACACCCAGAAAGGCGCAGTCATGAACAGAGACAGCATCGACTGGACAGGGCCGATGCCCGCCGTCACAACACCTTTCCATACCGATCACGCATTGGATGAAGAAGGCTTTGTCGGCAACATCACACGCCTGCTCGATGCCGGGGCGACGGGCATCGTCACGGCTGGATGCACAGGCGAGTTCTGGGCGTTGTCTTTCTCCGAGCGTGAACGCCTGGCCAAGCTGACAGTGAATGCCTGCAAAGGCCGTGGACCGGCCATCATAGGCACGGGCTCGATCCGAGAAGGGGAAGTGATCGAACAGATCGATGCTGCCAAATCAGCCGGCGCCGACGCCGCTCTCGTCATGCCAGCCTATTTCGCTCATCTCTCCGACAGTGAAATCGTCGATCACTTTGCCGCCATCGATGCAAGGTCATCGCTGCCCATCGTGTTGTACAACATCCCCGGAAACGCCGGGAACGCGATCACGCCTGCTATTGCCGACAAACTTGCCGACTTGGACAACGTCGTTGCGATCAAGGAGAGTAGCGGCAGTTGGCTGAACTTTCACCAGACGCTGAACCGGGTCAAAGACCGCATTCGCGTCTTCTGTGGTCCATCATCGACCCTTGGTGTGGCAGCCGCGTTGGCCGGTGCCGACGGACACATCGACTGCTTCCCCAATGTCTGGGTGGAATGCCTGGATCTTTGGTATGCGACCATCGAAGGGCGTATGGATGAAGCCTGGGCCTTGCAGGCAACCGGACAAACCATGACCGAGCTTTTCGTGAGCGGTGGCCGCACGCTGTATCCGTCCACCAAAGCGGCCATGAACTTTCTCGGCTTGCCCGGCGGCGGCATACCGCGCCCACCATTGCGCCCGCTTCAGGGCGCGGCGCTGACGGAACTGCGTGCCGGAATGGAAAGCCTGGTGGAACAGAGCAAGCGGGTCGCCTGAGACGTCCCGAAAGATCGACAGGAGAGAACGGAATGGATCTTGGACTGAAGGGGCGCAAGGCGATCGTGTCAGCAGCAAGCCGGGGCCTCGGTCTGGCAACGGCCCGCTCGCTTGCCCGCGAAGGTGTGTCACTGGTCATGAACGCACGCAGCGAAGGACCGCTGGCCGAAGCCGCCCAGTCAATCCGGGATGAGTTCGGCGTGGACGCAGCGCCCATTGCAGCGGATTTCAACGAAGCCGAAGGGCGCGCCGAGATTCTGAAAGTCGCAGGCGGAACATGCGACATTCTGGTCAACAATCCCGGCGTACGTCAGGTCCCCACACCCTACGATCAGATATCATCTGATGATTGGCGCTATTGGTTGGACGTGCACTTCCTGTCCTCGGTCGAAATGATGCAGGCGGTGGCACCGCATATGAAAGCGCAGGGCTTTGGCCGCATCGTCAACATGTCGGTGAGCTTCATCAAGTTTCCGCAGGTCGGCTTTGCCCACAGCCACGCCGCCCGCCTCGCCCTGTCGGGGGCGTCGGCTGCCATGGTCCGCGAACTGATCGGCCACAACGTCACGATCAACACGGTTTGCCCCGGCCTGTTCGACACCGACGCCCTGCACACCAACCTCCACGGTCATGCCGAACGCGGCAACACGACGTACGAGGCCATTGTGAAAGACCGCAAAGACAATTGCCCTGCTGGCCGCTTCGCCGATCCTTCCGAATGCGGCGATCTGATTGCTTATCTCTGCTCCGCTCAGGCCGGCTTCATGTCGGGCCAGAACATCGTCAACGATGGCGGCGTTTACCAGGGACTGTTCTGATGACGAAGGTGGTGATGGTCTCAGGCGGCGGGCGCGGCCTTGGGGCTGCGATCACCAGAGAACTGATCGACCAGGGTTGGACCGTCTCTCTGGGTCTGCGCGATCTGTCTCAGGCCGATGTCATCCCCGGCGCTGTTTCCGCCCATCCGTTCGATGCGAACGATCAAGCCTCTGCCGGCACCTGGGTCGAAGCAACGATGGCAGAGCACGGACGTCTCGATGCGCTGGTCAACAACGCCGGCATCCTGCGTATGGTCGATTTCGAGCAGGGCGATGAGGACGATCTGGACGCCCTATGGGCGGTAAACGTCAAAGCACCTTTCCGCCTGATACGCGCCGCCCTGCCCCATTTGCGCGCGTCCGGCGAAGGCCGTGTGATCAATGTCGCCTCGACCGACGCCAAGCGGTTCCGGCAAGGCACATCGATTGGCTATGCCATGAGCAAACATGCGCTGCTTGCCATGACTCAGGCGGTACGCGCGGCGGCGTGGGATGATGGCGTACGGGCCACGGCCCTCTGCCCCGGCGCGATCGACACCGACCTTATTGCCGGCGTTCCCGGCGTCACACCCAAAGCCGACCGCTTGACACCTGAAACGATAGCGGGCCTCGTCGCCATGCTTCTGGCGCTGCCGAACCAGGCCAGCGTTCCTGAACTCGTCGTCAACACCCGGCTGGAGAGCCTGATATGACCCCAGATGCTCTGACCCCAGACAACCGCATTAACGATGAGCTTGCAGCCTGGGATCGCGACTTCCTTCTGCACCCGACCACCCACACCGCCAACCATGCGCGCGGCACCGTCCCGGGCCGTATCATCACAGGCGGCGAAGGCATCTTCATCGAAGATCGCGATGGCAACCGTTTCCTGGACGCCTTCGCAGCGCTCTACTGCGTCAATGCAGGCTACGGTCGCAGCGAGATCGCCGACGCGATGTCGGAACAGGCTCACAAACTTGCCTTTTTTCATTCCTTCGCAGGGCAAGGCAATGAACCGGCCATTCGCCTGGCGAAGATGATCATGGACCGGGCCCCGGATCATATGGCACGGGTCTATTTCGGGCTGTCCGGGTCTGACGCCAACGAAACCAATGTCAAACTGGCCTGGCACTACAACATCCTGCGCGGCAAGCCGGAAAAGCGAAAGATTATCAGCCGCTTGCGGGCTTATCACGGTTCAGGACTGGTCTCCGGATCGATGACCGGCCTGACCGCCTACCAGGCACGCTTTCATTTGCCGTTGGATGGGTTTCTGCACAC
>JANQJE010000182.1 GCA_028281795.1 Cohaesibacteraceae bacterium | reverse complement strand
CGGAGCCTCGGCCTCGATCTGCACGGTCGATGAGTCAAGTCCGAGATCGTCAAGCAACGAAAGCGCGTCGGCCTTGGCATTGAAAGCCGAGACCGCAGGGAAATCGCCCACCCAGTGTCGACCTTGACCTGCCATCACGGCCGTGCCCCGTCGCACGCCGCAGGCTGCGATGGTCTGATCATCCGGCGCATCGCCGACGAAAACCTGACCGACTTCGAACAGCGCTACGTCGCGGCTGCCACGGTCCACATTGGCCTGAACGTTGCGCAACAGGCCTGGCAAAAGGCTCGGGCGCATCGTGCTCATGTCGGTCGAAATCGGGTTGGCCAGCTGAAGCGCCGGTATGCCTCCTCCGAATGCCTCGGCGTCCGACTGTGCGATGAATGACCAGGTAACCGCTTCCATAAGTCCGCGTGCTGCGAGCAGACGTTTCGCTCGGCGGCTCTTCTTCTGGATCTCGGTCAGCACCGGCCGAACGACGGTATCGCGGCCAATGGATGGTGTAACGGGCACGCGATCAACGCCCTCGATGCGCATGATCTCTTCAACGATATCGGCCTTGCCTTCGATATCGGGACGCCAGCTGGGTACCGCGACCTTCAAATCGTCTCCAGTGCCCGCCGCCCAGAAGCCAAGAAGTTTCAGAATGGCCTTCACCTCATAGGATGGGACATCCAGACCGGACAGCCTGGCCACTTCGGAAACCGGAAAGTCGATTACCTTGTCCACCTCCGGGATGGCACCTGCTACGGTCTTCTCGGTCGGTGTACCGCCGCACAGATCGACCACCATCCGGGTCGCCAGGTCCAGACCCTGTTCATTGAAGGCCGGGTCGACGCCACGCTCGAAGCGATAGCGCGCATCGGTCAAAACGTTGAGCTTGCGACCCGTTGAAGCGATGTTGTCCGGTACCCAGAGCGCAGACTCGATCAGAACGTCCGTGGTCGTTTCATCGCATCCGGAAGCTTCCCCACCCATGATTCCGGAGAGCGATTCCACGCCATTGTCGTCGGCGATCACGCACATGGACGCGTCGAGCGTGTAGTCCTTACCGTCGAGACCGGTGAACGTCTCACCGTCTTTTGCTTCGCGCACCGTGAGGTTGCCCTTCACCTTGCCGGCATCGAACACATGCAGCGGGCGGCCACGGTCAAAAGTGACGTAGTTGGTGATATCGACCAGCGTGTTGATCGGACGGAGGCCAATCGCCTTCAGGCGCTTCTGCATCCAGCGCGGTGATGGCCCGTTCGTCACCCCACGGACCAGCCGCAAGGCGAAAGTCGGACAAAGGCTCTCGCCCTGAAAATCGAGCGTTACTGAAACCGGGCATGCCCCTTCGCCTGCAATCACGGGCACCTGCCCGTCTTTCAGTTCGCCAACACCTGCTGCCGCCAGATCGCGGGCGATACCGTAAACACCTGTGCAGTCGGGACGGTTTGGCGTGAGGCCGATCTCGATCACCGGATCATCCAGTTCCGCGAAGGTGGCATAGGCCGTTCCCGGCGCGACGTCGGTCTCCAGATCGATGATGCCATCATGCTCATCGGACAGCTCCAGTTCACGCTCCGAAAGCATCATGCCGCGAGACTCAACGCCGCGAATCTTGCCGACCGACAGAGTCGTATCGATGCCGGGAATGTAGGCTCCCGGGGGTGCGAACACGCCCGTCAGGCCTTCCCGCGCATTGGGCGCGCCGCATACCACCTGCACCGGATCGCCGGTGCCGGTATCAACCTCAAGCACGCGCAGGCGATCCGCATCCGGATGCTGTTTTGCGCTGACCACCCTGGCAACGACAAACGGCGCGTAGAGCGCCCGATCATCCACCTCTTCGACTTCAAGGCCGATGCGGGTGAGGGTGTCCACGATGGTGGCAAGGTCAGCGTCGGTCTCAAGGTGATCCTTGAGCCAGGAAAGCGTGAACTTCATGGCAGGACTACAACTCGTGCAGGAGCAAAAGGGATGCCGCGCGAGATCGCATGGAATGGCTCATCTTGCAATGCTTCGCTCATCAGCTAAACCACCGGCCATGCTGAGACTTGTCTTTATGGGAACGCCCGACTTCGCAGTGCCAACATTGCTGGAACTGGTGGGGCAGGGGCATGAGATCATTGCCTGCTATACGCGTGCGCCGGCACCGGCAGGCCGGGGCATGGAAATGCGACGTTCGCCTGTGCATGAGCAGGCCGAAGCGCTCGGTATTCCGGTCTTTCATCCGCAGACATTGAAGGACGAGGATGAGAAAACGCGTTTCGCCGGTCTTCAGGCCGATGCCGCCGTGGTGGTCGCTTACGGCATGATCCTGCCCAAGGCCATTCTGGACGCTCCCGAGCATGGGTGTTTCAACCTGCATGCATCGCTGCTGCCACGCTGGCGTGGTGCCGCGCCAATCAACCGGGCGATTATGGAGGGCGATGAGGAAACCGGCGTCATGGTGATGAAAATGGCAAAGGGCCTTGATACCGGCCCGGTAGCCATGGCTGAACGCTTGACCATCACCGACACCATGACGGCTCAGGATGTTCATGACAGGCTCGCGCGCCTCGGGGCCGATCTGATGGGGCGTGCGATGGCGGCCCTTTCAAGAGGTTCGCTCCAATTGACTGAGCAGGATGAGGAGGGCGCAACCTATGCCGCGAAGATCAACAAGGCCGAAGCCAAGATCGATTGGGCTCTCCCGGCGTTCAACGTACTGCGCCACATCCATGGGCTTTCACCCTTTCCGGGCGCTTGGACAGAATTCAGTGCCGGCGGCAAGCGCGAGCGACTGAAAGTGCTGCGCGCTGAGCCTGCAGAAGGCTCTGGAGAGCCCGGGACGTTGCTCGATGAACATGTCATTGCCTGCAGCGACGGTGCGATCAGGCTTATGGAAGTGCAGCGCGCCGGCAAACAGCCGATGGATATGGCGGCTTTTCTCAACGGTGCCGGTTTGAAACCGGGTGACAGGATGGGCTAGTTAAAACGAAAATGGCCTTTCAAAATGTCATAGAGTGCCCGTGCACTGGTTTCGTCCAGCTGTATTGATTGGCTTTTCTTACCCAGAATTTGCCTTTCTGAAGACCCGTAACTATCGATCTGTATGAATTTTCGTCCGTCCATCTCGAAGATTGAATAGCTTGCCATTATCTCTTTATGGACCGAGTTTCGCTCCATTTTTTTAAGTTCCAATTGTCCAAGCAAAGCCACCGGGAACTCCTTTTTTCTGTGCCGCGTTACAAGCTTCTTATTGAATATCATGGCGGACCCTATGCCGGCTTTCAACGCCAGGACGGCCATCCGACCGTGCAGGGCGAACTGGAGGCGGCCATCCTCGCCTTCACCGGAGAAAAGGTGACCCTCAAGGCGGCGGGGCGAACCGATGCCGGTGTGCATGCCACCGGCCAGGTCGTGCACTTCGATTTGGAGAGCAGTTGGAAAACCGATGTCGTGCGCGATGCGATGAACGCCCACCTGCGGGACGAATTGGTGGCCGTGATCGACGCGGAGAATGTGGATGAAGCCTTCGATGCGCGCTTCTCGGCCGTCCGGCGGCATTACCGCTATACGATCCTCAACCGTCGTTCACCTCCCGTGATAGAGCGTGGCGAAGTCTGGGGCGTGTCGAAGCCTCTGGATGAAGCCCGTATGCAGGCGGCGGCGGACAGACTGATCGGTCATCACGATTTTACGACCTTCCGGTCAGCCCACTGTCAGGCCAAATCGCCGATGCGTACATTGGAGTTTCTGTCAGTCAGCCGCGAAGGCGAGCATGTCTTTGTCGATGCCGCCGCCCGCTCGTTTCTGCACAATCAGGTGCGCTCGCTTGTCGGGGCCTTGAAAATGGCTGGTGAGGGTCGCTTAACCGCGGATGAGGTTGAGGCAATGCTTGAAGCGCGAGACCGCAAGGCGTGTGCCCCTGTCGCTCCGGCTGGGGGGCTTGTGTTTACGCGGGTGGAGTACTGACCCCCGGTCAGGGTGAAATACCGAAAAACCGTTCCAGTACATGGCCGTAAATCTCGGTCAGAGCTTTCAGGTGCGCGATTTCCACGTGCTCGTCTACCTGGTGCATGGTCTGGCCGACCAGGCCAAACTCCACGACCGGGCAGTAGTCCTTGATGAAACGCGCATCGGACGTGCCGCCGGACGTTGAGAGTTTGGGCTTCACGCCGGTGGATGTTTCGATGGCCTCCACCAGGGCATCCACAAACGGCCCAGGCGGGGCATAGAAAGCCTCGCTGGCGCCGGGCTTGATGCTGAGTGTGTAATCGCATCCCTGCCACACGATACCGTCGAGTCTTCGCCGCAACTCCTTTTCGAGCGTCTGGACCGTCCACGTCGGGTTGAAGCGTATGTTGATCCGCGTCGAAGCGCGCTGCGGAATGACATTGTCCGCCATATTCCCGGTATCGATCGTCACCGGCTCAAGGTTCGACGGTTGAAACAGATCGGTGCCGGCGTCGAGCGGCTCCTTCAGCACACCAAGAGCCGTGACCAGCGGATTCAGGGGATTGGCGGCAAGGTCCGGGTA
>JANQJE010000127.1 GCA_028281795.1 Cohaesibacteraceae bacterium | reverse complement strand
GGATTTGCCGACCTTTACCGAGGTTTGTGAAGCCGCTCCGGCATGTGAAACATCCGGCAATGCATATGACGCCTGGGTGGCCTTCTTCACGGCTGGTTTCCCTGCCCAGAAGATGGTGTTCCTGCCTGCCGGTGCGCCGCAGGCGGCCATCGACACATACTCGGCGGCTTTCAGGGCGATCACCGAGCGCGACGACTTCGAGGAAATCTCCGTTGCCCGTCTTGGGGTCTATCCTCAGATGACCGGTGCCGCGGCCGATGCCGCCCTTGAAAGCGCCACGGTCGTCCCCGATGAGGCGCGCACCTTTGTCATCGATTGGCTGGCGGACCGCTACGGCGTCGTCCTTCAGTAGTGGATGTTACTCGCTTCGCCGGCCCGGTTAACCGGGCCGGCGGCTTTGCCACTCATCGCCAGGCACCCTCCGCCAATGGTCCCTTGAAAAAAGGTGGGCACGCCGATGGACTTATTTGCAGCAGCATTACCGGCGCTTTCAGAAGCCTTCGGAATGATCCTCGCCCCATCGGTGTTGGGGTTCCTTGTTCTCGGCGTGGTGATGGGATTGTGCGTGGGCATATTCCCCGGCCTCGGTGGCATCGCCGGCCTTTCGCTGTTGTTGCCGTTCATGTTCGGCATGGAGCCGCTGTTCGGCTTGGCGCTGATGGTCGGCATGGTTGCGGTGGTCCCCACCTCGGACACCTTTGCCAGCATCCTGATGGGCATCCCCGGCTCGTCGGCGAGCCAGGCCACGGTGCTGGATGGCTTTCCCCTGGCGAAGAAGGGCCAGGCAGCCCGCGCGCTCTCGGCCGCTTTCAGTTCGTCGCTGTTCGGGGGCATCCTTGGCGCGACGTTTCTGACGTTCTTCATCCTGGCCGCCCGGCCAATCGTGCTGATGTTCCAGACACCCGAACTGTTGATGGTCACCATATTCGGGCTGTCGATGGTGGGCATTCTGGCAGGCCGGGTTGCCATAAAGGGCCTGGTGGCGGCCGGGCTTGGTCTGCTCGTCGGAACCATCGGCGAAGGCGCCAGCGCCGGCGCGCTTCGCATGTCGACTTTCGATACGCCGTACCTCATGGACGGGCTCAAGCTGGTCATCGTCGGCCTGGCCATTTTCGCGGTTCCCGAAATTGTCGCGCTTCTTCGCCAGGATCGCGCCATTTCCGACCGACAGGCCCTCGGTGGTGGCTGGCTCGAGGGTATCAAGAGCTGGTGGCAGAACAAGTGGCTGTCCGTTCGCTGCTCTCTCATCGGCGTGGCGGTTGGCGTCATCCCCGGCCTGGGCGGTTCCGTGGTCGACTGGATCGCTTACGGCCATGCCGTCCAGACGTCGAAAGACAAGTCCCAGTTCGGCTCCGGTGACATCCGTGGCGTGATCGGCCCTGAAAGCTCCAACAATGCCAAGGAAGGTGGCGGCCTCGTGCCGACGCTGCTGTTCGGGATTCCCGGCTCCGGCTCGATGGCCATCTTCATTTCGGGCGTGGCGCTGCTGGGAACCGGCCAGATCGAGGTCGGGCCCTCGATGATCAACAACAACCTGAATTTCACCTACGCGATCGTCTGGCTGCTCGCTCTTGCCAACGTGATCGGAACGCTGATCTGCATCGTCGCATCGGGCGGTATAGCGCGGCTTACCAACATCCGGTTCGCGCTGTTGGCCCCGTTCCTGTTCATGATCATCTCGTTTGCCGCGTTCCAGTCGCGCCAGTCCCTATGGGACCTGGTCGCGCTGTTCGGCATTGGCCTTCTCGGTATCATGATGCGGCGGTTCGACTGGTCGAGACCTGCGTTCCTGATCGGTTTCGTGCTGGCCACACCGGCCGAACGCTACACCAACCAGGCGTTTCAGATTGCCAGCTCGCGTTTCCGCCAGGGCATGGAACAGGGTCTCGATTACGTGTTCAGCCCGATTGTCATCGTGCTGATCGTCGTGACCATCGTGTCCGTGTTCTTCGGCCTGCGGCAGTCCAAGAACATCCAGGCCGAAGGCAAGGTGAACTCCGGCGGCAAGCGCGCGCCGTTGATCTTCCTTCTGGCGATCACCGGCTACATCGGTCTTGCTTATACGAACGCGGCGCTGATCCCCGATTTCGCCCGGATGGATCGGATCTTCCCCGTCTTCGTGGCGACGGTATCGCTGGTCGGCTGCGCGGTTCTGCTCGTCCAGATGCGCTTCAAGCCGGAGAGCGATCCCCTGTTTGCCGACCGGGAGGTCGAGGATGCCGAAGTCAATGCCTATGGATTGTGGTCAACATTGGCCTGGTTCGCCGCACTTCTGGTCGCAACCAGCCTGGTCGGTTTCATTCTGGCGCTTGCAGCGTTTCTGCTCCTCTTCATTCGATATCGGGCGCAGAAGAGCTGGACCTTCGCAGGCCTCTACACCGCTGCCGGCCTTGTGTTCATATGCTCGATGGCGGCGACACTGAACCGGGATTTCCCGCCCGGTCTGCTACAGAGCTTTGTCGAACTGCCCTGGCCGCTCACATGAGCCAGATCGCAATCCCGTTCCTGTTCATGCGTGGGGGAACATCCCGCGGGCCCTACATGAAGCGGGATGACCTCCCCGATGACCAGGACCGGTTGGCGGATGTTCTGGTGGCGGCTTTGGGCTCAGGGCACCCCCTCAACATTGACGGGATCGGCGGGGGTAACGCGGTGACCACAAAGGTCGCGATGCTCTCCGTTTCGGACGACGATTGGGCGGATGTCGACTACTTCTTTGCGCAGGTGAGCGTGGAAGACAGGGCGGTCGATTTCAAGCCCAGTTGCGGCAACATCCTTTCCGGTGTCGGACCTGCTGCGCTCGAGATGAAGCTGCTGCCCGTTTCGGGTGACGAGACAGTCGTCAAGATACGCGCGGTGAACACGGGCGCCCGGGTTGTATCGACCGTTCAGACACCCGGTGGCGCAGTCTCCTATAGCGGCGATACCGCCATCGACGGCGTGCCCGGAACCGCCGCACCGGTGCTGCTACAGTTCATGGACACGGTCGGCGGCTCCACCGGCGCGCTGCTGCCGACGGGAAACCTGATCGATCGGTTTGACGGTGTGACCGTGACGTGCATGGACGTCGCCATGCCGATGGTGATCGCACGCGCGGACGCATTCGGTCTGTCCGGTTACGAAACTGTCGATGAACTCAACGACAATGCCGCGTTCTTCAAGCGCATGGAAGCGATCCGAATTCAGGCCGGAATGGCCATGGGAATGGGGGATGTCGCAAACTCCGTGACGCCGAAGTTCGGCCTTCTGGCGCCCGCAAGGGATGGAGGCACCGTTGCGGCACGCTACTTCATGCCATGGAAGACGCATCCCACCATGGCCGTCACCGGCGCCCAATGCCTTGCCTCATGCGTGCTGACACCGGGAACCGTGGCCGATGGCCTTTGCGAGCACACCACATCGAGCCCCGCCACCGTGACTTTGGAACATGCGAGCGGCTCGATCAATGTGCTGGTCGATTTCGAGGTCAGTGAAGCGGGAATAGGCCTACGCTCCGCCGGTCTTGTTAGAACCGCCAGACTTCTGGCCTCAGGCGCGCTCTATGTTCCCAAGGCCGTGTGGTCTGGCCACTAGGCTGTAACGACCCATGAAAGTCCACATTCTCGACGACTGGTTCGACACACTGCGGGGGCTTTCGTGCTTTGCGAAGCTGACGGGCCACGAGGTCACCGTCTGGAATGACCACGAGCCCGACATTGAAGCGCTTGCCGCCCGCGTCCGGGACGCCGAGTGCCTGGTGCTTTTTCGGGAGCGTACCGGGATCACGCGTGAACTGCTGGAGCGGACCCCGAACCTGAAGCTGATCTCGCAGAGAAGCGTCTATCCGCATATCGATGTGCCGGCCTGCACTGATTTTGGCGTCCTGCTCTGCTCCAACCAGCACAGCGATACCCCTTCCTATGCGGCTGCGGAGCTGACGCTCGCTCTTATCCTGGCGAGCTACAGGCAGATTCCCGATCAGGTGGCCTCCATCCGCTCAGGGAAATGGCAGATGGGTGTTGGTCGCAGCCTGCGAGGGCGAACCCTGGGCCTTTATGGCTATGGCCGCATCGCAAAGGCGGTGGCGTGCTATGCCGAAGCGATCGGGATGCGCGTCCAGTGGTGGGCGTCGGACGAAGGGCGCGCCCGTGTGCGGGCGGACGGCGTGAACCTGGCTGCGGACCGGCACACCTTCTTCTCCACATCAGATGTCGTCAGTCTTCATATCCGGCTGAAACCAACCACAAAGGGCATCGTCACCGCATCGGATCTTGCGGCGATGGCACCCCGCAGCCTGTTTGTGAACACGTCCCGGTCCGGTCTGATCGAGCCTGGCGCGCTTGAGGCGGAGATCGCTCGCGGGCGGATTTTTGCGGCGGTGGACGTCTTCGACCGCGAACCGCTGACCGACCCCGCCCATGCTCTGCTGACGAACCCGAACGTTCTGCCGACCCCCCACATCGGATATGTGACCGAAGACGAGTTCGAGCTGCAGTTTTCGGATATTTTCGATCAGGTGAACGCCTATGCGGCCGGTGCTCCCATTCACATGATCAATCCGGAGGTCAGGGGCGCATCAGCCGCGCGATGATCGGAGCGCCAAGGATGACACAGCTTATCCGCAGGATGTGGTGACTGATCACGAACGCAATGTCGGCGCCGGACACAAGCGCGAGGACGGTCATCTCCGCCTGCCCGCCTGGCGCGAATGCCAGAAGCGCTTCGAGCGGCGGGGCGAGCCCCAACAGAATGACGAACTCGGTGAAGATGGCCGCAAGAACCATCAGGATGAGGCAATAGCCAAGCGCGGCGGTGACGTCCTTGCGGACCTCGTCACCGGTGATTCCGGAGTATTGGGCACCTACCGTCATACCGATGAAGAACTGGGCGGCCCAAATGGCTTCGGCGGGCGGGCGGTGCTGCAATATCCCCGTCATGGCCAGCAGGCCAGCCGCGATCATCGGGCCGATGATGGACGCGCCGAACAAGCCGATGCGCTTGGCCAGTTGCCATCCCCCAAGCCCTGCCGCAGCCATCAGAAGCAACTGCGACATTGGCAGGCTTGACGCGCGGGCACCCGGCGGATTGCTCAGATCGACGGCCCATATGCCTTCCAGCAGGAAGGGCAGCGACACGACGATGAGCATGACGCGCGTGGCATGGATCAAAGACAGCGCACGCACATCGCCGCCCGCCTCCTCACCGAATGCCAGCATGTCCTGCAAGCCGCCGGGCATTGCCGAGTAGTAGCTGGTGGCCGTGTCAAAGCCCCACAGCCTTTGAAAGTAGGGAACGCCGATCAGCGCCGAAAGGGCGATCAGGATCGGAATCAGCAGCAGCGTCGGCCACATGGACGCCATGCTTGCCACCACCGACATCGACAGCGTTGCGCCGACCGCCACACCCAGGATCGCGCGCATGGCATCGTTCACCGGTTTGACGCCCTTGAGCTGAACACCGGCGAGCGCAGCGGTCAGGCAGGCAAAAATCGGCCCCAGCAACCAGGGCAGTGGCAACTGCAAGAGCGAAAAGACCAGCACCCCCAGTGCAGCGACCACATAGGTTCGAACGACAATCTTCATCAGCGCATCACGGAGAGCCGATGCCTCAGCGAGCTCTGCAGATGGGCTTCCGCCGCCGCGCCGGCAGCTTCCTCGTCCGACGCCCTGATTGCATCGATGATGAGGTTGTGCTGCTGGCTTACGCTCTTGATCCGCGCCTCATCGGCCAGCGTCGTGGGCCCAAGCAACATCAAGGCATTGTTCATCGAGCGCGTGGCTTCGAGCAGGAAACGGTTACGCGCGGCGCGGTATAGCGCCTGGTGGAACTGCTGGTTGAACGCGGCGGCTGCCGGAGGATCCGAGTTCGTGTCCGCGATCGCCGCATTCAGCGCCTCGAGTTCGTCGATCTCCGCATCGATCGCGTGCTTTGCGGCAAGTTCGGCCGCTGTTCTTTCAAGCAC
>JANQJE010000151.1 GCA_028281795.1 Cohaesibacteraceae bacterium | reverse complement strand
GCCGGCATCAGCATTGGTGGCACATGACGCTTTTGCGGTTTCATGAAGCGCCTGAGGCGCTTGCGGTAGTAGGCGATGCCTTCAAGCAGAGGCCCGATTTCGACAAGGTCGGTTTCAGCATCGCTCCGATTGCCGAAGTCTTCGCTGACTGCCGCGACCAGTCGCGTCCGATTATCAAGCAACGCGTTATGCAGCTTGTCGAGCCGCCGCAAGCGCGTCGCACGGTCTGGCATCGGGTCGTCAAGGAACGCTTTCTTCTGCGCAAGCAGAAGTTCTTCGAGGTCCGGTATGTGCTGGTCTATTGGCTGTGTTGCTGGCTGAGACATCGGATTCCTCTGAGCTACGGACTGCCACCGTCACATGCGCCGTCGGCATTGCGATGACATAACGCAACACACCAAGCCTGCAGTGGAGACAAATTTTGGTTTATTTTTTAAACCGAAATTTGGGGCGGCGCAACAGCGCTGAGGTTCAGGAGGCCCTATCGCACCCGCTGCAGCAAGATATTCATAGGCTTCGTGAGGGAAAATCTGGCCCGAGGAAATCGTGTGCCTGATTGTTCAACTGCATGCCGAAACGGCACAGGCGCCTATGCCTAGGCTGTCAGAGACACCGAATGTGTCCGAACTCAGCTGGCGAGCGCTGCAAGGATCGCTTTTTCCATTCGGTCGCGGGCTACCTCATCAGCACCCGGCCCCGGCAATGCGGCAATGCCGTTCCATTTGAGCTTTCGGCCATCGCTTCCAAGGAGCTCCACTTTTTTGAGCTTGCGGCCTGTCTTGCGCTCAATCAGGTGTACCGTCTCGTCACCGCGCTTCCGCAGATGCTCGTTACTCCACTGCACCATGGCAATGAAAACAGTTGCGAGTGACTGGCCTTTTTTCGTGAGATGATAGGCATATCTTGGTCCGGCAACGCCCACATCCTCGCGTTCGAGAATGCCTTCCTCTACAAGACGTGAAAGCCTTTCGCTGAGAAGGTTCCGGGCAACACCGATGTTGCGCTGTATCTCGGTAAATCGCGTCGCACCGTAGAATGCTTCGCGCATGATCAGGAGTGTCCACGGATCACCAAACATGTTGAGAAAGTCGGCAATCGGGCAGGTCAGCTGATGGCGGTCGTTCATGAAGCAGCCTCAAGACACGGCAGGAAAGATCGAACACAGAGTCATGCCTAGCTTGTAACGCATTCACATGCCGCAACGCACTATCGATCCTGGTACTCATTTTTTAGTTGATATTTTAAACCAATATCATAGGGTCCGCGCCCGACAAAGACCAGCCCGCAGAACCGCTCACCGCAGATATTGGTCAACGAAGGCCTTTGATCGCCGACCGACGACTGTCTTGCGCTCACCGAGCTTAGAAAATAATCGCCGAGGCAGGAACAGAGGTATGCAATGACCAAGACGCTCGACTTCATCTTCGATTTCGCAAGCCCGAATGCGTATCTCTCCTATCATGCGCTGCCGCCGATCCTTGAACGGACTGGCGCGCAGGTGAATCTGATTCCCTGCCTGCTCGGCGGAATCTTCAAGCTGACGGACAACCAGGCGCCGATGATGGCTTTTGCCAACATCAAGGGAAAACTTGAATATGATCGCATCGAGATGAATCGCTTCATCAAGCGTCATGCCTTGTCCGCGTTCAAGCCGAACCCGCATTTTCCCGTCAACACGCTTCTCATGATGCGCGCGGCAACGGCAGCTGAAATGGAAGGTCGTCTTGACCAGTACGTGGAAGCCGGTCTCAAACATATGTGGGAAGACGGTCTCAAGATGGACGATCCGGATGTGTTCGCCGCAGCTATGGACAGTGCCGGGCTTGACGGCAAGCACTTGCTTGAGCGTGCACAAGCCGATGAAGTAAAGGCGAAGCTTCTCGAGCGAACCTCAGCCGCAGCAGAGCGCGGTGTTTTTGGCATACCGACATTCTTTGTGGGCGATGAGATATTCTTTGGCAAAGAGCGCTTGGGCCAGGTCGAAGAAGAACTTTTGAAGTAGGAGAATACGATGTCTGATGTCGCAGTTGTTCTGGGTGTGGGTGTACCTGATGGTGTGGGTGGAGCCGTTGCGCGCCGCTTTGCGGATGAAGGCATGCTTGTTGTTGTTGCAGGTCGGACCCAAAGCAAACTGGATGAGACAGTCGACTGGATCAGCGCGTCGGGCGGGAACGCTGTCGCAGTGACGGGCGATCTGACAGATGCAAGTGATCAGGACAGGCTTTTTGCCGCAGCGGCTGAAAAGGGTGACATCAAGACAGTCATCTACAACGCCGGCAACAATGACCCCATTCCTTTTGAGCAACTGACGGAAGACACCTTCGAGCAGTTCTGGCGCATTTGCTGCTATGGCGCGTTCTTGACTGCCAAGAGAGCAATCCCGCTCCTCAACAATGGTTCTGGCGGCTCGCTGCTCTTCACAGGTGCTTCCGCATCGACACGCGGGCGACCCAATTTCGGGCACTTCGCCTCAGCCAAGGCTGCTCTGCGCAATTTGGCTCAAGCCCTGGCTCGCGAATACGGGCCGCAGGGCGTCCATGTCGGCCATGTCGTCATTGACGGCATCATAAATGGCGACAATGTTCGCGGCCGCTTTGGCGAATATCTTGAGAATCTCGGGGACGATGGCGCGCTGGCCCCTTCCGATATCGCCGATGCCTTCTGGATGCTTCATATCCAGAAGAAGACGGCCTGGTCACATGAAATCGATCTGCGGCCGCTCAAGGAAAACTGGTAGCATTCCCGCAAAATCATGCGTGTGCGGATGGGTTGGCGCTCGCGCAATGCACCGACCTGCGGTGCTTAACAAGATTGGCACGATATGACCTTATTCGCTGCCAGACTGATCGATACCGTCTCTCCCAGATGAAGAAGACTTCTTTGGAGGATGAGACAATGACGACAGCAATCACCGTCACGCCAAGCGGCCAGGGATGCGGTGCCGAAGTGACCGGCGTCGATATTTCGAAACCTCTGGCACCCGAGGTCGTGAAGGAAATTCGTGACGCCTGGCTTGAGCATCACGTCCTTGCTTTCCCGAACCAGAAGCTGGACAGCGACCAGTTTGAGGCGTTCGCGCACAATTTCGGCGAGTTTGGCGAGGATCCGTTCTTCAAGCCAATTCCAGGCCGCCAGCACATCGCAGCCGTGCGCCGCGAAGCAGATGACACCAATCAGATTTTTGCCGAGCACTGGCATGCCGATTGGAGCTTCATGCAGGAACCGCCAAGCGCGACCTTCCTGTACAGCCTCGATATCCCGCCCCACGGTGGCGACACGCTGTTTTCCAACCAGCACCTTTCGTTTGAAAAGATGCCGGATGACATGAAGGCAAAGTACGAAAACCTGACTGCCGTCCATTCGGCCGTACTCGGCTACTCACCGGAAGGTATCTACGGGGATACAGAGAAGAACGGGGCGATGGACATCGTTCCCTCTGAGAAGGCTTATGAGCGTCACAACCATCCGCTGGTTATGCGTCATCCCGAGACGGGCGAACTGGGCTTCTTCAGCGGCGTTTCGTATTTCATTGGCTTTGACGGCGTGCCGGACGACGAGGCGTCAAAGCTGATCTTTGATCTCAACGACTGGCAGTCAAAAGAAGAGTTCATGTACCGCCACAAGTGGGAAGAGGACATGCTGGTGATGTGGGACAACCGAAGTGTCGTCCACAAGGCGACCGGTGGGTACGAAGGCCATCGCCGCGAACTTCACCGTATTACCATTTACTAGCAACTTTCTGGTTGGGGCAGGCGCCGCGCTACTTCGCTTTACGAAATGCACTCGGCGTGTGCCCCGTCCAGCGCTTGAACGCCTTTCGAAAGTTGGACACGTCGTCGTACCCGCATCTTTCGGCAATTTGCTCGACTGAAAGCTGGGTAAATCTCAGATACTCAACTGCCACGGACCGTCGAAGTCTGTCGATCAGTGACTGAAATGACGCTCCTTCTGCTTCAAGCCGCCGGTAGAAAGTCCGCAAAGACATGTTGAATTTCGCGGCGATGGTTGCAGCGTCTACACCGTCTTCCAGGTAGGGCAGAGAGAAACGCATCACTTCCTGCTGGATGCCGCTAAGACCACCATTCTGTTGAATGAGAAGCTCACAATAGTCTGTGTGCAGTTTGGCAACATCCGGAACAGCCGCAGCGCAGGGTTCGTCGAGCACACTTGCCTCAAAATGCCATTCAAGCGCCTCACTGCCGAAGGTAGCCGGGCAATTGAGTATCTCTGGATAGAGCTCGGCATAGCCTGGCTTTGGATAGGGAAACTGCATTGCGATGGATGGAAAACTGCGCCCCAGCACGGATGACAGGATTCTGGTTTGCGATGCACGCCAGTATTCCGCGACGAACGGCAACACTTCACCCAACCCGTGTGGCTCATGGGACCAAAGCACACCAACGCCGTCTTCGATTTTCCAAGAGATCCTGAACACCGCGCCGGTCATGCTGATGAAGTTGGCGTAGACATCGAAAACGCTGCGCATGTTGCGACTTGAGGCAAGCGCATACCCATATGCCCCGTAGTTGCCGATGTTCTGGCGCGCGCCGGCCAGCAAGCCCGTCTCCGGTTTCACCGATAGCTCTGCAGCAGCCCGGAACAGATCGATCCGCTGTTGTTGATTCAGACGTCCCGCATCCGGGTCAATTGATGCGTGTCCCAAGACCTCGGCCTCGGAGATGCCTTGAGCCGACAACTCTTGAAACAGGGCCGGGAAGCCGAATTGGCTAATGGAGGACATCTGCTGTTCCTGCCAAGAACGCATCATTGATAGGAGGCGTCAGCGGACACGCCTCCGGGTGGGCCGAGTCGCTGCACGACTGTAGCAGTGCTGCATGCCGTTTCCCTTACCCAAGAGTATGTGTCTTGAGACCACGATCCAACAATGGTCATAGCTTTGCTAACGGACCGCCTCCGGCTTCTGACACAAGGGAGACAGAGCTCGACTAAGGTGCAAATTCAAAAGCGCCTGGCACGATTTGATTGTGCGACCTCTGCCTTCAGACGGCGCCAGTGATTGAACCCTATGGACGGTTCCAAATTGTACACAATCGAAATTCATGCAACGTCTAAGCCACTGATTTATATATTTCTGACGGTCTGGCTCGCCTCCGCCTGGCTCCACCATTTCTTTCAGATGCGCTGTCACTTGAGGTTTTGGCATCGGTCTCGACGGTGCTCCGACATACTTGGTCTCCACAGGTGCGGTTGGTACCGGCAACGGAATACTTCAATCGTGTTTCGCCTGGCCTGATGCTGAATTGATCCCGAAGCCGGCTCACAGCAACTTTGCAATGGCAGCGACCGTGTTGCGGACTGTGCGCTCGACATCCCGGCGGTCTTTTCCTGAGCGGACCTGAACTCCCAGGCCAAGGAAAGCAGAGACTGCGACATCTGCCGCCATGTCGATGGCCGTTTCATCTTGCTCAGGCCGGTGCCGCACAATGTTCGCCCTGAGTACGGTCCTCACCCACTCAAGGCCGGTGGCGACGGCGTTCTGAATGGCCTCGTGTGACGGCGCTTCGGTAACTGCGTTTGAGAAAACGAGACATCCCAGTCCCCCTGCTTCGTCAGAGCCGGAGTAGTACACATCCAGAAGCCCCAGATAGAAGCCGCTTAGGCCAGCTTCGAGAGTGTCCGCTCCTGCGAAAGCGTCCTCGGATAACTGCGTCATGCGCTCGGCGAACAGGTCCAGGCACGTCACATACATCTCAACCTTGTTGCCAAACACCCGGTAGAGGCTTGGACGGTTAAGACCAGTCGCAACCGCGATGTCATCCAGGGATGTCGCAGCAAAGCCCTGCCGCCAGAACAGCGACGTCATTGCCTTGATGACAGCTTCTTCGTCGAATTGCCTGGGGCGTCCGCGCTTCTTCATTTTGTACCACTTCGCAAATAATTATTGACGACCCTCTTGATTTAGTGCGAAGCGTTACAAAAATAAAGCTTTCCAATGTAATTCGCCGAGGAAAAACCGATGACCAACCATGAAACCCAGCTTTACATCGAGCTCTACAACTACACGCCGGCGTGGCTCGATCTGCCAGAAGGTGACCGGCAGGACTTCGCTGCTGTCGTTGAAAATGCAGTCGCGGAAATGGAAAAGGGAGGTGTGAGGGTGATCGGTTTTGGATTCAATGATCCGAACACAGACCGGCGTGCGCCCTATGACTTCTTCTGTGTGTACACGATGCCATCCACCGACTTTGCCAGGACGTTTGAAGCACAGGTCGAGGCATCCGGCTGGTACGGCTACTTCGATCAGGTCAATGCCTCCGGCCCCGCTCGAACTGTAGCCGCCGCACTCGCCAACAATGTCGCCGGTACCACACCATCCGCACAATAGAATCCGTTCACAGGAGGGAGGCCGAAATGACAATTTTCGACACCGTAAAGATTCCGGATACAGAGATGTGCAAAACCGCTCTTGGCTTTGTTGAGAGCAACCATGACCCATTTCTGCTGAACCATGTGATGCGGACTTACTTCTTTGGTGCGTCAGCCGGGCAGGCCGCCTCAGCAACCATCGACATGGAGATGCTTTTTCTCGGTGCGCTACTCCATGATCTGGGGCTTGTGGAAGAGTATGTCCAAAGCGACCGGTTCGAGATTGATGGTGCTGATGGTGCCGCCGCGTTTCTGCGCAATGCGGGTTACCCGGAAGAAAAGATCGAGATTGTCTGGGATGCCATCGCTCTGCATTCAACGCTTGGCATTCCCCAACGCAAGCAGCCGGAAATCGCCCTGGTCCAGTTTGGTGCTGGCATCGATGTCGGTGCCATCCCTACCGAGCTGATTGATCGCAAAACAATAGACGAGGTGATCGACCAGTATCCGCGGATCAACTTCAAGACGTTAATGCTGAAGCGCGTTGGTGAAGTCGTCGCCCGCAAGCCGGAAACGACGATGCACAATTTCACCGCAGACGTTGCCGCGCAGCAGGTCGACGGGTTCGAGCGGCTGGACTTCTGCCACATGATGCACTGCTCGGCTTTTGACGAATAGCGCACGCCTTCATCAGCGATTGCAGGGTTCAGGTCGGCCGTTCTGGCGGCGACCACCATCTCAACAGATACGAATACGGAGAGCTAGATGACTGTCCTGAAAGATATCCGCGTTTGGTACAACGCGATGGGAACTTTGCCCTGGTACATAAAGGTCTGGGCGAGCCTTCATCCGCTGCCACAGATTGTTGGCGGCCTGTTCTTCATCCAGACACTACCCGGTTTCGTCATTCTCGCCGGGCGGCTGGCATCCGCCATCATCGCAAGTCAGATCCACAAGAGATCGCCCTTCTCCAAACTCATGGGACCAGTTGGACACATGCACTGGATACTGATCGTGCCTTATCTCCTGTACGAACTCAGCACACAGAACCTGTCCGCACCGCTATTCTGGTTCGCGAGCTATGTTGTTGGCACAACGCTCATCAGCGGCATCCTGGATGTGCGTGAGCTGATGATTTATCTCAGAAAAGGCCACGTGGAATACAAACGCTAGTCACGTATCTCTATACTCACACTACAGGCCCCCCCCGGCCATGGCCGGGGGTTCGCTGTCTCAAGACACCTCTCGATAAGCCTTATCAGGCAGCCTGATCGTGTTCCTTGTCCCATTCGCGGACGACAGGCAGCACCTCCTTGGCAAACAGTTTCATGCTGGCCTGGGCGTCCTCGTTGGTGAGGTTGGAATAGCGGAAACAGGCGTTGAGCGAGAATGGTCCCAGCACTTCGCGACGCTTTTCGAGCTTGGTGAGGATCTGGTCCGGCGTGCCGTAGGCCTGCTGGTCGACATACCCACGCACCTGGTCTTCAAGACCGATGTCCTTGAGCATTTCGGCAGCTTCACCGTACGACTCGTAGCCTTTCATCTTGGCAAAGTGTTCGCCCATCAGGTCGTAATGCTGCATCACCTGCGAGTAATAGGCGGCGATGTTGGAGAAGCCTTTTTCTTCCGCCTCGCCAGCATCATTTGAGCAATAGACAAAGTCTGCAAAGCGCGGCGCGGGTGACGGGTGGCCATGATGCTCCTTGAAGGCATCGCGGTAGCGGTCAAGGTCGGGCAGCAGGGCTTCCGCAGGCTTCTGGGTGAACATCATCACGCCCACGCCCAGCTTGGCCGCCTGCAAGGCGGAGTCCGGTGACATGGCCACCGACATTGTGCGGCCCTTGAAGGAACCGATTGGTGCCGGACGCACCATGGTGTCACCACGCTTCCAGAATTCTCCGTCTGCGGATAGCTTGCCGGTCTCAAGACCTTCCAGAATGATCTCGGCTGCTTCGTCAAAACGACCGCGCGCCTCATCCATGGAAATGCCCATGGGCTCATACTCGTCCTTGGATAGGCCGCGGCCCATCCCGAACATGGCACGCCCGCCGGACAGGATGTCGAGCATGATCATCTTCTCGACGACCCGGTAAGGATCGTTCCACGGCAGGATGACGGCGCCCGTGCCCAGCTTGATGTTCTTGGTCTGCGGCGCGATGAAGCTCAGAAACTGCATGTTGTCCGGGCAGAATGCATAGTCCGCGTAGTGATGTTCGACCGGCCAGAGCTCATCAAATCCCAACTCATCCGCCAGAATAGCGTTGGCCGCCTCTTCGTGGAAAACCTGCGCGTCCGGTACGCGCTTTTCGTAGTTCTGAAAAACCATCTGAAGCCCAACACGCATCGGAATCTCCCCGTTTTGCTTGATCTTTGCGGCCGGGTATCGACCGTTCTGACCGCACCGTGCCCGACGTGGGGTGGCGTTAAGCCACCAAAACTGGTGGGGTGACGCATTCCAGCGTCAATAAGCTTCACCAGCCCCACCTGAAATGGGGGGGGTGGTTCAGGGTGCCGGGAGGGTCCGCGTGTCATTTTTGCTGAGTTCTGCGCGGTTTCAGCCGCCGCTGCCACGGGGCTATGTGGTGGCGCGCCCAGATCTGTCAAAAGTACTCGAAGGCCGCCATCGGCACCTGCTGACGCTGGCCATGGCGCCGGCCGGCTATGGGAAAACCAACCTGCTGGCGCACAGGTGCCGGGACCTGGCGGCGCAGGGCGAAACGGTTGCGTGGGTGTCGCTTGAGGAAAACGACCAGACGGCGCAGGTCTTTCTCAGCTCCCTGTCTGCCGCTATCGATGCGGCAATCTCTTCACCCGGTCACTTCTCGGAAAATGGGCCCAACCAGCTTGCCGGCGCCTCGAACGACATGATGGTCAATGCGCTGATGCACGAGGTGCGCCAGCTTGATGCCGACGTCACGCTTTTCGTCGATGACTATCACCGGGCGGAAACACCTCAGACAAACGATGTGCTGGAACTGATCCTCCACAACGCGCCGCCCAATCTGTGCATCGTGCTTGCCAGCCGGACGATCCCTGATCTCAATCTGGCTTCGCTCAAGGTGCGCGATCAGGTGATAGAGCTGCGCACGGGTGACCTTCGCTTCAACCTTGACGAGGCGCGTGATTTTCTCAAGGCAGGCTACGGCCTGACACTGGATGACGAGCAGCTGGATACCATTCATCGGTATACGGATGGGTGGGCCATCGGCCTTCAGGTTGCTGCCATTGTGTCATCCAAATCCGGCACGGCGGACCAGTTCATCGAGAATTTCAAGTCCGGCAACACGGATGTGATGGAGTTTCTGGCCCGCGATGTGATTGGAGACCTCTCGCAGAGCGCCAGGGAATTCCTGCGCGATACGGCCGATCTTGATCTGCTGGTGCCGGAGCTGTGCGACGAGGTTACCGAAAGCACCGGCAGCAAGGCCAAGCTGGAAGAGCTGGTGCGCCTTAACCTGTTTCTGCAACCGGTCGATGAAGAGGCAGGCTGGTACCGGTACCACCATCTGTTCGGTGACTTTCTGAAGCAGCATTTCTCGACCGACCCGGCCACTGCCAAACGCCGCCACGAACGGGCACACCGGTGGTTTCTCGCCCATGCGCTCAATGAGCATGCGGTCCGTCACGGTATTCAGGCGGAACTATGGGAAGAGACAGCGGATGCATTGGAAGGCATCTGGCGATCTTTCCTCAGTTTCTACCGGGTCGGGCAGCTGGAATCATGGATCAGCGCCCTGCCCGACGACGTGCTGGCCAAGCGGCCCGAGCTGCGGATCGCACTTGGGTGGACACTGCTGCTCCAGCGGCAGGTGAGCAAGGCGAATGAGGTCCTCACGACTATCAGTGTCCCCGACGTCAAGGCGCAGACGCCGCTGATGCTTCCCGAGGATACGTTTGACCTCGAAGCCTTTCTGCTCGAATGCGCCATTCTGTATGTCGCTGATGATGCTGAGGCGATCGCTTATCTGGCGGACCTTGATCTGTCCGGCTTGGAACACCTGTCGGCATTCAATCAGGGCATCCTGCTGGATGTGGTGATCTACGCTCAGATTTTTTCCGGCAGTCTTGACCGGGCGTCGCGGCTTGCTGGCCTTGCGTCAGAAATACAGACCCAGTCACAGAACTATCTTGGCGCTATCTATGCTGAAGCGTTGAAGGGTGTCGGCGAGATCATATCAGGTGACCTCGATGCCGCCGGGGAAACATTCACATCGATCTCCGCCTTGGCAGCCTTGCATTTCAAGTCGGACTTTCCGATGCCGCACGCCTTTCTGGCCGAGATTGCGTATGAGCGGAACCATCTGGAC
>JANQJE010000092.1 GCA_028281795.1 Cohaesibacteraceae bacterium | reverse complement strand
TATGGCGACTATGAATGTATCGCTCCCCGATCCGATGAAGGAATGGGTGGAAGCGCAGGCCGGAGCAGGCCGCTACAGCAATGCCAGCGATTATGTGCGTGACCTGATCCGTAAGGATCAGGAGCAGCAGGGCAAGATTGCCCACATGCAGCATCTGGTGACACAGGCACTGGACAGCGGCACCAGCCGCAAATCCATGAACGGTATTCTGAGCGAGGCGCGTAAGCGTGCCAAACGCTCATAGCGGTGGGTAATGGCCTATAAGCTCACCCGCAAAGCCGAAGACGACATCATCGAAGTCTATCTTGAGGGCTATGCCCTGTTCGGTGAGGCACAGGCCGAAGCCTATCACGGCGCGCTAGAGCAGGTGTTTGAATTCCTGTCAGACAATCCCCGCGCCGCCAGAGAGCGCAAAGAAATCACACCGCCCGTGCGCTGCCATCCCCATGGCGCCCATATCATCATCTATCTCATTCAAGACAATGACGACGTTCTCATCCTGCGCGTGCGCCATGCCCGCGAGGATTGGGATGCCGATCCTGTCTGAGCCCTAGCGCTCGTGAGTGGGACCGCGATCCCTAGTAGAGGCAGGCCGTTCATTGTTGCGCAGCCGTTCGAGGCGGTCTGCGTGGGTTTGCGGTCGGGCGGAACGATCCCATTGGGATTTGAGGGTGGCGGTTTTTTCGGTGGGTACGGGTGAGGTTTTTTCTCGTGCCGGTGGTGCCTTTTCTTTGCGCAATTCCGGCAACTCACCGCGCCGGAGCTGGGCAGCATCGCGGTGCAGATCGGCGATCTGTTTGGTGTGGGCAAAGCGTTCGGCCTGTATGCGGCTTTGCAGATCACGACGCTCGGCGAGTTGATCGAAGATCAGGCGCTCGCGCTGTTCCTGGTCGCGCTTCAAGGCATCCATAGCCTCAAGCTGGTTCTTCTTGATGATGCGCGCATGCTCGCCGGTCATGCGTTGCCACAGGCCCTTGAAGCCCTTGTTGAGCCGGGCAGAGCGCTCCCGCGTTTCCTGAGCCCAACGGGTTTGCTGGGCGGTTTGGAGCCTGTCGCGCTCATCCCTGTGGCCGGAGGCCATGTCCATGCGCTGTTGATTGAGCGGCGCGATGGCTGCGGCGTGTTTATCCTCGGCCTCTTTCAGCAGCCGCCCAACCGCCGGGGTCAGGTCTTTGGCGATCTGGGCTTTGGTATCCTCAACGGATTTGAGGTCATCCGGTTCACCCAGACGAGCACGCACATCTTTGGCCTTTTGACCGATACTCTTGGCTATGGAGAACACCTCACCATTGGTGGTCACGGCCACATGGCCGCGCCGGTCACCCTTGGCCAGACGCAAGCCGCGTTCTTCCAGCGCGTTGGCGAATGTCTGTGACGAATCGGACACCGCCCAGCATTCATGGATGGCTTGTTTGAGATCACGCGGATTGTGACCCGCACGTTTAGCTTGTTGCCATTCATCCAAGGAGAAGTTGCGCGGGTCCGCCTCGCGGCTGTCCATATAGCCACGGGGCATTTGCCAGTCGTGCTTGAGATATTGTTCCTTCGCGATATCGCGCAGCTTGAGCCGGTAATGCGGCAAGGGCCTGGCCGTCATGGTCTCCGCATCAATCCGGCTCCAGACGGCATGGGCATGCCGGCGGCCTTCCTTCTCATGGAAAACGACAACGCGAGGCTGACCGTCCAGACCGTTGCATTCCTCAATCCGGTCTATGGCCGATTCAAAGCTGTCGATGGACACGTCTTTGTCCTGCGGCGGGTTCAGGGAGACGGAGAACAGGAATTGCCTGGCCTTGGTGCCCTTACTCACCGCGTAGGCTTCTTTGAGTGCCCCAACGACATCATTGGAAACGAATCCCCTAATCTGATGCACCTCGACATGTTCGTTCTCATCGGTGCGCAGCAGATGCAGGCCGAGTTGTTTCGCGCCGCCGCGCTGGGAGCCTTTGAGGATCATGGGTCAATCCTCCTTAATCCTAAGTGTGCGCATGAGCGCAGACTTCATGTCTGCAACATCGGCACAGGCGTGCAGTAAGGCAGCCTCAACGTCTTCCGTGACAGGCAGGGCGCCGGAGCGAGCGGCCTTGGCCAGGGTCGATAAAGACGCAGCCAGTTGCGACCTACCCAGGGCGGCCAGCAGTTTCGCCGCAACAACTTGATCGGTCTTCGGGCTGCGCGTCATCCGAGATTTCGCAGCCGCTTTATCCCCCAACAGCTTTCGCCGTGCATGGGCGCTCACCGTCAGACTCCCCGCTGCATCCTTCAACGCGGCATGTTCTTCCGGCGTCAGGCGCACGGACAGCACATAAGAAGAACGGGGTTTTGAATTCATAGGCGTTTCAGGCAAGCACAAGCAGCCGCACATCCGGCGGCGGATCACGCACCAGATTGCGGCAGTCACAGGTTGAAGTTGGGGGAAAGAACGGCGCTATATGCGCGGACTATGGCATTGGGTCAGGCGGGTCAGTGAAGTCTTTTTCAGTGAGGCCCTGTGCCTCAAGAAGCGCGTTCCAGTCAGCCATCACATCGATGATCTGGTTCGATACTTCCGGGTCGAGCTCCACCAAACACCAGCTAACCTGTTGAAACGGCTGGACTTTCAATAAAATCAGTGATTTAGACTTCGCGTGCGGTACATGTATTTGGTACATGTCACCCGTGTCGAAAACACACCGGCTGGACAGCTGAAACGGACACCACCGTTACCGGCGCGCCATTCCCGAACGCTACCGCCTGCTGCTCGGGAAAAGCCCCTTATCGACAGTCCAAACACCACGAAACTGGCGAGCGCTGAAGGACTTCTAGTACGACGTCCTCTTCCAGCAACCTCAGCGCCGGCACATCCAGCTGATCCCTACCTAACATTATCGCAGTCAGTTCTCTCAGTCGCCGTTTTCGCCTTCTTGTTTTTCATGCTTACAGCAATTCGATCCTGCGAGCTCACTCCTTCTGTTCACCCGGCGCCGGCACTTGTCCCATCTGAAGGGACCTCATCAGTCCCCGACCTGGGCTCAAAACGGACCGACGCGCTATCGAGAGGGCGCATGGCAGTCGACCTCACTTCAACGCGCGCGACAGGCTCGCAACGCTCTTTTTCGATAACGATAGCCGGCTGCTTGCCTTCTTCGAAGAGCCACTCGTCGCCCCATTGACCCTGCGCGACGAAGGCCGGAAACAGCGCCTCCCCCATCTTCGTCAACTCATACAAAGACCAGAACGAGCCGTCCTTGACCCGACGCCGGGTCATGACGCCATGGGCGACGAGATGGTTCAGGCGCTGGGTCAGAATATTGCGGGAAATCGGAATGGTATTGGCGAAATCCGAAAAGGTCCGCGCGCCGCGAAACGCGGTATAGACGATGACAATCGACCAATGGTCGCCAATCACATCGGCTGCACGACACCAGCTACAATTCAGATCACCAAGTGACTTCCGCTTGACCAAGACTGCTCCGAAATGACGAGGGACAACCGGCCCGGTTTGTCCGAACGCGCGGACCTTTTAGGCTTCGTGGTTCCACCAAGGCAGGTCGGAAAACGCACGCAGGTCCAGCTCATGGGTCCATGCCGAGCGGTGCTGCTGAGAGACGTGGAAATAGGTTTCAGCCATCTTCTCAGGCAGGAGAAGGCCGTCATTGTCCAACCCTCGTGCTTCGCGCAGCTGTTGGAAACGCTCTGCCCCAAGCATCTTGCCGAGTGTGTCTGGTGCATCGACAGCCCCGTCAATCAAGATGTGGGCAACATGAATGCCTTTCTTGGAGTACTCGGCATTGAGTGTCTGGCAGAGCATCCGGCGACCGCCCATTGAGGCCGCATGGGAGTGCTGGCCAGCATTGCCGCGAACAGAAGCTGTCGCCGAGGTGACCAGCATAGTACCGCCGCCGCGTTCTTCCATGAGAGGGAAGAGGACTTTTGCGACGCGAAACAGGCCAAAAGTCGCCATGCGCCAGCCCAGCTCAAAGACTTTGAGCGACGTGTCCTCGAGGGAGCGACCACCAATCTGTGAACCGAGGTTGTACAGGACCACTTCAATCGGGCCGATCTCTGCTTCGATCTCGGTTACGAGATTTTCGATTGCCCCCTCGTCGACAGCGTTCAAAAGATGTGCGCTTGCACTGCCGCCAGCGTCAGTGATTTCCGATGCAATCTTGTTCAGACCCTCAGCATCACTGCGCCGGCAGAGGGCTGCGTGGTAACCTTCCTTGGCAAACTTCTTTGCCACTGTTCCGCCGATGCCGGCACCGGCACCAATCACCAAAAAGACCTTTTTCATCTTGTCCTCCGTTGCGCCTGATACGCGGATTTATTCGCCAAAAGAGCCGACGGACTTCTTGTCGATCAGCGCGCGTTGTTGCTCTTCGTCGTATCCCAGGTCAGCAAGGATCTGACGCGTGTGTTCGCCAAGCTTTGGCGCGGGGGCGTTGAACGCCGCCGGTGTCTTGTCGAACTGAGCGGCAGGACGTGCCTGACGCACCTCGCCGAAGCCAGGGAAATCCACCTTGGTGATCGAGTCGTTTTCCACGATCTGCTCATGGCCCATGAGCTCCATGCGGTTGAGCAAAGGTGCACACGGAACATCTTCATCGTCGAGCCGCTTGAGGATGTCCTCGCTGCTCCACTTGAGGATCTCTCCTGCAGTGATCTGCTTGCGCTCCTCGGCATTGACGAAGCGCGCATTGGATGTGGCAAATCTTTCATCGTCGATGAGATCTTCACGCTCGATGGCGCGGCACATGCCTTTCCATTCCTTGTCGGAGACAGCGCCTGCCGTGATGTGCCGGTCCTTGGTCTCGTAGATCAGGTCCATGACGCCCTGATACTTTGTGACATCGATTTCCCTCTCGCCATAAGTCAGCCCGGACATGCCTTCGGGCCAGAAGAACGAGAGCATTGCGTCAAGCATTGAGATCTTGATGTGCTGTCCCTCACCAGAATTCTGGCGGGCATAGAGCGCGGCTGTTATGGCCTGCGCAGCAGTAAGGGAGGTCACCTTGTCCGCGATGATGATGCGGAACATCTGCGGACGGCCACTTGCACGGTCAGCCTGGATATCGGTAGCGCCTGACAATGCCTGGATGACTGGGTCGTAGACACGCTTGTGGGCATAAGGACCATGCTCGCCAAACCCGCTGATCGACACATAGACGAGTTTTTTGTTGATCTTGCGCAGCGTCTCTTCCGAGAACCCCATGCGTTCGATTGCGCCAGGGCGGAAGTTCTGGAGAAACACGTCAGCTGTTTCAACCAGCTTGAGAAGGACTTCTTTGCCTTCGTCCGATTTGAGATCAAGGGCGATGCCCTGCTTGCCTCTGTTGCAGGAGAAGAAGCCTGCGGGCACGTCGTTGTGCGGCGGTCCAATATGACGCATCTGTTCGCCGAACATGGATTCCACCTTGATGACCTCGGCACCTTGGTCGGCCAGCATCATCGCTGCCACAGGGCCGGACACCATTGTTGTCAGGTCGAGAACCTTAACTCCTGAAAGCGGTCCCATTTTAGCCTCCCATTATCTGTTCTAGGTTTTCAAACTCTTTGAAATTGATCTGCATTGCCTTTCGGTAAGCTGGCCGGGCGGCAATATTGTTGCGGTAGGTCAGCAGGCTCTCCGGCACGCACACACCGTAGAAGCGTGCCCAGTCAAGACATGACACCAAGAGGATATCGGCCAGGCCGAACCCCTGGGGCATCACATGCGACTGACCTTCGAGGTAGTGGGCAATAATACCGAGATGACGCTCTGCATAAGCCTTGGCCGACTGCACGATCTCTGCGGACCCGCCATATATCGCTGCAAGGTCTCCGTGGCGGCGCATGACATATAGGCTTGTCTCATCCAACTCGCCGTAGATGTAGCACGTCCATTCGTCTTCCTTGGCAACCTCGATCGGTGTCTTGGGCGCCCAAACAGCTTCATGCGGGTAGTTGGCAATCAGGTATCTGCTGATAGCAACGCTCTCGGACAGTCGGACATCACCATCAACGAGGAACGGCACCTTCTGCTTGCGCGTCATCTGTGTGTACGACTCGCTCTGCGTCTCACCAGTGCGCGGCCCAATTGGCGCGAACTCGTATTCAAGACCTAGTTCTTCAGCGACCCAAATTGGCCGCAGGGTCCGTCCCGTTCCTGCACCCCAGATTTTCACAATGCCCTCCTGCGGCTGTCTCAACAGGAAGAAAGGTAGGGAAACGACACCTATTTCGGAAATGAATAGATTTTCTAACTCTTACAAAAATATTGAATAGCTGCTAGATTTGCCGCCAAACCGGTCAAAGGCCTGATGTCATGGATATCTCGGACATTGAACTGATCCGCGCGATTGTCCGCAGCGGCAGCCTGTCGGAAGTAAGCCGGCAGATGAACCAGTCGCAACCGACGCTGAGCCGAAAACTGCAGCGGCTCGAGGACACGCTCAACACACAACTGTTTCACCGCTCCGCGCGGGGTTTGGCCCCCACCGAAATCGCATCCTTTATTGTGTCCGAGGCGGAACCGCTTGATCGCCAACTGCGCGCGATCGAACGACACGTCGAACTCGCGACGCAACTAGAAGCAGGCTCCGTGCGTCTCGGAGTTGGGCCAATTATCGAACAGATCTTGGTACCGGATGCGCTGACGCGATTTGTTCAGACAACGGGCAACATCCAGGTGTCCGTGATCACGGAAGACGACATCACCCTGCTCAGAATGTTTGAGGCATCAGAGCTCGATGTGGTGATTGGCCCTTTTGACGTTGAGGAGTGGAATAACAAAGGGGTTGTCACCAAACGTATGGTTGGTGATGAGATCATTGCGGTTGCGAGATATGACCACCCCGTCTTCCAGTATGACGTGGTCGATGCCGAGATACTCGAACGCTATCCTTGGGCTGTTCCCACCACACAAGGGCACATTCAACGGCGACAAGACGCCGTAGAGCCATTTGAACCAAAGGTCACGGCAGACAATTATGACCTGCTGCGTCGGATCACCATCCGCATGGACACGATCTGCGCGGGACCACGCGCCATTTTTCGTGGTGACCTCGAAGGCAAGATTCTCCGCGAGATCAAAGTGGACCTTGGCCTTTACTGGGAAAGCACATTGTTCGTGCGGCCGGTTTCGCTAGCAACGCCACTGGTCAAGCATCTGGTGACACTTTGCGAAGACGTGGCGCTTAGCTTACGAGCCGAGACAGCCCGAACAAACTAACCGGGGCAACAGCCTCGATCATGCGTGAGCGACCGAGATCTCTTTAGACACATCCGCGACCTGCATGTGTTCGGCAGGTTTCTCCAACAGGCGCGGCGTGCCAAGTGATGCTTTGTCTTCGACGAGGCTCATCGCGTGCTCGGTGAGCGCCGTGATCGTCAGCGACGGATTCACACCCGGGTTTGCAGAGACAGCAGAGCCATCGCAGACAAACATGTTCTCATAGTTGAACACCCGATTGTCCCTGTTGATGACGCCTGCGCTTTCATCTTTCCCGATTACGGCGCCGCCAAGAATGTGCGCTGTGCTTGGCGCTCCCATGAGGACTTCGCCAAAGCCGCGCATCGCTTTACCGCCGACAATCTTCTCCATACGATCGGTCAAGTCGTCGGCTTCCGGAATGTTCGCGGACGGGGCCTGCTCACCGGGTTCAAGGGCAGACATGAGCCGACCTGATCGGCTGAGCTTCAGCGTCAGGGTGCTATCCAACTGCTGCATGAACAACAAGGATACGGTGCGGCCCGGCCAATCGCGCGCAAACATCGCCCTGGCAACATTCACCGGATCGGAAACGATCTCTTTCACAAAACCGGTGAAGCGATGTAAGGCGCCCTCACCCTTGGTTCTTGGGGCCACGATCATGCGCCACAGGCCAGCCTTCTTGCCGAAGTTGATCGGCTCCAGATGGCTGTTTTCATCAGTATGCAGAATGGAACCGATGGTGACACCTTCATCAAATCCGGGATTATCGCCGGTCGCTGTTACAGACGCCATGGATTCGTTGTTGGTGCGTACATCGCGGCCAAGCATGCGTGACAGGCGCGGCAATGACCCTTTGCGCTTGAGCTTCATCATCAGCGGTACGGTCCCCAGGACACCACCAGAGAAGATCACACCGGAAGCCCGCAGCTCCTGTGTCTTGCCCTTGTGCTGTTTCATGGACACGAAATAGCCCTGCGATCCGTCCGGCAGCCCGGCCGGACGCACGTCGGTGACCTCCGTCTCCGGCCGCACGTCAACGCCTAACTTCTCGGCAAGGAAGAGGTAATTCTTGTCCAAGGAGTTTTTCGCGTTGTAGCGGCAGCCAGTCATACAGTTGCCGCATTGGACGCAGCCACGCCGCGTTGGTCCTTCACCCTCGAAAAAGGGATCCGGTGTCGGCTGACCTTCCTTGTTGTCCTCGCCGAAATAAATACCAACCCGCGACGGGGCGAACTGATCGGAGCGACCGATCTCATCCGCTAGCTTCTTGATGGCATGATCAGCCGACGTCAGTTTTGGATTTGTGACAGCGCCAAGCATGCGAAGGGCAGTGTCATAGTGGGGGGCCAGTGCCTGCTGCCAGTCTCTCAGTCCCGCCCATGATCCGGACTCAAAGAAGCTTTTCTTTGGCGTTGGCAGTGTGGCGCCATAGACAAGTGAGCCTCCGCCGACGCCGGCACCGGACATGATTGTTACGTGGCGCAGGAATGTGATGTTCCAGATGCCGCGCATGCCAAGTTTCGGGTTCCAGACCCAGCGTGGCGGACTTGACGTTCCCTCAGAGAAGTCTGTTTCGGTAAAGCGCCGACCACGCTCGACAACAAGGACACGGTAGCCTTTTTGGGCAAGCCTGTAGGCGCTGACCGAGCCACCAAAGCCGCTGCCTATGATGACATAATCATACTTTGTTGCCGCTTTGCCCATCACGATGCCTCGATGTTGCGGCGCCTGAACCGAAGGCCCTGCATCGCCTGAAGACCCTTGAACATGGCGTTACCCCATGGCGGGCCAATCAGCGCAGTGCTGTTTATGCGCCCCTTGCGCACAACAGTCTTGGCTTTCGAGAAGTTCCGGAACCCTTCTTCGCCGTGATAGTGCCCCATTCCTGACGGACCGATCCCACCAAAGGGGGCATCGTCTGCAAGGACCTGGCTCATGGTGTCATTGATGCATACGCCGCCAGAATGGGTCTGCGCCACGACCTTGTCGCTGCGGGATGTATCCCAGTCGAAATAGTAGAGAGCGAGCGGGCGCGGACGATCATTCACATACTGGAATGCGTCTTCGATGTTGTCATAGGGCACAACCGGCAGGATCGGCCCGAAGATCTCTTCCTGCAGGACCAGCATGTCATCGCTTGCACCCAGAACAAGTGTCATCGGCATTTTTCGCGTGCCGGCCAGATCCTCCCCTTCGGGGTTGATCGTTATGAGATCAGCGCCTTTTTCCTTCGCATCGGCAAGGTAGCTTTCGAGTCGAGACTTCTGTCGCTCGGTGATAATCGAGGTGTAATCACCGTTATTCCGCAGGCTTGGATAGCTCTTGCTGATCTCGCGTTCGAACGCGCTACTGAAGGCATCAACCTGATCCCTTGGACACAGAATGTAGTCAGGCGAGACACATACCTGGCCCGCATTCACGCCTTTGCCAAAGGCAATCCTGGAGGCCGCTTCTTTGATCGGGAAGCTCTTGTGAATGATGGCCGGCGACTTGCCCCCCAGCTCCAGTGTCACCGGCGTGAGGTTATCTGATGCAGCACGCATTACCGTGCGGGCCACATTGGTTGAGCCGGTGAAGACCAGATGGTCAAACGGAAGAGCCGTAAACGCAGAGGCTACTGAAACATCCCCTGTCACACCGACCACTTCCGTGTCTTCGAAGATGTCTGCCAGAATCTCCGTCAGCAGTTCGCCGGTCGCGGGGGCAAATTCTGACATTTTCAGCATTGCCCGGTTGCCGGCTGCAATCGCTCCAATGAGCGGAGACAGGGCCAGGAAAATCGGGAAGTTCCAGGGCACGACGATGCCCACCACGCCGACCGGCTGCAATTGTACGTAGACAGATGCCGGCATCAGCATTGGTGGCACATGACG
>JANQJE010000086.1 GCA_028281795.1 Cohaesibacteraceae bacterium | reverse complement strand
GGCGAGGAGCGTGAAGCGACGCGGTGCAAGCACCGTTAGCCTCGCGCGACGCTGTCCGGGGCGAAAAAGACCAAGCTCAGACGATTGCGAGAGAATGTTATGTTCCAGTGTGTTATGGCCTACGGCTTGGCGATCTTTTGCGCGTCCACGTCGTCAAAATCCTCGCACGATGCGCGGCATCGCGCTGCGGTCTTTTCCTTGTGGCACACACAAAAGCTCGTCCATCAAATCGCTCCAATCTAATCAAGACATGCTCTAGGTGGAAACCTCGCCTGCGTCGGCATCGATGATCCTGACGGCCAGAGAGAAACTGAAGCCGGCCCGGCAAAGCGCTGCCAGATCGCGCTCACGTTTTTCAGCGCGGTCTTTGACACGGTATGGGCCAAGCCGCCGGCGTCTGGCATAGCGCTCGGCCGCCGCAGCATCATCGCGCTCATCCATGTTCAGCGCGTGATCGATCAGATCATCGGCGATACCTTTCGACTTCAGGCGGGCATAAATCGCGCGCGCCGACACGCCGCGGCTGCGTTGCTGATAGACTTGGTTCTCGGCAAACCGTTTGTTGTCGATGAAGCCGGCCTCAAGGCATTGAGCAACCTCGCTCTCGATCATCGCACGATAAAGTGCCGGGTCCTCGCCATGAGCGCGGGCGGCCTTGGCGACACGGCGTTCAAGCATGGATCGAAAGCCCGCTTCGCTGGTCTCATAGCGGTTCAGATAGGCAAGCGCGATATTGTGCAACCGCTTTTCAGTCATCTTGCGTGGGGCGCGCTTCTTGATCGCCTGCCGGTCGCGTTTTGCTCCATCATCGCCGGAGGCAAGCGCGTCCGGGTCGACGCCCTGCCAGTCTTGATCCCCTTGCATCATAGGCCAAGCGTTGTCATGCGTTGGGCAACTGTCAACGGATAAGACAGTCGTCCAACAGAAAACACCCGGCGACCTTGGGTCGCCGGGCGCTTGAAAAGCTATGGGAAGGGGCGTTAGGCGGAAACCTGACGCACAATCACGCGGGAACCAACGCGCACGCGCTCATAGAGCTCTTCCACATGGGCGTTGACCATGCGAATGCAACCCGACGACATGGCCTGCCCAATGGTCCACGGTGCATTGGTGCCATGGATGCGATAGAGGGTGTCGCGGCCACCGCGATAGAGGTAGAGCGCCCGCGCGCCAAGCGGGTTGTCCTCGCCGCCTGGCATGCCACCGGCCCACTCGCGCAGCTCCGGCTGGCGGCGGATCATGGCAGCCGGCGGGGTCCAGGTTGGCCATTCAGCCTTGCGGCCAACAACAGCGGCACCCGACCAGCGGAAGCCGTCGCGCCCAACGCCGATGCCGTACCGGCGGGCCGATCCACCTTCCTGTACATGATAGAGATAGCGTGCAGCGACATCGATCACGATGGTGCCCGGACGTTCACGGCCTGAGTAAGACACATCCTGCGGCCGCCATCTGCGGTCGAGGCGGAAGTTTCGCATGGACGCATTTGCGGGGTCGAGATCAACCGAGTCGAGGAAAGCGTCAATCGCGCTATCGGCTTTGGCGGTTGTGGCGAAAGCGGCGGTGCCTGCTGCGCCTAAGAGAAAGGAACGACGAGAAATCATGGAATTCACTCCAAAGAGAGAGCAGTTTGAACAGTAAAAAACTCAAATGATGCGATCAGGCATTCCGCCTGGGCGGGCCACGTAGTGCCACAGGGGTGAGCCCGACTGGATGAGACTCCAGAACCACAAAGTCAATCATCTGTTCCTGTGGGGCACTGTGGCATGCGACGCTTGGCAGCACGGTTTTGTCCATAGCGCAGGACGATGGTAGAATGGTTGCCATATCGGCATCGCCCGGTGCGGAAAGAACCACCGGAAGCATGGGCGCTTCGGGATTAAGGTAAAGAGAAGCAATACCCGAAATGGCCGAAACGCCAGCGTCGTATCCGCCATACTGGGCGAGATGATCTGCATATTTTTGCGCATGCGTGAGCGACGGCACCACCGTGCTTGCCACCACAAGCAAAGTGACAACCATGAGCGCTAAGGCGCGACTGAACTGCCGTATGCAAATCATGGCGCAACCATGGCGCGAAATATCGTTGATGGCCAGACCCGCAGCACTGTTGGATCGGCACACGTGATCAGTTCACTTGCACTCTTTGCTGCATTGTTGCGCGGCAGCCACAAATGGCCACAGCTTTTCCGGTTCGCCGGCGTCAAAACGAATCGCATCGTCAACGCTCCGGGGCCATTTGCGGTTCCGACCTTCTGTCACCACGGGCGTGCAGCACCCAGTTGATCACTTCAGCGACGGCTTGATAAAGCTCTTCGGGAATGGGTTCATTGAGAGGAGCGTTCTCCAATGCGCTGGCAAGCAACGGATTTTCGTTGATGGCGACCCCTGCTTCCTCGGCGGCGGCAACGATCCGTTCAGCGACTGATCCCCGGCCCGACGCGACCACAACCGGCGCAGAACCCTCGTCATTGTCGTCGTAGTGCAGCGCGACGGCAATGGTCGACGCTGTGTTGGTGTCGGGCGTATCAGAGCTCATGACAACACATCCACCCGATGGCGTTCGGGCTGTTCGGCCGGCTCCGGCAAATCATCCGTTGAGCCGAGCGTCAGGCTGTCGACCGTGAGGTTGAGCGCCTGCAGACGTTCGACAAGACCCGGACGCCGTGCCTCAAGGCGGGATAGGACGTGTGGTTCTCCAGCCCAGACTGCAACATCGATGTGCTGGCTCTCCTCGGACTGGTGCAACGCGACGACGCCCTCGATCCCGCCGAGTGTCCTGCTCTCGAACGAGAAGCGGAAGCGCCATGTATGCGCACCGCCGTCTTTCTCGCTGCCTTGTCCGCCATCCTTTTCGATTGCAACGCCAAGCAGGGCTGCTTCCTGGCCGATGATCAGAGGCACGTCCCAACGGAGAGCCGACACGCTGTCGCTACCGCGTTGACCGGATACCGAATCCTGCGCCTGAAGCAGATTGAGTCGCGACAGAGCTCCCTCCGCCTTGCTTTTCAAGGCTTGAATCTGCGCCGGATCACTCAGGTCCGGTGCATCAGCAGGCAAAGGTGTGGCCGGTAGTTTGCTCGGGCGCGCATCAGCCGGCGGCGGCGGTACACTCTTTCCGGATGTTGGTACTGCCTTTCCGGGCGCTGGCGCGGTCACCTGACCTTCGATTGGCCGGCTATGCGTACCCCCGGCATCGCTTTGCACCAGACCCAAAGCACGTATCAAAGCTCCCAGAGCCGTCTGCATGGTGTTGGCGGTGCCGGTCGCGGTCGCACCCAACGGAATGGAGGGCGCGGTTTGTGGAAAAGCCGGGGATGGCAACGTTGGGACCGGACGATCGGGGGAGGTCAGAGTCGGCATAGTCTGCACAGTGTGTGCCGTTTGCGGTGTGGTGTTCGCAACAGTGCCGGATTGTTGTGAGCCGGGCGGCGTCTGTGGCGCCGGTTTGCCTGACACGGCAGGGCCGCCGCGTCCGCCTTCAACTGCCGTCCGCAGGGCCTGTCCATTCAGAGGTGCATCGGCATCGAGTGTGAAACCCATAAGCCGCTCGATCGCTGCCGTGACCCCGTTCGTTGTGGATGGCTGCCTCGCCAGCTTCGTCACATCACCCATCAAGGGTGCCAGTGACGCCTGACGGACAGTGTCGACGCGCAAACTGTCGGCTGAAACGGGCGCTTGCCCGGTAACGGTAACGCCGATCCGCACGGCATTGCCCGAGCCCTCGGCTTGCACCTGAACCGGTGTGCCCGGCGCTGGGGGAATGGTACCCTTGGGAACAGGCAGGCTGATGATAAGCTGCCTTGGTGCGGCGTTCAGACTGTTTGGAGAACTGTTCGGCGAGGGTGCGACCGATGGGGCTTTCGTCGCGGGATTGCCTGTCGCTCGCTCCGGCGCCACATGGGCAGTTGCGGACGGATTTGCCGGTGCCGGGTTTACCGGTGTTGGGCTACCTGTCGTCCGCCCGCCGGAAACCGGCCCGGCTGCGTTCTGCGCATTCGCGTGCGGTGCACCCGTTCCTTTTGGTCCGCCGCTTTGGGTCAGCGTCAACGGCGGCATCGTCACCTGAAGTGGCAGGGAGCCTGCTGAGCCGCCGGACTGAATCGTGCCGGACAAGGGCTTGCCGAGTGTCTGCAACAGGGTCAGCAGTGCTTGCGCACTGATCTGTTGCGCCAGATTGCCTGCCTGGGCCGTAAGTGGTGTCGTGACTATCCCGGCACCGCCGGCATTCACACCCTGTCCTGCCGTGGCAGCAGGTACCGGCGTCACACGTGGGGCTGCGCTGGCTACGCTCTGGCCGGCGGACCCACCCGGTTGGGTGGAAGATGTGGTTGGAACGGGCGCCATCGACATGACCAACGTCTAATCTGGATGGGGTTAAAGAATAGCTGATTCTTATCGTTCCAGAGCACAAAGAGCTGGGCGATGCTGCTAACCCGCCTCACATTCAGCGGCAGACACTGTATGCGAGGCGGGGCAGAGCGGCATACCGACCGAGGCGGTGGGGCTTGCACCCGGCCGTTAGCCAACTCTACAACTTGGCGCTCAAAACCTGGGTGAAGCTTGGTACGCCGTGTTGCAACGCATTCACCTTGCAGAATTTACGTTGCGCTAACTGTGCTCTCGATCACACTTTGACGGCCTGTGCGCTAGAATGGCTGCATGACGGATTCGAACACCCAGCCGCTGGCCGACGGCCGACAATCTGATCGGGCACTTGCAATCCGCCGCGGCGCGGCGCGTTTTTGGGCGCAGGCTGGTGCGACGTGCCTGTTCGAGGCGAGCCTTGCCAACGGTCGGCGGGCTGACATCGTCGCGCTTTCGCCTGACGGGTTGATCACCATCATCGAAGTGAAGTCATCGCCTGCCGATCTGCGGGCGGACTCCAAATGGCCGGATTACATCGATTTCTGTGACCGTTTCACATTTGCCACTGCGCCGGATGTCGCGGTGACGATTTTCCCCGAAACCGAAGGGCTGATGATTGCCGACGGGTTTGGCGCGCACGTCGTGCGTGAGCCCCGCTTGATCAAACTGCATGCAGCACGGCGCAAGGCGCTTACTCTGCGCCTTGCCCGCCATGCGATGGGAAGACTGCACAAGCTAGACGATCCCAATGGCGGGGCTCCGGACGCATGAAAACCCCGCTTGCGCACATGCA
>JANQJE010000043.1 GCA_028281795.1 Cohaesibacteraceae bacterium | reverse complement strand
GCCGCGACCTGCGCCCAGCCGCCCGGCGCGGCACCCAGGTCGATCACAGTCGTGCCGGGTTTGAGAATGTGATGCTTGTCGTCGATCTCGATGAGCTTGAACGCCGCCCGCGAACGCCAGCCTTGGCGTTTTGCCTCAGCCACATAAGGGTCGTTCAGCTGGCGCTCCAGCCAGCGCGCCGACGCGTTCGTGCGTTTTTTTGCGGTCTTGACCTTAACGTGAAGGTCACCGCGCGGGTTGGTGGATTTGACCATGGCGGTGGCTCAGTTGCGAGCTGAGGTGTGCATCGTGTGAGGACGCTTGCCGCGATAGCGGTTGCGTCTGCCGGGTCCGTTGTTCCGGTCGCGCCGCCAGACACCATCCTGGGCCATCAGTTCGACCAGCATACCCTCGCGCAAACCACGGTCGGCGACGCGCAAGCGGCCACACGGCCATTCGCGGCGGATCGCTTCGAAGATCGCACAACCGGCAAGCACCAAATCGGCCCGGTCCGCACCGATGCAGGGATTGGCGACACGCTCATCGAACGTCATATCGATCAGCCTGTCGGTCATGGCGGTCACGTCGTCCGCCCCCATCCAGGTGCCGTCCACCCTGCGCCGGTCATAGCGCTCCAGCCCCAGATGCACACCTGCCAGCGTCGTAACCGTGCCCGATGTGCCAAGCAGATGAACCTTGCCGCCCTGGACGCATTGCGACATCATTTCTCGTGCAGCGAAGCGAGAAATCATCTCGCGCACTTCGGCCACCATAAGCTCGAACATGGGCCGGTCGACATGCACCCCGCCAAAGCTTTCAGCCAAAGTAACCACGCCGACAGGCAGCGAGGTCCATGCACGGATGAAACGGTGCATATGAGCATGGAAACGCGGCTTGCCAGCGCGAAAATCCAGGAAGGCCAGTTCGGTCGAGCCGCCACCGATATCGAACAGGATAACGCCATCGGCCTCGCGTTCGACCAGCGTCGCACAGCCGGAGACCGCCAGCCGCGCCTCGGTGCGTCGATCGGCGATCTCCAGCACCAGACCGGTTTCACGCTCGACCCGTTCGATGAACTCTTCGCCATTGTCAGCCTGCCGGCACGCCTCGGTTGCGATCAGGCGGCGGCGCACGACCTTCCGGCCATCCATCTTCGTGCGGCAGACCTGCAGCGCCTCGATGGCCTTCTCCATCGCATCCCTGCACAGAACGCCATGTTGGGTAAGCCCGGTGCCGAGCCTTACGATCCGGGAAAAACTATCGACGACGCGAAAGCCGCTGCGGGTCGGCTGGGCGACGAGAAGACGACAATTGTTGGTGCCAAGGTCAAGCGCGGCGTAGGAGGGGCGGTCGGATTGCCCGCGCGGATGCGCTGCCCTTCTGTCGGGTCGTGGCTGCTTCTGGCCGGAGCCGGCAGCAAGATTCACTTCACTTTGCCGGCCCGTCACAACAGGCTGACCGCGGTCTGGTCCGCTCTCGTCCACGTTACACCTCAAGCGGGTGATACAGCTGATCGGTTGGCCGCAGTCCCGCGTGTTTGCTTGCTTCGAGCCTCTCGACCCGCCCTCTTACAGGTTGGCCTTGCTCTTCTCACTTGCTGACACATTAGGGGCGCAGTGTCCTACTGGCAATATGCGTGGTTGCAGCCGGCTTTCGGGCACGCCTCTTGCTTGGCACGTTGCGTTGACTTACCTCCCTGCGGTCGCCTGCTTCTCAGGCGCAGTTTTTCTTTCTCAACAAAGGCTCGGCCCATGACTGATACACGCGCGCCAGACCGCGACCATGCCGATGTGCTCATCATCGGGGCCGGACAGGCAGGCTTTCAGGTGGCCGCCAGCCTTCGGCAAAAGAAGTTTGATGGCTCCATCGTGCTGGTGGGCGACGAACCTTACCCGCCTTATCACCGCCCGCCATTGTCCAAAGCGGCGCTGAAAGAGGGATTGAACGAAGCAACGCTGTGGTACCGGCCCGAGGCGTTTTATCAGGCCCAGGCCATCGATGAACGTCGTGGAGGACGTGTCACCAAGATTGATCCGTCCAGCAAGACCGTTGCGTTGGAGGATGGCACAACGCTCGGCTATGGCTCGCTGGTGCTGGCGACCGGCGCACGGGCGCGGGCTTTGCCGCCGGTGCTTGGCGTTCCCGACGACGCCATTTTCACCCTGCGCACGCTGGATGATGCCCATGCGCTTCAGCCGCGCCTGAAACCGGGCGTTCACGTGGCGGTTATCGGCGCTGGCTATATCGGGCTTGAAGTGGCGGCCAGCGCGCGTCAGCTTGGTGCCGAGGTTGCAGTGCTGGACCGGGAGGTGCGGGCGATGCAGCGCACCGCCTCGCCCGTGATTTCGGCGCATTATCAGAACCTGCACGTGGCGCACGGTGTTCGTTTCCAACTGTCCGATGCACTGACAGGCGTCGGAAGCGATCCGGATTATCCGGCATTGCTGTGTGCGTCAGGTGCGGAGCTTCCGTTCGAGATCGTGGTTGCCGGGATTGGCGTCATCCCGAACGATGACCTGGCAAGTGAGGCCGGGCTGGACGTTGCCGACGGTATTCTGACGGATCTGCAAGGCCGCACCAGCCACCCCGATATTTTTGCCGCCGGAGATTGCGCACGCCACGCACACAAGGGTTTCGACGGCAAGGTGAGGTTTGAGAGTGTGCAGAGCGCCATCGACCAGGGGAAGGTCGTGGCGGCAGCGATTATGGGAAGCGATGAGCAGCATGCCGCCGTGCCCTGGTTCTGGTCGGACCAGTATGACGCCAAACTGCAGGTGGTCGGCATTGTTGACAGTGATACCCAGCCGTTTCTCAAAGGCGATCCGGCGAGCGGCTCGTTCGCGGTCTACCATATGCGCGGGACGGAGCCGGTGGCGGTGGAAGCCGTCAACGCACCGCATGACTTCGTGATGGCGCGCAAGAGTGTCGGCACCGACCGGCCGCTCGATGCTGAGACGCTGGGCGCCCTGACACCGATTTCAGAGTAGACTAGGGTCAGGACCCATTCATCTGGTTGAAATGGTCGTGGTGAGTTTGTGCGGACGCAAGGAGCAAGCCCGCAGGAAGTCTTCGGACTTTCAAGGGGTTGCAACACAGCAGGCCGTGCAAACCCGCCCGATCCGAAGGACGGTCGATCTGCCAGCGCCCTACGGCGTCAAAGTCCTCGACCGGGGGATAAACCCCGCTCGTCGGACTTTTCCTTGTATCGCTTGCCATATCGAACGCCATTTCAATCACATCAATGGGTCCTGACCCTAGGCGCCTCGACCGTCGGCAAACCATTGACGGGCAAGCGGCTTTGCTTTGGTATCGTACTCGCCTGAAACCGTTTGCGATGCGATTCATTGGACCTGTTGATGCAGCACCCTAATCCAGCCATCGACTTAGAAGATATCGGTGCATTGATCGCGCCGCATATCGAGCGCGAGGGACCGATGCTTCCGATGCTGCACGCCGTGCAGGCGGCGTATGGGTTCATTCCGCGGGAAGCCGTGGGCGTCATCGCTGAAACGCTCAACCAGACGAAAGCCGAGGTGCATGGCGTGATCTCGTTCTATCAAGACTTCCGCGACGCGCCGGCTGGCCGACATGTGGTGAAAATCTGTCGTGCGGAAGCCTGTCAGGCCGTCGGCGGATCGGCGCTGGCCGATGCCACGCTCGGCAATCTCGGTGTGGACTGGGGCGGCACCAGCACGGACGGCAAAGTGACTGTCGAACCGGTCTACTGTCTCGGGCTTTGCGCATGCGGGCCAGCGGCGATGGTGGATGAGCAGGTGGTCGGGCGACTGGATGAGGAGCGTATGACGGCCCTGCTCAGGGAGCTGCGGACATGAAGGTCTATGTGCCACGCGACAGCGCCGCCAAAGCCGTTGGGGCGGATGCGGTCGCCGACGCCATTCTGGCGGAAGCTGCCGAACGCGGCATAGAGATCGATCTCGTCCGCAATGGCTCGCGCGGTATGGTGTGGCTGGAACCGCTGGTGGAGGTGGAAAGCGAACGGGGTCGCCTTGCCTACGGTCCGGTGACCGCAGATCAAGCCGGTGGCCTGTTGGACGGATCACTGGAAAGCCTCGGTCCGGTAGAGCACATTCCTTTTTTCGCACGCCAAACCCGGCTTACCTTCGCGCGCTGCGGTCTCACCGATCCGCTGAGCCTTGCCGACTACGAAGCGTATGGCGGGCTTACCGGCCTGCGCCGGGCGATTGCCATGACCGGCGAAGAGATCGTGCAGCAGGTCACAGAGGCTGGCCTTCGCGGGCGCGGCGGAGCGGGGTTTCCCACGGGCGTCAAGTGGAAAACGGTTCTCGAGGCCCACGCTGATCGGAAATACGTGGTCTGCAACGCCGACGAAGGCGACAGCGGCACCTTTGCCGACCGTATGCTGATGGAAGGCGATCCCTTCACGCTGATCGAGGGTATGGCGATTGCCGGGCTCGGCGTCGGCGCGACACAAGGCTATGTCTATCTCCGCTCGGAATATCCCGATGCCATTGCTGTCATGGAAGAGGCCATCGCCATCGCCCGGGCCAACGGCCTCCTGGGACCGGACATTCTGCGATCGGGCAGGGCTTTTGACATGGAGGTGCGTGTCGGTGCCGGGGCCTATGTCTGCGGCGAGGAAACCTCACTGCTCAACTCGCTGGAGGGCAAGCGCGGGGTTGTGCGAACCAAGCCGCCCTTGCCTGCTGTCGAGGGCCTTTTCGGTAAACCGACCATCGTCAACAATGTGATCAGCCTTGCGACCATTCCGGTGATTTTCGAGAAGGGGGCAGCGCATTATGCCGCCTTCGGACTGGGCCGCTCGAAGGGAACAATGCCCATCCAGATCGCTGGCAATGTAAAGCATGGCGGGCTGTTTGAAACGGCCTTCGGTATGCCGCTTGGCGAGCTGGTCAACGAGGTGGGTGGCGGCACGGCGAGCGGGCGCCCGGTGAAAGCCGTTCAGGTCGGCGGCCCACTCGGCGCTTACTTGCCGCCGGAGCAGTTCGACACGCCGTTCGGCTATGAAGAGTTCGACGGTCAGGGTGGACTGATCGGCCATGCCGGGATCGTGGTGTTCGACGATACAGCCGACATGCAGGTGATGGCGCGCTTTGCGATGGAGTTCTGTGCCATCGAATCCTGCGGCAAGTGCACGCCTTGCCGTATCGGCGCCGTGCGCGGCGTCGAGACCATCGACCGGATCGGGCAGGGCGATGCCAGCGCCATCGATCTGCTCAGCGATCTTTGCGAAACCATGAAAGATGGCTCATTGTGCGCCTTGGGCGGGTTCATCCCCTACCCCGTGATGTCGGCGCTGACGCATTTTCCCGATGATTTCGGCGCTCGGAAGGAAGTTGCAGAATGAAGCCGCTGCCGTTCGATGACCGCGATATGGGCACCCCTGCCCGGCAGGGTGAGCCGGTGCGACTGACCATCGACGGGTTCGAGGTGAATGTCCCGGAAGGCACCAGCATCATGCGCGCGGCAGCCGAGATCGGACTGCAGGTGCCCAAGCTCTGCGCAACGGATTCACTGGAAGCGTTCGGCTCGTGCCGCCTCTGCGTGGTCGAGATCGAAGGACGGCGCGGCACGCCTGCCTCCTGTTCCACACCCGTGGCCGAAGGCATGGTCGTGCACACCCAGTCGAGCCGGGTGAAGAAGATCCGGAAGGGCGTAATGGAGCTTTACATCTCCGATCATCCGCTCGATTGCCTGACATGCGCCGCGAATGGCGACTGCGAGTTGCAGGATATGGCCGGAATGGTCGGCCTGCGGGGTGTCCGCTACGAACCGGGCCGCAACCATTTCGAGCAACGCAGCGCGGTCGGCCCGAACCCGGAATACAAACCGGCTGACACGTCGAACCCCTATTTCACTTATGACCCCGAAAAATGCATCGTCTGCTCGCGCTGCGTGCGCGCCTGCGAAGAGGTTCAGGGCACCTTTGCGTTGACAATCGAGGGTCGCGGTTTCGAGTCCCGAGTGTCCGCCGGTGGCGCGGACGATGATTTCCTGACGTCCGATTGCGTGAGCTGCGGGGCCTGTGTCCAGGCCTGTCCGACGGCAACGCTGCAGGAGAAGTCGGTCCATGAGCTGGGCACACCGGATCGCTCGGTGGTGACGACATGCGCCTATTGCGGCGTCGGATGCTCGTTCAAGGCCGAACTGAATGGCGATGATCTAGTGCGCATGACGCCCTACAAGCACGGCAAGGCCAATCGCGGACATTCCTGCGTCAAGGGCCGGTTCGCCTATGGCTACGCGAGCCATCAGGACCGCATCCTCAAACCCATGATCCGCGAGTGCATCGAGGATCCCTGGCGCGAAGTCAGCTGGGACGAGGCGCTTGGCTTCGCCGCCAATAGGCTGCGCGGACTGCAGGAAGAGCATGGCCGCCGCTCCATCGGCGTGATCACGTCGAGCCGCTGCACCAATGAAGAGACCTATCTGGTGCAGAAACTGGCGCGGGGCGTTTTCCTCAACAACAACACCGACACCTGCGCACGGGTCTGCCATTCGCCAACCGGTTATGGCTTGGGCCAGACCTTTGGCACCTCGGCCGGCACCCAGGATTTCGACAGTGTTGAACATACCGATGTCGCGATCATCATCGGCGCAAACCCGACCGATGGGCATCCGGTGTTCGCCTCGCGCCTGAAAAAACGCCTGCGCCAGGGCGCCAAGCTGATCGTCATCGATCCGCGCCGCATCGATTTGGTGAAATCGCCCCATGTGGAAGCAGCGCACCATCTGCCGCTGCGCCCGGGGACCAATGTCGCCGTTGTATCCGCGATGGCGCATGTGATCGTCAGCGAAGGGCTGATGGATGAAGCATTCATTCGCGAGCGCTGCGACTGGGACGCTTTTCAGGATTATGTGGATTTCATCAAGGACCCACGTCACAGCCCCGAGGCCAAAGAACTTCTGACAGGCGTACCAGCGCAGGAATTGCGCGAGGCGGCACGTCTGTTCGCGACCGGCGGGAATGGAGCGATCTACTACGGTCTCGGCGTGACCGAGCACTCGCAAGGTTCAACCACCGTGATCGGCATTGCCAACCTTGCCATGCTCACCGGCAACATCGGCCGCAAAGGCGTCGGCGTAAACCCGCTGCGCGGCCAGAATAATGTGCAGGGTTCGTGCGACATGGGAAGCTTTCCTCATGAGCTGCCGGGCTATCGCCATGTGAAGAACGAGGATGTGCGTTCCATCTTCGAAGACACATGGGGCGTGACCATCGATCCGGAGCCGGGGCTGCGTATACCGAACATGCTGGACGCGGCTGTCGATGGTACGTTCAAGGGGCTCTACTGCCAGGGTGAAGACATCCTGCAATCCGACCCGGACACCAAGCATGTTGCGGCAGGCCTTGCCGCCATGGAGTGTGTGATCGTTCACGATCTCTTTCTCAACGAGACTTCAAACTACGCGCATGTCTTCCTGCCCGGCTCGACCTTCCTGGAAAAGGATGGCACCTTCACCAACGCCGAGCGGCGCATCAACCGGGTGCGCAAGGTAATGGCGCCGCGCAACGGCTATGCGGATTGGGAGATCACCCAGATGCTGGCCAACGCGATGGGCGGCGATTGGTCCTACAGTCACCCGAGCGAGATCATGGATGAGATCGCCGCAACAACGCCCTCCTTCGCAGGCGTCAGTTACGATATGCTCGACAGGGAAGGCTCGGTCCAGTGGCCCTGCAACGAGTCCGTTCCCGCTGGAACACCGTTGATGCATGTCGATGGATTCGTGCGTGGCAAGGGCCGGTTCATTCTCACCGAATATGTTGCGACGGATGAAAAAACCGGGCCGCGCTTCCCGCTGCTCCTGACCACCGGACGCATTCTCTCGCAATACAATGTCGGTGCGCAGACGCGGCGCACAGCCAACACCATCTGGCACGAGGAAGATGTGCTGGAAATCCATCCGCACGATGCCGAAGTGCGCGGCGTCAAGGACGGCGATTACGTCAAGCTTGCCTCACGTTCCGGCGAAACAGCCTTGCGCGCAACGATCACCGACAAGGTCTCGCCTGGCGTCGTTTACACCACGTTCCACCACCCGGACACGCAGGCGAATGTCATCACAACCGACTTTTCCGACTGGGCGACCAACTGTCCGGAATACAAGGTGACGGCTGTGCAGGTCAGCCTGTCGAACGGCCCGACCGCGTGGCAGGAGGACTATGCTGCTCAAAGTGAGCGGGCACGGCGCATCGTACCGGCCGCCGAATAGCCATGGCCGTTCAACCGACCCAAAGCATGCCGGGGACACTGATCCAGGTTGGCGCCCATGGCGATGCGCAACGTGAGATCACACGACTCCTGCCGGAAGAAACGCCCGTAGCGCTGGTGTTCAACGGCATCACCCAGGCAGTAATGATGTGCACCCCTTCCGATCTGGAAGACTTTGCCAAGGGGTTTGCCTTGACGGAGGGCTTTATCGAAAGGCTCGATCAACTCAATCAGTTTGCGCTGGTCGAGCATCCCCATGGGATCGAGGTGCAATTCTGGCTGTCCGGTGGACGTGCCAGCGCGCTTGAAGCCCGGCGGCGGCAGATGGCCGGACCGCTTGGCTGTGGTCTTTGCGGCATTGAAAGCATCGAAGAGGCCGTGCGTCCGCTGCCCAAAGTCAGCGCTGACGATCTGGTGTTTGCCTATCGGGACATCGCGTTGGCGAGCGATGCCTTGCGGGCACATCAGCCGCTGCACGATAAGACGCGTGCGGTTCACGTGGCCGGCTTCATGCGCCCCGGTGGCGAGATTGTGCTCGCCCGGGAGGACGTTGGCCGCCACAACGCCCTCGACAAGCTGATCGGGGCGATGGCGCAGGCCGGCATCGAAGCGTGTGAAGGTGCACTGGTGATCAGCAGCCGTATCTCGGTGGATATGGTGCAGAAATGCGCCATGGCGCAGTGCCCCGTTCTGGTCGCGATCTCAGCCCCAACGGCCCATGCAGTCCGGCTGGCGGACAAGGCCGGGATCACCATTGCGGCCTTCACCCGCCCGCACGGTTTTGATCTCTACTCACACGCTGAGCGCGTTCAGATGGATGTCAGCGATGCGGGATGAAAAAATGGTCACGATGGCGAACCAGATCGCCATCTTCTTCAAAAGCCAGCCGGGTGATGACAGGGCCGAGCGCGTAGCGGCGCACATCAACGATTTCTGGGAACCGCGTATGCGCCAACAGCTTGCCCGCTACGTGGACGCTGGCGGCGCGGGGCTGGAACCTTTGCTCCTTGAGGCTTTCGCCGGCATACGCGTGCCGACCGAGCAAGCAGACTAAACGGCAGCAGCGACCGTTGCATGCGCACCGTCCCGGATCAGCCTGTCCAGATGCGCAGTCACGCCGTTGCGGAAAGCCGCATTGGCGGGAAGCTCACGCCCGAATATGGAATCCAGAGCGAGAAAGCGCGTGGCGAGATCCTGCGCGGTGCCATCGCTTTCGCTTGCAATGGTCCTGAACCGATCCGCCAACGGGTCGCGCACATCGATGGGTTTACCGTGCTCATCGGTGCCTGATGCATAACGCATCCAGGCCGCCACGCCGAGCAGCAGCCGGTCGATGCTTGGGCCGCTCGATAGCCTGTCGGTAATGGTGCCGAGAAGACGCTGAGGCAGCTTCTGAGAGCCGTCCATCGCGATCTGCCAGGTGCGATGCTTCAGAGCCGTGTTGGAGAACCGTTCCAGCAGCGCATCGCGGTAAGCGGGCAGATCGACATCGTCCGGCATGGAGAGCGTCGGCATGATTTCATGGGTCATCAGATCGTGGATGAGGTGCCGGAATGCCGGATCGGCAACGGTGTCGGCTACCGTTTCGTAGCCCGCCAGATACCCGAGATAGGCAAGCGTGGAATGGCTGCCATTGAGCATGCGCAGCTTCATGTGTTCGAACGGCTCGACATTCTCCGTCATGGTCACGCCATGGGATTCCCAGGCCGGGCGGCCGAGCGGAAAACTGTCTTCAACAACGAACTGACTGAACGGCTCCGCCATCACGGGCCAGGCGTCCTTGACGCCCAAGGCCCTGGCGATCTCCGCGCGATCTTCATCGGTCGTCGCCGGCACGATCCGGTCCACCATCGACGAAGGGCAGGCCAACGCGTTGTCCAACCAGGAAACGTCGTCCGGCGCCTTGAGCGCGAGATAGTCGAGCAAGACCTGGCGGAGGGTCTTTCCGTTCGCGGGGAGATTGTCGCAGGAGAGGATCGTGTAGGGCTCCAACCCTTTGGCACGCCGCTCCAGAAGCCCGTACACCAACCAGCCAATCGCCGAGCGCGGGAAGCCGGCGGTGTTCAGGTCGTGCTGGATGTCGGCATGATCAGGGTTCAGCCGCCCTGTCGCGGGATCATGGCAGTAGCCCTTCTCGGTCACGGTCAACGATACGATCTTCACGTCCGGCGACAGAAGAGCATCCGACAGGCGCGATGGCTCATCGGGCCCGACGATAAGATCGGTGATGGCCCCTATGATACGCGGCGACAGGCCATGGCTCGACTGAATGCCCAGCGTATAGAGCCCATCCTGCGGCTCCAACGCATCGCGCGTCGCAGCAGACCGCAGGCTGACACCGCAGATGCCCCAGTTCGGGTCATCGGAAAGACAGACATCGACATAGGCGGCCATATGCGCCCTATGAAACGCGCCGATGCCAAGATGCACGATGCCGGTTTTCACTTTGGCCCGATCATAGGATGCGCGGGCAACAGAGCTCGGCAGGTCTGTCAGCGTTGCGTTGGAAAGATCCTTCATCGCTCAGGCTTTCGGGTCCGGCAGGCGGTAGGCGCGGCGGGGGAGCCCGACAGTGAGTGCCTCGATAACTTCCAGCGCTTCGTCGAACCGGAGCACATGTTCCGCCACCAGCCTGGCGAGATTGCCTGCTTCCACCCGGCGAAACAGATCGTGGCGTGCCGGAATCGAGAGAAAGGCACGGGTGTCGTCCACAAAACCGGCAGTGTTGTAGAAGCCCGCCGTCTCGGTGACGATGCTGCGGTAGCGGCGCATGCCATCGGGGGCATCGAAAAACCACCAGGGTGCACCAAGCGTGACACTCGGGAACGCACCGGCCAGCGGGGCAAGCTCGCGGCTGTAGGTGGTTTCGTCGAGCGTGTAGAGGATCAGCGCGAAGTTCGGCTCGAAACCGAAGCGGTCAAGCAACGGGTGAAGCGCCTCAAGCCATTCGGTTGGGCGAGGAATGTCAAAGCCCTTGTCCCGGCCGTAGGTGTCGAGGATGCGGCTGGCATAGTTGCGGCGCGATCCGGCATGAATCTGCATGACCAGACCGTCATCCACACTCATGCGCGCCATCTCGAACAGCATCTGCGCTTCAAAAAGGGCTGCGTCGTCTGCGCCAAGCGTGCCCACCATCGCAGCATCGAGAAGGCTCTGGCATTGCGCTGCCGGCAGGTCGGCTGTTGTGGCGTACAGAACGCCATGATCCGTGGCGGTCGCACCAAGTGCGATGAAGGCGGCGCGGCGAGCACGCAACGCGTCCAGATACCCCGGCCATGTGGCAACGTTCTCTCCGGTCTGCTCGGCCAGCCGCGCCATCGAGGTGGTAAAGTCCGGCCGTAGCGGATTCGTCACGGCATCCGGCCGAAAGGTTGGGATGATACCCTTGAAACCTTCGTCCTTCAGCGCCTGATGGTGCGCCAGATCGTCCGTGGCGCCATCCGTCGTGGCCAGCACCTCGATTTTGAACCGGTCGAACAGAGCCCGGGGACGAAAGCCCGGTTCGGCAAGTTTCGCATTGATATGATCGTAAGCCGCATCGGCGGTGTCCGCCGTCAAGGCCTCTGGCACTTCCAGAATCTCATGGAAGGCATGATCCATCCAGATGCGCGAAGGCGTACCCCGGAACAGATGGTAGTGTCTGGCAAACAGACGCCAGACGTCACGCGGATCGGCCGCGCTGCGCGAGCCATCAGCGCGCGGCACGCCGAGATCGTCATAGCTCACACCCTGGCTGACCAGCATGCGAAGCAGATAATGGTCGGGTGTGATCAGAAGGTCGGTGGCGTTGGCGAACGGCGCGTCGGTGGCAAACCAACTGGCCTCGCAATGGCCGTGCGGGCAGACCAGCGGCGCATCGACGACATGGCGATAAAGCTGTCGGGCGATATCGCGCTGGGCCGGATCGCCGGGCAGCAGACGATCGGGATGAAGAAGGATCTGGTCGTGCTGCATGGTGTTGATCTGGCTCCCGATTCTTGAAGGTGGTTCTCTCAAACCACGTTAGGGAACCTTAGGCCAGTGGGCGCTACGCCATGTGGAATTGCCTGGGCAGCAAAAACGGGAACTGTGTCTGCTCGTCGATCTCGATGCGCATGATCGGCCCCATCCACTCAGCCCATTTCGCATTCACAGGATCGTCGGCGAGCTTGGCCTTGGTGACCTCCAGATCGTCGGTTTCGAAATATCCGAACAACGTCAGCCCATGGCGGAAGATGTTGTAGTTGCGGATGCCCGAGGCTTTCAGCGCGTCCACCATCTCCGGCCAGATTTCATCGTGGCGCTTCTTGTATTCCTCTTCATATCCCGGGCGCACTTCCAGCACCCACGCATAGCCGGCCATCATGAGGCTCCTTCCTTCCAGGTGTTGAAACAATCGCGAAGCGCAACGATCTCGGTCAGTACATCGTCGAACCAGGTGTTCATGTAGTCCTGATGAACCGGCTCGATGGCAAGCGCGCCGGTGTAGCCCGCATCGCGTAACGTTCCGAACATGGCCGGAAAATTCAGTGTGCCTTGTGCAAACTTGGCCTGCAGGTCGCCCATCTTCGCCTGGCGCAGATGAACGTGCGCCGCATGTTTTGCCAGGGGATCGACCTCATCCTGCCGGTAACCGAGGCAGGCAAAGTGCGAGTAGTCGAGCGCCAGCTTGATGCCGGTTGCCTCTACCAGCCGTTCCACAATGGCCGGCGACTCGGCGAAGGACTGCACATGCGGCTCGATGCAGAGCGTCGCCTTGAAGCCATGCGAAAGATCGACCATTGCCTTCAGGCTCTGCGAAGAGACGTTAAAAGCGCTATCGCGAGACTGACCGGGGTTCACCACGCCAGGAAGAATGAAAACCGTGCCAATGTCAGCCGCATCGGCAAAGGTCAGCACCTTCTCAAGGTCGGCAAGGTTTTGGTCGAGCGTGCCGGGCTGGGCAAGATTGCGCGCCTCCAGGCTGTCGCCGAACAGGTGATAGAAGTTGGGCGTTGAGATGTTGAGCGCACGCACTTTTTCGGCTGTCGCCGCCGGGTCGGAGAGAAGCTCCGTCTTGTCGAGGGCCGAACGGTAGAAGAGGCCCACATCAAGCGCGCCAATGCGAAGCGCCTTGGAAATGGCCGCGCATTCCTCCAGCGTGCAGGAGGGCATCGACCAGGCAGTGAGAGACAGATACATCGTTTCAGCTCCCTATGGTGACCAGGGTTTCGGTCTCGGCGGACCGGTAGAGCGCATGGAGAAGCTCGGTTACCCGTGCCCCGTTCTGCCCGTCGGCGGCATTTTCGACGGTCTCCCCGGCGCACAGTCGGGCAAAAACCTTGACCGGCAGTGCGCCGTCGTACTCTCCATCCTCGCTGGTCATCGACACCACCTCGTCGGCTTTGTCGTCGCGGCGCAGTTCCAGTGTTGCCGTGGCATTGTTGAAGACAATCATGCCTTCAGTGCCATAGACGCGGATATCCATGTGCATGCCGACATGTTTGGGCACGGTGGATGCACCGGACAACGCGATGGTCGCCCCGCCAACGGCACGGGCAATGGCGGCATCGTAGAAATCGACCCCGGTCTTGGAACGGCCGACCATGCAGCAAACGCTTTCGGCGCGCAGATCGGCCACGTAGATCAGCCAGGCAAGCGCATGGGAAAGCTGGCCCCATCCATAGCCCCCTGCCCGCTTCGGATCAGCCCAGGTCGAAACGGGTGGGCGATACATGTGATCGGTGGTTTCCATCATCGGTTCGCCTGCGAAAAGGTCGCTCAGGGCCGATCCCATCTGACAGACGGCATGGCGCACCTCACCGATCCGCCCGTCGCGCACCCAACCTGCTGCTTTGATGGAAAACCATTCGAAGTTCATGCCCGTCGGAACGAGCACCTGTTTGCCGGCCTTTGTGGCGGCATCGGTGATGGCCCAGCCGTCCTCGGCGGTGGTTGCCATCGGTTTTTCAACCATCACATGGCAGCCGGCTTCCAGCGCCATGACGGCCGGCGCGCGATGGGCCACATGGGGTGTGGAGACGATCACGCCATCAAGGTTCTCCGCTGCCAGCATCGCGGCCAGATCGGTGTAGCGTCCTGCGATGCCGAACGCCTCGCCTACCTCTGCGACGCGCGCTTCGTCCAGATCGCATATTGCCACCAGGTCGGCGCCCGGATGATCCTGAATGGTCGGAATATGGTTGAAGGTCGCCCACCAGCCGGCGCCAACCAGTCCTATACGCGCGCTCATGACTCCCCCTCCTTTTTCATGTCCGGCTGTTCGATGGTGACACGGTAGACATTCTGCATATGGCGTTCGGCCGCCTTGGCGGCGGCGTCCGCATCCCGGACTTTCAGGGCGGCGAGCAGCACCTGATGATCCGCGTAGCTCTGCTGCAGCACGGCCGGGCTTTCGGAGGCGCGCTTGCGGAACTCAAGCCCGATCACGTTCAGGCTTTCGCCGATGCGTTTGAGAAACGCGTTCTTGGAACCGATCCAGATGATCTCGTGAAAGGCATGGTCCGAGGCACGAAAGGCATCGGGATTGTCCAGGCAGTCTTTTTGCGCGATCAGGACAGCTTCCAGTCGGGCAAGGCTTGCTGGCTCGATGTTGACCGCTGCGCGCCGTGCAACATCGCTTTCGATCAGCGAACGGGCATCGTAGAGTTCTCTGACATTGAGATCCTGCAGCGACAGAAAGAACTGGATCGGACCCAGAAGGGCATCGGCGTCAAGGTCGGAGATGTAGGCGCCACCGCCTTGTACGGTGCGTACGACACCCAGAATGGCAAGGCCTCGAATGGCTTCGCGCACGGAAGGGCGCGAGACGTTAAGCGACTGGGCCAGATCGCGCTCCGTGGGCAGCTGATCGCCGGGCTGCAAGGCACCGGACTTCACCATATCCAGGATGCGGCGTGCGACCATCTCGCCAACCGGCATGCGCTCCAATGGACGCTCGAACTCAAGCCTGTGAGCCGGATTGATCACGAGCCCGCCTCCCCTTGTTTGCGGGTGCCGAGAAAGCCACCCAGATTCACCCGTGGCAGAAGCACCGATGCGATAAGCAGGATGCCGATCACGCCTGTCTGGATATGGCCTGTGATGTTGAGCAATGCCATGCCGTTGCGCAGGTTCAGCACGATCAGGATGGCCAGCAGCGTGCCAAGCAACGTGCCCGAGCCTCCGAAGATACTGACGCCACCCAGGAGCACCATGGTGATGATATCAAGCTCGAAACCGAGCGCCACATCGCCGCGCACCGCACCAACGCGCGCCGCATAAAGCAGACCGGCGAAGGCGGACACCGTTCCCGATGCGATGAACAGGATCATTTTGTGCCGGGCGGTATCGATGCCAGCGAAGGCCGCCACATCACGATTGGTGCCGATGACGTAGGTTTTGCGGCCGAAGCCCGAGCGCTGCAACACGACATACAAGATCGCGAAAAGCACGAAGAACGCGATGATCGCCAAGGGTATCGGACCGACGAGACCCTGCTGACCCAGCCTGTCGAACCAGTCGGGAAAGTCGGTGATGCCGCGATCTTCCACAAGCACGCGGGCCAAGCCACGAAACCCGATGAGGGTCGCCAGTGTGACGACCAGGGACGGCAGGCCGACCTTGCTGATGAAATAACCGTTGAGCGCACCGCCGGCTGCTCCGATCAGCAGGACGATGGGGATGACCAGAACCGGGTTCACGCCCTGCTGAAACAGGAATCCGAAGGCGCAAGCGGCCAACCCCATCATGGAACCGACGGACAGATCGATCTCCGCATTGATGATGACGAAGGTCATGACCAAAGCGACGATGATCTTCTCTATCGAAAGCTGGAACAGGTTGATCTGGTTCGACAGCGTCATGAACTGGGGCGACAGAGCCGTGTTCATCAGCACGATGAAGATCAGCGCACAGACCAGAAAACCTTCCCAGGTCTGGACACGCGCCCACATGGCGGAAAGGGTGGAGCGCTCGGTCATCAGCCCGTTCCCTCCATCTTCTGCTCGCGCTTTTCATGGTGGCGGGCCGCGCGCAACGCAATCAGGCGGCGCATCACGATGGCGTCGAGCGCCACGGCGGTCAGAATAAGTGCCCCTAGCACAGCCTCACGCCAGAACTCGGAAACCAGTTGCCAGCGCACCAGGCTGGTTTCGATCAGATCGACCAGGATGGCACCGATCAGGGCGCCAAGCACCGTGCCAGAGCCGCCGAAGATGTTGACCCCGCCGACCACGGCAGCGGCGACGGACTTCAGTTCGAACCCCAGCCCGGCCACCACGGTGATGTTGCCGAAGCGGGCCAGGAACATGAAACCGGCCAGACCTGCTAATGCACCGGAGCAGACGAAGGCGACGAACACTGTAGCTTTGAGATTGATGCCGGCCATCTCGGCCGCTTCCGGGTTCGAGCCGACCGCATAGAGACGGCGGGCGACGCGCAAACGCTGCAAGGCGATGTGAACGGCAAAGACGATCACGATGGCAACCACGAAGGCGGCGCGGAACTGAAACTGGCCGATCTCGAACAGAGGCGTGTTCGGAAAGCTGGTGAGCCACTGCGGCAAGAGTGACGAGGTGATCGATTTGCCATCGGCGAACTCGACCAGCAGGGATCGAAACAGCGCCATTGTCGCCAGTGTGACGATGATGGCCGGGACCCGCGCATAGGCGACGAAGAAGCCGTTGAACGCCCCAAAACCGGCACCCACCAGCATGGAGAACGCAACCAGCAAAAGCGGGTTCATATTCGGGAAAGCGGCAATCAGACTGCCGGTGGCGAACGCCGTAAAACCGACGATAGACCCAACGGACAGATCGATGTTCCGGGTCAGGATCACCAGCGTCTGCGCAGTGGCAATCAGCGCCATGATGGCCACGGAGGAGGATATGCGGTTGAAGAGCCGCCCGTTCAGATAATTCGAAATCTGGGTGGAGAAGAACAGGATCACCAAAGTCAGCACCAGCAGCAGTGCCAGGATGCGCAATGTCTGTGGGTTGAGATTGGAAAGCACGCGCATCATGCGGCTGCTCCCGCCTGGCCCGTCGCAAGCGTCATGATCCGTTCCTGACTGGCCTCGTCATGATCGAGGATCGCCATCTGCTGACCTTCCCGCATGACCAGAATCCGGTCACCCATCGCCAACACTTCCGGCAGGTCGGAGGAAATCACGATGGCCGCACCGCCCTCCTTGACGAAGGTGCGGATCAGATCATGCACTTCGGCCTTGGCACCAACGTCGATGCCGCGCGTCGGTTCATCGAAGATCAGGAGATCGGGGTTCATGTTCAGCCATTTGGCGAGCATCACCTTCTGTTGGTTGCCGCCTGAGAGCATGCCGACTTCCGTTTCAACGTCCGGCGTGCGGATGGCGAGCCTCTCGCGGAACCGATCGGCGGTCGCTTTTTCCCCGGCCCGGTCGATGAGCCCAAACCGGGTCAGAAAACCTGTCAGCGTGGCAAGCGAAATGTTGGCACGAATGGCCATCGGCATAGCCAGACCAAGCTTGCGCCTGTCTTCAGACACATAAGCTATGCCCGCATCCATCGCCTGTTTCGGCGAGGTGACGGTCAGCGGTTGGCCCTTGTAGATCACGCTGCCTGTGGTCGCCGGCGTGATACCGAACAGAGCAAGCGCGACATCGGTGCGCCGGGCGCCGATGAGGCCGGCCATGGCCAGGACCTCACCACGCTTCAGCTCAAAGGAAATGTCTTCGAAGACGCCCTGGAGAGAGAGGTTCGCGACCGACAGGATCACCTCGTCGCGGGCATGGTTCTCTCCTTTGGCGAAGTAATTGCCGACTTCGCGGCCGACCATTTCCGCGATCATAGTATCGGTGTCGGTCTCGCCGATGGGGTTTGTTGAGATGTGTTCGCCGTCGCGGATGACCGTCACACGGTCGGCGACCTCGAAAATCTCTTCAAGCCGGTGGGATATGTAGACGACAGACACGCCGTCGCTTGCCAACTGCCGCGCGATGCGGCGCAGTTGTTGGGCTTCATGGGCAGACAGAGATGCCGTCGGCTCGTCCATGATCAGGACACGCACGTCCTGAGAAAGGGCTCTGGCGATTTCGACGGCCTGCTGCTCGGCCAGGGTCAGGCCGCTGGCGGCCCGGTCAACATCCAGATCCATGCCAATGCGTTCGATCAGTGCACGTGCTTCGCGGCGCTGTCCGGCTTTGTTCTGGAACAAGCCACCGCCAACCTGGCTGATAAAAATGTTCTCGGCCACGTCCAGATCGGGGAACACCATCGGCTCCTGATAGATGGCAGCTATACCCAGTTCCCGTGCCGCCTGCGAACCGGCGATCATGCGGGGCTCGTCGTCTACCAGCACCCTTCCCTCGTTTGGCTGATGAATGCCGGTCATGATCTTGATCATGGTGGATTTGCCGGCTCCGTTCTCGCCGACAATGGCATGCACCTCACCGGCAAAAAGGTTCAGCGACATATCGGTCAGCGCGTGGGTGGACCCGAAGCGCTTGGAGACACGGTCAAGGGTAAGAAGCGGAGCTGTCATCTGGCGGTTGTCTTGGCTCCCCCAGCGGCAGGGCACCCGGCGCGACGGGAGGGACCGCGCCGGGCGATGCGAAAACCGTGCGGCACCTACTGCGCTGCGGCCTCCACATTGTCTGCGTTGTAGACCGTGAAAGGTCCCATCAGGATACGGCGTGTGCCGGGACGGCCCGGGTCTTCCTCAATGGTGTACTCGCCCATCCGACCAGCGGTGAAGCTCTCACCGATCTCGCCGGACAACTGGCCGGTCGCCAGACCATAGGCGGTGTAGTAGGTCAGATAGCCAAGATCGCGGAAATCCCAGAGCGCGAACTCGGGCGCGCAACCATTGAGCGTGTAGGAGACCATCTCCGCCGGAAGGCCGAGCCCGGAGACGCGCACCTGCTCGCATAAGCCCTCATCCTGCATCGCTTTGGACGAAGCCTGAATGCCCACGGTGGTCGGTGACATGATCAGTCCAAGATCAGGGTACTGATCGACCAGCGCCAGCGCACGGTTGTAGCTCACCTCCGCCTGATCATCGCCATAAACGATGTCGACCAGTTCGATGTCGGCGTATTTCGGCATCTCCAGCGCTTCTTCCATCGCCGCTATCCAGGCATTCTGGTTGGCAGCATCGGGAGTTGCCGAAAGCACCGCCATCTGGCCTGACCCGTCAAGGATCGAGTGCGCCATATCGGCCATCACCACGCCGATGGAACCGAAGTCCACCTGAGCGACGAAGACATCCTCGCCATCACCGGAGGGAATGGGGCTGTCCCAGGTTACCACGCGGGTGCCTGCGTCCTGCGCGGCCTGTGCTGAGGGCACGATCTGATCGCCTGCATTGTTGGAGAGCATGACAGCGCCCTGACCCTGTGTCGCCGACGTGGTCATGATCTCGATCTGACCGGCCACCGAGTTTTCCGGCGTCGGGCCGACGAACAGAAGCTCGCCCGGATTGCCGAGTTCCGCATGGGCTTCCTGCGCGCCTTCGTGGGCCTGATCGAACACCAGGATGCCGAGGAACTTGGGCAGAAGCACCATGTCCACTTCCTGGCCGGCGTCCAGCATGGTCTGGGCGGACGCCGGAATGGCGACCACGGTCATGCTGGCCGCGGCCAGCGCCGCTGCGGCGCAACTTGTCTTCAAACGTTTCATTGTTTCCTCCCGTTTCGGGTCAATGGGAGCGCATTGGTGCGCTCCGGCTTTTCAAGGTGCGAGCGTCATCTTCCGAGCCCGGCTCGCGCGGGATGAGTGCGTGCCTTCAGGGCACAGGTTTGCGTGGCCCTTCGCCTTTCAAGGCGAGGGTGATGTCATTGGCGACCAGGCCCTGAAGCCGGTCGATGGCGGCGTCTGAGAACCAGGCCGAATGGGGTGTCAGGATGAGGCCCGGGGTGCGACGAAGCGGTGAGGTATCCGGCAGGGGTTCGCGCTCGAAAACATCGAGCCCGGCACCAGCAATCGCGCCGTCGGTCAGCGCCTGAGCAAGATCCGCCTCGTTGATCAACTGGCCGCGCGCGGTGTTCACCAGCATGGCGTGCGGCTGCATCCTGCCGAACGCTGATGCGTTGAAAAAGCCTGTCGTGCCGTCTGTCGCAGGCGCATGACAAGTGATGATATCAGCGGTGGCCAGAAGCGTATCAGCATCCACCAAAGAGACACCCAACGCCGCCGCATCATCGGATGAAAGGCCTGGATCGGATGCGATAAAGCGAAAGCCGAAGCCTTTGAGGCGCTGCAGAACGGCTGAGCCGATCTGGCCGATACCGAAGAAACCGAAGATCGTTTCCTGGAACGGTTTGAGCGGCTTGGAATGCTTCACCGCTGCCCATTCGCCAGCGCGCACCGAGGCATCGAGACCCGACAGCTTGCGTAAGAGAGCCAAGGCCAAAGCCGCGGTGTGGTCGGCCACTTCGTCCGTGCAGTAGTCCGGCACATATCCGATCTTCAGTCCGGCCTGGCGTGCCGCTGGTACGTCGATATTGTCGTAACCTACACCGTAGCGGATCACCGTCGCGCCCGGCTTGACCGCTTTGGCGGCCTCCGCCGTGAAAGGCGCGAACTGGACGACGGCGACATCTGCATCGGCAACGGCGGCCACCACTTCATCCGCCGATTTGCATTGAAAACCCTCAAAGGCCGCGCCATGCGCTTCGGCAGCCGCCTGTTCCTGTGCCAGGCCGGGGAAAATGGTATCGGTCACGACGACACGTTGGGCACTCATGAGCCTGCCTCCAGATAATCGTACAGGATCGTGCCGGCGACGAGGGTGAAATCTGCGCGCCAGTAGAAACCTTCCAAAGGCTCAAGAACCGGCAAGCGGAAAACAGGAAGCTGGGCGTTCGGGCGCAACTCGACAGTGCAAGGCCCGACCCATGCCTCATGGACGGCAACGTCGGTCAACGCGCGCGAGGTGAGCTGCCGGATGGCCGGACGGCCATCGATGTGGTCGATGGCTTTGAGATTGATGTTGGTGGCGAAATCGAAGTGCGGTTTGATGGCCGAGACCTCCACCGCTCTCTGTTTGTAGGCCATGGTACCGGTGATCACGTCGATCCCGTTGCGCTCGACCGTGCCGACGAGAAGGTCACTGCGCGCTTCTATTTGAGGCTTGCCAAGTTTCTTAGGCTGACCGTGCACTTCGCGTCCATGGACGACCCCCCCATCCGATGAAAGCGCGAGATAGGGCGAATATCCTCCAGTTGCCTTGCCCGGCAGTTCGGCACCCACCATGACGTTCATCTCGCCATAGGGTCCGATCCAGTCCGGATCGTTCATCTGATAAATGTGGGCGCAGGCGATGTCGCCCGTCCGCTTCAGTGGCGGAGGGAGAAGAAAGTCGATGGCATCGGGATCGGTGCGCCAATAGAGCGTCATGATCCGGCAGTCCCGGAACCGGAAAGGAAAGGGCGGCACCATCGGTGCGTCCCAGGGCGTGGAGAAGCCCGGCGCAACGATGTCTTCCACCGTTGGAGCCGTCATGCCGAAGCGTGTGGGACGCCCGTTCATGCGGCTGCCGCCAGACGCTGAACAACATCTTCCTGGACTTCGATGCCAAGGCCTGGCGCGTTGATCGGATAAGCCCAGCCATCCTTGTGCCAGAGCTTGTCGGCGACCAATTCATCCTGCACCACGACACCGAAAGGTTTGTATTCGAAGATTTCGGTGTTGGGAGACGCCAGCGAGAGATGCAGGCTGGCCGCCGTCGTGATCGCCGTGGACCAGGCGTGGGCATTGACGGTTTTGCCGAAACGGCTTGCCAGCGCATCGACACGGCGAAAGCCCGTTACGCCTTCGACGCGCGCCGGGTCGACGCCATAAACCTCGACCGCACCCATTTCCATCTGGCGGCGGTAACCGGCCTCGGTGAACTCACGCTCACCGGACGCGATCCGAACAGCCGTAGAGGCTGCAAGTCTCTTGTAGCCAGCGTCATCTGTTGGGTAGAGCGGCTCTTCATACCAGCCGATCCGGTACTCGCCCATGCGGTTGCAGACGGAGATGGCTGTTTCGACCTCCCAGCGTACGCCGTTGCCGATGTCGACAAGGATCTCCGCCTCGTCCCCCAGCGCCTCGCGCAGTGCTCGGATGAAACTGACATCGGTATCCGGATCGCCACCAATGTTGCTCTCACCCTTTTTGGCAAATCCAAGCTTGGTCGAGCGGAAACCCGCTTCGAAGAAACCAACCACTTCGGCAACACAGGCCGCCTCGCCTTTCTTGTTCACATGGCTGGATGCATTTGCGAGCAGACGCTCGTGCTTCAGACCGCCAAGCATGTCGTAAAGCGGCTTGCCAGCGGCCTTTCCAGCAATGTCCCACAGCGCCATGTCAACGCCGGATAGCGCAATCGAGGCGATCCCGCCTTCACCGTACCACCAGACATGGCGGCGCATTTTTTCCCATGCGGCAGCAGTGTCGGTCGCATCGTCACCTTTGAGGATCGGTTCCAGACCGTCGGTAATGATGGTCGCCACCGCCTTGCAGGCCTCAGGCCACATGGCGATGCACTCGCCCCAGCCGACAGCGCCATCCTCAGTGATGACTTTCACCAGAACCGTGCGCCGGATGGTGCCGAAATCGTTGGGGTCGGGATAGGCAATGGGGAACGGTTCTATCGCGTGGATACGCATCTGTGTCCTGCCCTCTCCCTTGCACGCGCTTCGTTTGTTTTGCTCCCTGCGGCCGGACGACTAGAGCGTCGGGCTTTGACAGGTGCCGGTTGGCGCTGTACCACTCAAATTGGACAGACCAATTAAATAACCAGACGAAAAATGAGGTCAAGAGGAAATGTTCAATCTCGCTCCCGTCCCGGTGCCGGACCTCTCCGGCCGCACGATCCTTTTGACTGGCGCAGGGCGAGGTATTGGCGCCGCGCTGACCCGCCTTCTGGTCGACAGGGGTGCAATCGTGATTGCCGGTATCTACGGCAAGGTGGAGTCACCGGAGCTTCTGGATGGCGCCAAAACCATCAGCCTTGATGTGACGAGTCAGGAACAGGTGGACGATGCCATCGCCGTGGTCGGAGAGCGGCTGGATGTGGTGGTCAACAATGCCGGTGTCATTGCACCCATCGGTCATGCAGCGAACTTGCCAAGCGACAGTCTGCGCCATGCGTTCGATGTGAATGTGATGGGCGTCCACCGGATGACCGCCGCCGCGCTGCCGCTGCTCAAAGCGTCGGGCGGTGTGATCGTGAATGCGGGAACCGGCGCCGCCACAACCCCGATGGAAGGCTGGACTGCCTATTGCTCCTCCAAAGCTGCGATGCATATGCTCACACGCATGTTCGCCATGGAACTGGAGAACGATGGCGTACGGGCGGTTTTCATCGGTATCCCACCCACGGACACCGATATGCAGGGTTCCATTCGCGAGGCTGGCCTGAACCCGATCAGCAAGATCGCCAAATCGGATCTGGTGGACCCGAAAGTGCCCGCATCCGTGATGGCGTGGCTGTGCAGCGACGAGGCGAAGACGCGCACGGATGTGATCCAGGATGTGCGGGACGATTTTTTCAAGCCGATGATGGGGCTTTAAAGCCAACCATCGGTCTGACCATTGTTTGGTTGTGACGCAGGGCTTACCGCCGGGTGGAACACCTGTATATCGAAGCTTCACATCTCCGCCCGTGCAAGGCCCGGTCACGTTTTGATGCTTCGCTTTCTCAGGGACAATGCCCGATGGCTCGGGGCCGGCTTTCTGCTGACATTTGCCTCGTCGTTCGGGCAGACCTGGTTCATCTCGCTGTTTGCAGGGTTCATCAAGCAGGAGCACGGTCTGACGGATGGTGGTTGGGGAGGCCTGTTTACCCTGGCGACCCTTGCGTCGGCAGGGCTCTTGTTCTGGCGCGGGTCTTGGGCCGACAGCGTTCGCTTTTCCTTGCTCGCTCCCATCATCGCTCTGGTTTTCGGTTTGGCCGCACTTGGGGTTGCGTTCTCGCCGTCGGTCTGGCTTCTCGGCCTGTCGCTGTTTGCCCTGCGGTTCTGCGGCCAAGGCATGTTCAGTCATATCGCCATGACGGCAATGGGACGGTGGTTCCAGGTGCGCCGTGGCCGGGCAGTGGCCATCACCAATCTCGGTTATCCCAGCGCCGAGGTCACACTCTCGGTTTTGACCGTCCTGGCTATCGGCCTCATCGGATGGCAGGCAACCTGGGTGGCGGTCGCCCTGGTTCTGGCGATCATCGTGGCAACCGCCTTGCGCTTGCTGCTGGCCGACAGCCGCTCTCCTCAGGGTGTTCTGGCAACCGACGACATTCCTGGCCTGGGTGGGCGGCACTGGCGGCGGCGCGACGCAGCGCGCCATTGGCTTCTACCAACCCTTCTCCCGCTCCTGTTGACGCCTGGCTTCATCGGCACGGTCATTTTCTTCCATCAGGTTCACGTGGCGGAGGTCAAGGGATGGAGCCTTCTGGAGATGGCACCCGGATACACGGTATATGCCGCCATGTCGGTCTCGTTCGGCTTTCTCGGTGGTTGGGCGTCAGACCGGTTCGGGCCACACCGGCTGCTCCCGGTTCTCCTTCTTCCGATGGGTGCCGGAATCGCTCTGCTCGGACCGGTGCAGGAGATCACAAGCTGGTATCTCGTTCTTGGTCTCATCGGCATGACGCAGGGCATGGCCATCACGCTGTTCGGCGTTCTGTTCCCGCACGTCTACGGAACACGCCATCTGGGTGCGGTCCGCGCCATGGCCACGACGATCATGGTGCTATCGACGGCCATCGGTCCGGGGGTCACCGGTATGCTGATCGATCAGGGTATCGCCTTCCCTGCGCAGGGACTTACCATGGGCATCTGGTGCCTGGGCCTGTCGGTTCTCTATCTGCAGGTGACACGCAGGCTCTCGCGGGAGCTGGCCGAGACGCCTTGAGTTGGGAGAATGTCGACAGCCAAATGCCCTATTCTCTGAGGACGGCCACCAGCCGGTAGCCTGTCTCGGAAGAGTATTCCATCTGATAGAATGCCGAGCCGGTATCGTACTGCGCAACTGTTCCACTGGCCTTGGCGTTTATCAACGAGGCCATGACCTCGCCGCGCTCCTGAGCGCTGCGCGAAGGTTCGACGATGGCGAAAACAGGCTCAAAACCGGCCATGATATCGGCCCGCTCACCGTCGGGCACGCCGTCCACCACAATCACGTCGATGGGTCCATTGACTTCCGGGCCTACTGAAAAGAATGCAACACCGCCGGAACTTACAAAGGTGCAGACCACTTTTTCAGATTGCTTGCAGCCCAAAGAATCCAAATCTAACGGGGGATCGGTGACATGACTGGAAATCCGCTCCAGATCATTGCCAAAACGATTGACAGTCAGATCGCTCGCCATGCCCGGCACAGCAATCATGGCCGAACATGTCAAACCTGCGAGACCAACCAGCAAACGCATGTCTTTCCCCCTTGGGGCAAATCGTGCGCAGAAGATACTTAACGTTACGTTTTCATGACACAAACAGCGTTCCGGCCGAAACGGAATGCAAACACATCAAGGCATCGCTGGACGGCGGGCGCTTGACCGCTCTTCCGCCGCACCGGTACGCTCAAAGCACGTTGAAACCTGCCGACGTTCAATTGTGGTGCAGGCTATGCACAATGGATTGGAGACCAGAGCCATTACGGTTTTCACCAGCGGGTCGTCGCTTTGATCACACGTAAGTCTGCTGACTCTTCATGATACAGAACGCCCATTCCACGCCGAAAATAACGGTCGAAATGCATATCGCCGGGCAGGTCGCGTCCGAGACATTTGCTGATTGGATCTGCCATCGGGCGCGCCTTCTCGATCTGACCGGTTGGGTGACCATTGTCGATGAGGCCGAAATCGTCGCGCACGTTACCGGAGACGCCGTTCTCGTGGACGCCATGGAGGTTGCCTGCAGCCTCGGTCCGGCGGATGTCTTTGTCGACCGGATCGACTGCCGCCCGCTTGAAACAGCCCAGGGCCACAACGGATTTACGCGCGTGTGACGCGCATATGGACAGCCGGTGCACGGACCTTCAGCAGAAACCCCGTTGACCCCCCATCCATGCGTCTGATTGATTAAGGCCCGGCGCGTCAGGACGTGCCGTCGGGGGAAACAGGATGAAAATCAATGCCGACTGAACCCATCGGGCTGAGCCGGGACCTTCCAGCCAAACGCGTCATGCGAACGATGGTGGATGGGCAGGACATTGCCGTCTGGCGCAGTGCCAGCGGCAAAATCGCCGCTTGGGCAAACCGGTGCCCGCATCGCGGTATGCGCCTGTCACACGGTTTCGTTCGTGGCGAAAACCTCGCCTGTCTCTATCATGGCTGGCACTACGGGGCGCACGGCCGCTGCACCTATATCCCGGCGCACCCGGAGCTTGAGCCGCCTGCCACCATCATGGCGCAGGCTTTTTCGGTCGAAGAGCGCGATGGCCTTATCTGGGTTGCCAGCGACGGTACCGCCGAGCCGCGCGGACTGCCAGGCGGTCTTGCGCCCCTGCGTAGTCTGACGTTTCAAACGGCAAAAAGCGAGGCGAGCGAAGCCTTCTCGTCAACGCCGTTTGAGGGCAATCCGCCGGCCGTCCAGTCGTCCGATGCCGGCGGGATTGTCTTACGGGTAGACGTCGATAGTCGCACACTGAACATCGCCGCCGCCCTGCACGAAGCAAACCAAGGGGAAACAACCGCGCACCTTCTGGTCTCGGACGAAGCTACCCCGGCGCAGAAAGTCAGCCTGTCGCGCTGGTGCGAGGCGGTTCGCCGACGGGCTGAAGCCCACGTCACGACGCGCGGCCAGGAGAACGCAGCATGAGCCTCGTCTATGCGAAGAATGACTGGTACGCCATCGCGGCAGCAGATGAGATGACCTTAGGTCAACAACGGCAGACACTTCTTCTGGGCACTCCGCTCACGGTCACCGCGACCGACGAGGGCGTTGTCGTACGCGATGATCAGGGAAAGACATATCCCTACCAGATCAAGTTCGATCATGTCTGGACCGCTCTGGGCGATGCACCGCGAGCGCTGTTCGATATTCCCGAAGGCGACGAGCCCGGTCGGCGGTGCGTGCCGTGTGGCGTGGTGCGCGTCAAATGCTCGCCATTGCGGGCGGTGGAAAACTTCCTCGACATCGCTCACTTCCCGTTCGTCCACACCGATATTCTGGGCGCCGAACCGCACACAGAGGTCGAACCGTACAAGGTCGAGATTCGCGAAGAGCAGGATGAGGTCTGGGCAACGAAAGTCCGTTTCTTCCAACCCAAAGCCGCCAAGAGCGCAGGCAGCGGGATCACGACCGAGTATGAATACCGTGTCCCGGCACCGACAGTGGCGGTTCTCTACAAGACCTGTCCGCCAAAACCGGAGGCACAGGATGTCATCGCCATCTTCGTTCAGCCGCGCGGCGAAGAGGAATGCGACGTCTGGCCCTGGATGGCGCTCTATGACGATGAGAGCAGCTTTGAAGAGCTGGTGCAGTTCCAGCAGGAGATTTTCCTGCAAGATCGCTCAATCCTGGAAAACCAGTTACCGCACCGCCTGCCGCTTGATCCAAAGATGGAAATTCCGACCCGCGCCGATATGACGTCGGTGGCCTACCGCCGCTGGTTGAAGAAACGCGGTGCGCTCTACGGCGCGATGACCGAGGTCGCATGAGTTTTACGCTGTACAACTGGGTTCTGTCGGGAAACTGCTACAAGGTTCGTCTGCTCGCTTCGCTTCTTGACGTCGCTTACGAAACCGTGGCGGTCGACTTCCACCCCGGCCAGCAACACAAGTCCGAAGCCATGCTGGCGCTCAACCCGGCGGGCACCCTTCCGGTGCTGGTCGCGGGCGACCTGGTGCTCACCGAAACTCCGGCGATGCTCGCCTGGATCGCGGCAACCTTCGACCCGTCAGGGCGCTGGTGGCCGACCAACGATGCGCGCGCAATGGCAGAGGTGATGGAATGGCTGGCCTTCTCAAGCGCACTGACAGCGACCTCAGGTGAAGCCCGCCTCAAAGCCGTTCTCGACCGGCCCATCGATTTGCCAAAGGCTTTGGCGGGGGCCGAACGGTGTTTCCGGCAGTTAGAACAACATCTGGTGGAGAGACGTTTTGGCGGTGGGGTCTGGCTCGTCGGAGACCATCCGACCATCGCGGATATCGCCTGCTTCCCCTATGTCGCGCTCAGCCCCGACGGCGGGTTGGAACATGATGCCTTTCCGGCCATCCGGGAATGGCTCTACGCCATTCGCGGCCTGCCGGGTTTCAAGACCATGCCGGGCATCCATGAGTTGCATGAACTGCGCGAAGGCGAAGCCGTACACGGTTGAACTGCTTCAGCGGCGGCTCGCCTGCTTCTTGTCGGCGTCAGCCAGTCGCTTTCAAACCTCCAACTCCGCCAACACATTGGCGAAGGAGGCACCATGCATGTCCCGGTCTTCCCGCGTGCCCTGGACAGCAGGACGCGGCAGACTGAACTTCAGAACGCCCAAGTCCGGTATCTCGAAACGTTTCAGTTTGGAGCGGTCGGTCTTCAACGCCTCGGCGACACGGTCGGTGTCGAGCGCAGCGACAACGCGGTCATAGGCCTCAGACGTGCCGCAAAAAATGTCAAACGTCAGCCAGAATGGCCCGGCGTTTTTTGAGCGAACCTTGGTTGCTACATCCGATAGCCTGCTCAAGCGCCGACCTCCTGGACTGAAATCCGGAAAGCCTGCATCGGATCGGACAGTTCCATCACATGGTTCAGGCAGAACTCATAGATTTCCCCTCGCGGCATCTCGGTGGGAGAAAAGGGAAAAGCAAAGGTCGGCATATCCTCATCCTCCGGCAACGGATGATGGAGAAGGTAAGGGTTGAGGATTTTGGCAACCTCACGACTCATCGCCTCGGTCGGCGCCGTCACGATGCCCATAACGCCGACTTCGCTACCGATATGCTCCTGGACCTCAAGCTGCCCCAAGGTGGCATCGGCACCGATAATCCTTAGGGCAAGATCGAAATCATCGCCTACCTGAGCACGCGCCCGTTCGATTGCCTGAACGCGGATGGCCTCGACCCACTCGTGAATGCGCGCCACATACCGGGCCTCGCGCACCAGAGCCAGCGAAACGGTCTGAAAACCGCCGCTCTTGGCGCCTTCAAGTTTGACCGTGTAGATGTCGCTTTCGATCCAACGGCTGCCTGTTACGCGGACCCGGCGATCGTCCAGAGGTTCATAGCGCGCGCCGGTTACATCGAGATGGCCACCAGGCTCGTAAAGCTGAAACGGGTTGGAGTTCTCATAGAGCATATGAGCCGACACCGTGTAGGGCGTTGCCCGCGCGCTTTCGCCCATGGGTGTGATCGTAAAACCCTCCTCGTCGAACTCGATCAGAATTGTTCCTGAGTTCGGGTTGGTCGTCGCCAGCGCCCCGCATTCTCCTATTTTTGCGCCATGCCAGGCCCCCCCGGGGTGGCAGCCGCGCGCCAAAGGCAAAGCGGCGATGATCGCCGTATCCGTCGTACGGCCGGCAATGACAATGTCGGCGCCGGTCTCAAGGGCGGCCTGAATTTGCTCCGCTCCGGCAAGGGCAACAATATTGGAGCACGACATCAAAAGATCGGCATCAATCGCCATGGTCGGCTCCAGTGGACGGATACGGCCCCGCGC
>JANQJE010000222.1 GCA_028281795.1 Cohaesibacteraceae bacterium | reverse complement strand
CCAGACGCTTGGAGCGGCGCGCCGCCAAAAGTGCAGCCTCGTTGACCAGGTTCATCAGGTCAGCACCCGAGAATCCCGGTGTACCCCGCGCCAAGGTCTTCAGATCCACATCCGGTGCAAGCGGCACATTGCGGACATGGACCTTAAGGATTTTCTCACGCCCGACAATATCCGGGTTCGGTACGACAATCTGGCGGTCGAAACGGCCAGGGCGCAAAAGCGCCGGATCAAGAACATCTGGACGGTTCGTCGCTGCGATGATGATCACGCCTTCATTGGCCTCAAAACCATCCATCTCGACAAGCAACTGGTTCAACGTCTGCTCACGCTCGTCATTGCCGCCGCCGAGACCGGCCCCGCGATGACGGCCGACAGCGTCGATCTCGTCGATAAAGATGATGCAAGGCGAGTTCTTCTTGGCCTGCTCAAACATATCGCGGACGCGGGATGCGCCGACGCCGACGAACATTTCAACAAAGTCGGAGCCGGAAATGGTGAAGAACGGAACATTGGCTTCACCGGCAACCGCGCGGGCTGTCAGCGTCTTACCGGTGCCCGGAGGGCCAACCAGCAAAACACCGCGCGGGATGCGCCCGCCAAGACGCTGGAACTTCTGCGGGTCACGCAGAAACTCAACGATCTCCTCCAGATCTTCCTTGGCCTCATCGATGCCGGCCACATCCTCAAATGTCACTTTGCCATGCGCTTCGGTCAGAAGCTTTGCCTTGGACTTCCCAAAGCCCATGGCCTTGCCACCGGCGCCGCCCTGCATCTGACGCATGAAGTAAATCCAGACCGCTATGAGAAGCAGCATCGGACCGAATGAAATCAGAACCGAGAAAAGCGAGAAGCCTTCATCGTTCGGGCGCGCACTGATGCGCACACCGGCATTTGTTAGTTCCTGAACCAGGTTGGGATCATCGGGCGCGAAGGTCTGGAACTGGCCACCATCGGTGTAAACACCTGAAATCTGCTGTCCCATGATGGTCACATCGCGAATGCGACCGTTCTCAACTTCGGTGAGGAATTGGGAGTAAGCTATGTCCGAACCACCGCCTTGCTGCGTCGGTCCGGAAAACATGTTGAACAGCGCGACCAACAAAAGGCCAATCACCACCCAGAGCGCAAAATTGCGGAAGTTGGAATTCATAAAAGGGTCCAATCCTCGGCTGGAAAACAATGGTGGGCAGAGCACGCACTGCGGACCCCAGACCACCCGTTGAAGAGAAGATAGGTTCCCGACCGCCTATTGCCAAGCGATCTGCGCGGATTCAGCCCATTATTCCGCGTCCTAGGTTAAACAATTCGCGCGGCCAACCGCCGCACACATCCAGACGTAAGGCAAGAGTCAGCTGAGGAAACGTAAATGGACCTCTCTCTCGCTTGTCCCGGGACCGGCAACAACAGCCTCATCGAGCAAGGCCACCGGTAAGCTCGCCAGAACGCGCTTCGGCACATCAAACCCCATCGGCGTGCCGTCGCCCGACCGCCAGGCACGTACGGTGCAGGCCCTTTGGCTCTGATTGATGATCTCAAACCGGCCGTCCCAGATAGCGGTTTGACCCGCCACAACCTGGATATCGGGGAAACCCGCTCGTCCGGCTTCGGCATAGGCCAGGATATCGAGACCGTCTGCACTGCGCGACCATTCGAACACCGATCCGGCAAGCACACATTTTCCGGTGCTCTCTCTCTGAACTCGCTCGGCGATCTCGACCATGCGGGCCATGTCGAGCCGCTGCGCCGCATCGGCGGCTCGTGCGACCGTGAGCATGGCACGGCGGACAAAACGCGCCGCAATGGCAAGCGGCACGACATCAAGGGCAACGCGGCCCGAAGCATATCCCTGCGATCCGCCACCGATGACGTGGAGAAGCTTCTCTGCTTCATGATCGAGCGCGTCGCTCTCCAATCTTGCGATGCGCGCCGTTTCTGCAAGGCCATGGGCTATGCTGCGCGCGCTGTCTGGCTCGGGAGCCTCGGCAAGCCAGTTGCGATAGCGGACACGCGTAAACCGGTCATTGGAATTGCTGGGGTCGATGACAGGATTCGAGCCGGGCGGAAGTGCGCTGTGCAAGTGCTCACGGCGCCAATCGAGAAACGGGCGCACAACGTGAACACCGGCAATGCGGGTCTCCGGCCTGATAGCTGCCAAAGCTTCGCTCCCAGCACCACGTGCCGCACGCATCAGGACCGTCTCAGCCTGGTCATCTGCCGTGTGGGCCGTCACGACGGCAAGTCTTGCATCGGGTTTCCAGATCCGTGCTTCGTCTGCAAACACACGATAGCGCTGATTGCGCGCCCAGGCCTGCAGATTGGCCCCTTCAGGCTTTTGCGCCAATCGGACCGTCTTATGAGTCAGACCCAGTTCCTTGCAGACACCGCATACAAAGACTGCCTCACGCGCGCTCTCAGAACGTAAATCGTGGTCCACCGTCACGACACGCATATCGGGCAGCGTCGTGCCCGAAGCCCTCAGTTTCGCAAGGCCATGAAGCATGGCCAAAGAGTCCGGTCCGCCTGAAACGGCCAGCAACAGGCCGTCGAACACGGAAAGGGTCTCCGCAACCATCTGCCAGGACGGTGTCAACTCCGCCTCAAACGGCGCGGACGGGCGGTCTAGCACCCGGCAAGACCCTGCTCGGTAAGCGCTGTATCAAGAACAATCTGCGGCGCACGCGGATAGTCCGTCAGCAGCTTGTTGAACGTGGCGCAAGCCTGTTGCTGAGCGCCAAGACGCTCCAGGCTCATGGCGAGCTTTAAAAGCGCATCAGGCACTTTGACATCTTCAGGATAGTTATTGAACACAGCCAGAAACTGCTCGGCAGCAGGTGTATAGGCACCCATGGCAAAATGCGATTCCCCGAGCCAGAAATGCGCGTTCGGACGCAACCGATCATCCGGATAGAGATCGATAAAATCACTGAAGGTCGCGACCGCCTGACTGTAGTCACCGCGCAACACATGATCGTAACCGAGCTCATAGACATCATTTGGGCTGAGGCTCGCCAACGGATCGACGCTCGCCACGGTACTTCCCAAAGGTGTCTGCGGGCGAACCTCCGGCGCTGCGTTCAGTGTCAAGGTCGAAAGATCAAGTGGGCCATTCGGACCTCCGATCGTCGAACCGATAGGTTGTCCGGACGCATCGACACTCAACGTGCCAAGATCGCGGGGCGGCTCTCCGCGTTCACGTGCAAGAAGGGCTTCGCGCAACGTCTCGTCGGAAACGTCCCCGCCATCCAAAGAACCGCGTTCGGTGGACAGACCGCCATTGCCTTCCAATTCGCGCAACCGAAACTCCGTGTCCTCACGCGCTCTGGTCAGTTCATCCTGCAACTGGCGCATCTGAAACATCAGCTGCTCCATCTGACCGACCAGATTGCGCAGCTCACCCTCCAACCGGTCGACGCGCAAATTGGTTTCGGCGGCAACTGCAGGATTGGATTGTGCCAGGACGTTGGGGGAAGACCCACCTATGATTGTGCCATTGCCGACATCGCCCGGGGGCAAAGGCACTTGCTGGCCAGGCGCGGCCTGCCCGAAGGCAGAATTGGTGCTGAGAGCGGCGGCAAAAAACAACACAGCGGCGAGAAAACGGGATCGGACGATCATGAATCCATCCATTGCAAAAAAGTGATGACCCTTATGGCCATGTTGCCGCGTGTTTTCCACCGAAAGGCGGCAAATGTGAGGACGTAGGCATTCGCCGACCAGCCGTCATGAAACCTTCACAGAGCGAAACGCACAGTGACACTCAGGGCAAAAAACGGAACGCTGGGCATGGCACAATATCTGACCATCCTTATCGATGGACGGACGGGCGGCGAAGGCCGTTACAAGTTCAACGCGCCGGATGATCTGATGGAGCGTACGCCGGTACGGGCGATGCGCGCCTTCATGGAATCCGTCGAGGCCAAGGACATCCTGCATGGCCATCAGGACTACGAGATCAATGCAGCGATGAAGAGCCCACATCACGAGGTCATCACGACGCTTGGTGTGATGCACCTGACCAATGGTGATCAGGCTCCCTTCATGGCGATGATCTCACCGTCCAGCATGGATCGCACACAAGGTGAAAACTGAAACGACAAAAGCCGGGCAGCAACCCGGCTTTTCAAGATTCACTGCCTGACAGGCAAGGGTTATCCGCCCTGGAGCACCGTGACCGCACGCCGGTTCTGCGACCAGCAGGTGATATCGTTACAGGTCGCCACAGGACGCTCCTTGCCGTACGAAATCACATCGAGACGCGTCGGTGCGATACCACGGGCAATCAGATAGTCCCTGGTCGCCGCCGCGCGTCGGGCGCCGAGCGCAAGGTTGTACTCACGCGTGCCGCGCTCGTCGGCATGACCCTCGATCTGGATGGCGTACTGCGCATACTGGGTAAGCCATGCAGCTTGCCGACCAAGCGTCACCTGACCATCGGATGTGAGCTGAGACGAATCGGTCTCGAAGAACACCCGGTCCCCGACATTCACCGTGAAGTCCTGAGCACTACCCGGAGGCGCAGCCTGTTGAGAGAGGGGAAGCTGATCAGGCGTGGTCGATGCGCAGGCCGCCAGGAACAGCGCAAAGAAGGATGCCGTTGCGATACGGGCAAGAAGACCGACTTGAGTCCGGACCATGGAATTGTTCTTTCTCGATACTGGCAGAACGATAGTCCGCCCCCAAAGGAAATCGCACCAATTGATGCACTTTTGCAATCACTTGGCAACGTTAAGCAGAGCTTGTCGTTCATGGTAAACGCGGGCTTTTTTGTGGCATCTGCCACATTCTCGCTGAACAGCTGAAACTATGCTGAACGAAGGGTTAAGACGCGGGGGACACGTCGAAACGGCCAAGCGTCGTGTTCTTGCGTAGCCGGCTTGCCTCAAACACACGCCCGTTCATCACACCATAAACCCCGGGGGGAAGCGTTTGGGCGGCAATGACGGCTCCACCCATGTTGAAAGGCGCATCGGACCGGCCAAACGAATGCGGCCGCATGGCACCGGTCAGGACCACGGTTCTTTCACCGACCTGGCCTGCCATGAATCGCGCCGTCTCCGCCATCGTCCCGGTTCCATGGCTCACGACAATCGCTGGCTCGTCTGCCGAAACCACCGCATCGAGCACAACCTGACGATCGGCATCGGTGAAATCGAGACTGTCCTTGACCATCAGTTCAACGAGGCGCGTATGGTAGCAACGGGCATCTTCAAGCAGCAAAGCGATTTGCGCTGCACCACCCAACTCAAAATCAAGCCCCTCGGTGCGCCAGTCGTGGACTTTCTCAATGGTGCCACCGGTGGTCAGAATAAGAACATCACGCATGTCAGTTCCCCCGATCCGACCGCACGCCTGAAAAGCTAGTTCAGAAGCGGTGACCAGGCCGGATCAGAGCCAAATGCCGGTGTCGCAACGCGCAACTCGTTGAAACCGGTCAGGTCAATCGTCCACAGTTGCGGACCGCCGTTCGCACCGGGCGTATCGCGGAAGAACATCAAGACCCGGCCATTGGGCGCCCAGGTCGGCCCCTCATTGTGAAACCCTTCGGTCAGAATGCGTTCGCCGGAGCCATCAGGATTCATCACACCGATCAGGAAGCGGCCGCCCTGCTGCTTGGTGAAAGCAATGAGATCACCGCGCGGCGACCAGACAGGCGTCGAATAGGTGCCGGAACCGAACGAAATGCGCTGCGGGTTCGAACCATCGGCATTCATCACGTAAATCTGCCCCGCGCCCGAGCGATCCGAGGCGAACGTCACTTGGGCCCCATCGGGCGAAAAACTCGGCGACGTATCGATCGACGGAGAACTGGTCAGACGTGTGGTCGTCTGGGACTGAAGGTCGAAACGATAGACATCCGAATAGCCATCGTTCTGCAGGAGACTCATCACCAGATGCTGGCCATTCGGCGAGAAGCGCGGCGCGAACGTCATGCCGGGAAAGTTACCGACGATCCGGCGCTGACCTGTCTCGATGTTCAGAAGATACACCTGAGGCTGGCCACCGTCATACGACATATAGGTGATTTCCTGCCGGCCCGGGGAGAAGCGCGGCGTCAGTACGAGATCGGTGCCCGATGTCAGATAGCGCAGATTGGCACCGTCCTGATCCATGATCGCCAGACGCTTGACGCGGCTCTCTTTCGGACCGGTCTCGTCGACAAACACGATGCGCGTGTCGAAGTACCCGGCCTCGCCGGTAAGGCGTTGGTAGATCGCATCGGAAATGATGTGCGCCACGCGGCGCCAGTTATCAGGTGTGGTGAAGTATTGCTGACCGATGATCTGTTCGGCGCCAAAAACGTCCCAGAGGCGAAAGTCGACACGCAACCGACCATCGCTTTGCCGTTCAACCTGGCCGACGACCAGCGCTTGCGCATTGATCACCCTCCACTCGGCAAAGTTGGGGGAGGCCTGCATCGACAGGCCCTGCTCAATGAAAGACGCCGGGTCGAGCGCGCGGAAAAGTCCCGACCGGCTGAGATTGTTGGAAATCACTGTGCTGATCTCGGCAGCGATCTGTTCATCGCCCGTCGCCGAGGAGAAAGCCGGAATGGCAATCGGCAACGGTTCCAGATTGCCTTGTGTGATATCGATTTCCAGCACCGCATGAGCAGGTCGCGCGTCATATATGGCAGCCATGCCCAGCGCAGCAGCAAAAACCGCAACCAGGCTTGCACCACGGACAAAACCAGACTTCAACAATAGCATCACAAACGCTCCCAAGATCGCGTGTAGCTCTTTAGGGTCAGGACTCATCGATAGGATTGAAATGGTCGAGGCGCGTTTGTGCGGATGCAAGGAGCAAGCCCGTAGGACGTCTTCCGACGTTCAAGGGATTGCGACACAGCAGCCCGTGCAAACGCGCCCGATCCGAAGGATGATCGATTGGCCGGCGCCCTACGGCGTCAAAGCCCTCGACCGGGGGATAAACCCCGCTCTTCGGACTTTTCCTTGTATCGCTTGCCCTATCGAACGCCATTTCAATCCTATCGATGAGTCCTGACCCTAACGCAACATCTCACGCGGATCGAAATTGACTATCACATCCTGCCAGGCAGCATACTTCTCAAAGGGCAGAGAATATGGCGCACAGCGGCGTACAGCCCGCAACGCACTGTCGGCTGCGGCCTGAAAGGCAGGATTGCCGGATGAATTGATGACCTGTGCTCCGCCACGCAGCGACCCGTCTTCGGCAAGATCCATCTGCACCCGCACCACCAGATCATCCGCACCCACGGCGCCGACCGGCGGGTTCCAGCAACGCGCGATCTGCCGGCGCAGCGCATCCATCTCACTCTCCGAGAGACGTGTATCCAGCCCTTCGGCGGCGCCACGAGTGGCTGGGGTCTGGTCGGCGGCACCACCGCCGCCCTGGTTCTCATCGCGATTGATCAAGGCCGCAATCTCATCGGGATTGAACTGGCTTTCATCGGGCTGTTGCACCGGTTCAGGGCGCTGTACAGGTTGCGGCGCGATATCGGGCCGGGCGAGCGGCGCAGGCGCTGAAAAGCGAGCCGTTTCGACTGGCTGCGGCTCGGGTTCCGCTTCGGGTGCCGGTTCCGGTTCAGCTGCCTGTGGTTCAGGCGGAAGTGGTGCCGGCTCCGGCTCTGCAGCCGGTTCGACAACAGGCTCCGGTTCCGGCGGCGAAGGCGGCGGTGCTGCAGCCGTATCCGGTGTCGCACGTGCATTGTCTGCGGCGGTAGCAGCATCCTGACGCCCCTCACCGCCCGTGTCCGTGCCCCGGTCGACCTCGGATTGGCCAACTGATGACGGCGTATCTTCCGTTGGCAGGGGATCGGCGGTCCGCATGCCGCGCGTTATCTGGCTGAACTCTTCCGGCGACAGGATATCGACCGGCACGGATTGCACCGTCCCGACGTCAAACGGATCCGGCTGCGAGAGATTGATCAACATGCCCGCAAAAAGCGCCGCATGAAGCACCAGCGATGTAGGAACACCAAGCTGCATGATCGACCCGCCAGCTGACCGCTCGAAGCGCGCTGCTTAAGACCCTTCCTCGTCTGCCGTCACGAGCCCAAGGCGCTGGTAACCAGCCCCGGAGATACGGGCCATGACCTGCATGATCGTTCCATAATCGGTGCCGCTGTCGCCACGCACGAAAATGCGGGTATCGACACCTTCAGCGGCAATGGCTTCGAGGGTGACCAGAAGCTGATCCATGGAGACCTCGGTCTCCTGCAGGAAAACCCGGCCGTCCTCCGTCACCGAAACGGCGATTGGTTCTTCTTCGCTTTCCAGCGCGCTCGCGGATGTCTCCGGCAGATCGATCGGAACGCCGACAACCAGCAAGGGCGCAGCCACCATGAAGATGATCAGAAGCACCAGCATCACATCGACAAACGGCGTGACGTTGATCTCACTCATGGCGCCCGGGCGCGCCCGCCGCCTGCGTCGCGAGCCGCCTGAACCGCTGGTGGCGATACCCATACCCATGATGCTGTTCCTTTTTCCGCCCTAGCTTTAGGGGCTTATTCGGCCGCCTGGCGTGTCGCCGCCCGCTCGTCGATCTGTCGCGACAAGATGGCGGAAAACTCATCGGCAAAGCCTTCCATCCGGGTGGTTTGGCGTGCGACGTCCGAAACGAATTTGTTGTAAAAAATTGTCGCCGGGATGGCTGCAACGAGGCCAAGGGCTGTCGCAAACAAGGCCTCGGCAATACCCGGTGCCACAACGGCCAGATTTGCGTTTTCCGTCGCCGCGATAGCCTGAAAGGCTGTCATGATGCCCCAGACCGTTCCAAAAAGACCGATAAACGGCCCGGCTGAACCAACGGACGCGAGAACCAGAAGGTTGGTCTCCATTCTTTCCGATTCCCGGGCGATGGTTACGTCGAGGACTTTCTCGATACGGGTTTGAAGACCGACCATCGAACTCGCGTTCCGCTCATGCGAGCGCTTCCACTCGCGCATGGCCGCCACAAAGAGGGCTGCCATGGTCGTGTTGGTGCGCTGTGCCGTGACATTGTAGAGCTCTTCAAGCGACTGGCCTGACCAGAAAACCCGTTCGAAGCGGTCCATGTCCTTCTTGTTCCGGGCAAACAGGCGGTACTTGTCGATGACGATTCCCCAACACCAGACCGAGGCGATGATCAGACCGATCATGACGATTTTGACCACGATATGGGCTTGCAGGAACAAGCCAAGCAGCGACAGATCATGGTTCTGCGTGCTCAAGGCGGTGGTCAGGACATCTGTTCCGTCCATGGGTTCCTCTGGTCTTTTCGTCGTAGGGTGGTCAGCCGGCGGGCGCTGTTGCGCTGCGATTGTGTCATCATGAGGACGCCACCAGCGGCCCAACCAAAGAGTTTGGATGCCAACGCACGTGCGCGTCTGCTTCAATTCGACCCTAGGTGACCAACACTAAAGCATGGTTAATCAAGCGTTAGCACAGGCCTAGGGTCAGGACCCTAACCTACGGCTTGGTCAAGAAATATGTTCGCATCGCCGGAGGCATGCGGGTAGCACGCCCGCTGCTGGTCAAACACACCACTGTCACCTTGGCCGTGCAGAGCACACTGTCACCACGTACGATACGCTGTTCCATGGTGCCACGGGCACCACTCACACCTGTCGGCATGGATTCAACCTCCAACAGGTCGTCAAACCGCGCTGGCGCAAGGAAGCCGATTTCCATGGACCGAACGGCAAAGAACACGCCGTTGCCGTTGTCCGCCAGCGCCGTTTGATCGATGCCGATCGCCCGCAGATATTCGGTGCGCGCCCGCTCAAAAAACTTCAGGTAGTTGGCATGGTAGACAACGCCGGCAAGATCGGTGTCTTCGTAGTAAACCCGCACAGCCATGCTGTGAGCGGGTTTGAAATCAGGCGAAATCGACATGTGTTTTCCAAAAAAGCGGCACCCCTCCGCTTAGAGCATGTCTTGGTTAGATTGAAGCGATTTGATGGACGAGGTTTTGTGTGCCCCACAAGGAAAAGGCCGCAGCGCGATGCCGCACATCGTGCGAGGATTTTGACGAAGTGGGTGCACAAAAGATCGCCAAGCCGAAGGTCGTTCCATGGTGATGCAGAACCATGTATCGCAACCGTCTGAGCTTGGTCTTTTCCGTCCCGGACGGGGTCGCGCGAAGCTAACGGTACCTGCACCGCGTCGCTTCACGCTCCTTGCCGAACCGAAAAACTCCGGCGCTCAAACGATTCAATCTAACTAAGATATGCTCTAAGGGCGGAGAGGTGCTTTTTTGTGATGTGTCAGAACGCGTGTCAAAGCGCAAACTGGTAGCTCGCAGGCACATAGCGGAAACCGCTCCCGTTGGCTTCGACAAAGCCAAGTGCCGGGAAGGGCATGTGGTAGCCGATGAACGGAATACGATCGGCAGCCAGCATGCCAAGCACTGCCCGGCGGGAAGCGGCCGCTGCGGCCTTGTCCGCATCGAAACGCACCTCCCAATCCGGGTAAGCCAGCGACCAGACATAATGATTGGCGAGGTCGGCAATCAGATGAATCTGCTGACCTTCGCTCTCGATGCGATATGTCATGTGGCCGGGCGTATGGCCAAAAGCCGCCATCGCCGTGATACCGCTTGCCACTGAAGCACCATCGTCCAAAAAGGTCATTTGCTCAGCCAGCGGGACGACGGATGCGTTGATCATCCCGGCGAGTTGCCCCGGTGCATTGTCACCCGTCCAGAAATTGTATTCGACGGATCCGGTTACATAGCGGGCGTTGGGGAACGCCGTACCGTCATCAGCCATCAGGCCGCCAATATGATCGGGATGCATGTGTGTGATGACGACGACCGTCACATCGTCTGGGGCGTACCCGGCGTCCGCGAGCGCCGCCGGCAGGTTGCCGTTCTCGCCACCATTGCCGGTGTCAAAAAGAACAACGTCATTTCCCGTGTCGACAAGCGTCGGCGTGAAAAAGAAGCGGGCCTGATCGACCGGCAGGAAATTCTCGCTCGAGACAGAGGCGAATTCTTCCGGCGAAACATTCATTCCGAAGATGCTTTGCGGATCCGGCACATTGCGCGCACCGTCAAGCAGAGTCACGACGGTGAAGCTGCCGATGGAAATCGACCGGGACAGTGGGCCGTGACCCGCATGTCCGGCAGCTTGAGCGCTAGTGGAGGCCAGGGTGGGCAAAGCTGCGGCACCAAGAACGAGCCCGCCGGTCCCGGTCATCAGTGTGCGGCGAGAGAGAGAAGAGTGCATAACCATAATGATGTCCTGACTGAAAAAGGGGTGTCAGGAAACAAGCTAGGGCGCGCGTGCAGCACGCCCATGACAATCTGAAGAATTCCGCCATCTCGACTTTGTCACGTGCCTGTGGGATGCACCGGTTTGGCTATCCCGCCGAGCAAGGCAAACCATTGACCTCATTCACCCAAGCGCAGAGCGATGCGCCGGGCCAGCCCGGCCGTGCGGAATTCATTGCGATGGTCGCGACACTCATGTCGCTGATTGCATTGTCGGTGGACATCATGCTGCCGGCCTTCGGCGCCATGAGCGATCACTTTCAACTGGTCGAGGACAATGACCGGCAGGCGATCATCACGATTGTTTTCGTCGGTCTTATGCTTGGTCAGCTCATCTTTGGCCCTCTGTCGGATTACATCGGTCGCAAGCCAGCCGTTCTGATCGGCCTTGGCATTCACTTGGTGGGATCGGTCCTTTGCATCTTTGCGTCTGACTTCTTGATCCTGCTGATCGGCCGCTTCCTGCAGGGTTTCGGAGGAGCGGCACCGCGTATCGTCATCGTTGCGATGGTGCGCGACCGCTTTGAAGGCCCGGCGATGGCACAGATCATGTCGGTCGCCCTTACGGTGTTCATCATGGTGCCCACATTCGCACCCGCCATCGGTCAGGTGATCCTTTTTGTGGCACCTTGGCAGGCCCTGTTTGCTGCACTCGTCGGTGTGGCCCTCTTGGGTGCCTCATGGATCACCATACGTCAGCCGGAAACCCACACCGTGCGTGCGCGCTTCAACGCCAGGAGCCTTTTTTCTGCGGTTAAAACGGTCCTGACAACACCGGTCTCGGTTCTCTACGCAATGGCCGCAGGCTGCGCCTTCGGCACGCTTCTCGGTTACATCGTCTGCTCGCAGCAGATCCTTCAGGACCTCTACCAAACCGGCGATCTCTTCGCGCTCTACTTCGGTATCACAGCGCTGGTCATCGCGTTTTCAACTGGCGCCAATGCCTGGCTGGTGAATCGTTTCTCCATGGAAGCGATCACAGCGTCGGCCATCGCGGCTCAGGTGGTCTGGTCTCTGGGCTTCCTCGGCTGGCTCTCTGTAATCGGCACCAACCCGTCATTGACGACATGGATGGTTTTTATCAGCGTTGCTTTGTTCTTTGTCGGAATAACCTTCGGCAACTACAATGCCATCGCGTTACGCCCGCTTGGCAAAATCGCGGGGATCGCATCGTCCGTGACCGCTTCGATCCAATCGCTGATCAGTGTGCTGGTTGCCAGTGCAATCGGATCGGCCTTTGCCATGAACGTTATGCCCGTCGTCCTCGGCTCGGTTGTGATGGGTGTTGTTGCATCAGGGTTGATGGTGGCGGCGCGCACCATCCAGCGCCATCAACTGACCTCCGGCACATAGCGGAAGTTTTCCGCATCACGCTCTATCGTGCCAAGCGCCGGAAATGGCATATGATATCCGGCCATCGGCACCTTTTCATCAGCCAACCAGCCCAGGATTTTGCACCGGCTGCATGCGGCCTTCACCGGATCCACATCCAGACTCATATGCCAGTTGGGGCGTGTGATAGCCCAAATGGGATGATTAGCCAGATCTCCGGCAACCAGCAGCCGGTCACCTTTGCTCTCGACGAGAACACACAGATGACCGGGCGTGTGCCCGGCGCTGTCAACGACGCTCACACCCTGCACCAGTTCCTCGCCAGGCGCGATAAAGGTCAACTTGCGGCCAAGCGCCTTCACCAGATTCTGGACAACGAGTCCAACCGACGTATTAGACCCAAGCCCCGTCCAATAGGCGTGTTCGAGCGGACTGACCCGGTGCGAAGCATTGATAAAGATCGGCCTCCCGGACTCATCAAGCAAGCCGCCAACATGGTCGCAATGCAGGTGCGTCAGGACAACATGTGAGATGGTTTCTGGTTGGACACCGGCCTCTTCAAGCGCGTTCATCAATTGGCCGGCCGACGGTCGGTTCCGGAAACCATGCCCCGCATCGATGAGAACGCGCTCATTGTCAGTCTCGATAAGCGTCGCGGTCGCCGGAAAGTCAAAGACGTCCGACGAGAGATTGCTGGCCTGCGAGACCGCCTCAAAGGAAGCCACATCGGCATTGAGGCCGAAGAAAGCCTGAGCCGGTCCATGCCGAACCGCACCATCACTGAGCTGCACAATGGAGGCGTCACCAACAGATCTGCGGTGAACGAGACTGGAACTGGCCGGCAACATGTATTCGCCAGAAGAAGGTCGAGGAGGCCGCGACCATACGCGCGCACCTGCCGCCCTCCAACCCGTAACGGCTACAACCATCGGAGGGGATCAAAAGTGGACCTAAGTCTCTTCCTCTTCACCCAGAGACAATGCCATTTGGAAAGCGTTCAGGTCTCTCGGTGCCCTAATACCAAGGTGGCTGAACGATGCCGGTGTCATCAGCCTGCCACGTGGGGTTCTCTGGATAAAACCCTGTTGGAGCAGGAATGGCTCGACGATCTCTTCAAGCGCATCACGCGGTTCGGACAAAGCAGCCGCCAGCGTTTCAATGCCAACGGGGCCGCCACCGAACTTCGACGCGATAAGATCGAGATAACGCCGATCGAGCATATCAAGACCGATGGAATCAACATCCAACCGGGTGAGCGCCGCATCGGCATTCTCCCGGTCGATGGCACCAGATCCTTCGACGAGCGCAAAATCGCGCACCCGGCGCAGCAGACGGCCCGCGATGCGCGGTGTACCGCGTGAACGTTTGGCGATCTCGCGTGCACCATCATCGGAGATCGGCACACCAAACAGCCGCGCGCCCCTGCGCACGATCTGCTCAAGCTCTTCAGGTGTGTAGAATTGCAGGCGTATTGGAATACCGAAGCGGTCCCGCAAAGGCGTTGTCAGCAAGCCAAGGCGCGTCGTGGCGGCAACCAGTGTGAAACGCGCCAGATCGATCTTCACAGACCGGGCGGCTGGCCCCTCCCCGATGATGAGATCGAGCTGGAAGTCCTCCATCGCCGGATAAAGCACCTCTTCAACGGCAGGGTTCAGCCGGTGGATCTCGTCGATGAACAAGACATCGCGATCTTCCAGATTGGTCAGGATGGCCGCCAGGTCACCGGCCTTGGCATTAACCGGGCCGGAGGTTCCCCGGAAGTTGCCACCCAGTTCGCGCGCCACGATTTGCGCCAGCGTGGTCTTGCCCAACCCCG
>JANQJE010000099.1 GCA_028281795.1 Cohaesibacteraceae bacterium | reverse complement strand
AAATGGCACTAGGTGTGCGCGGCAAGCGCGCCGTACTCGTGCCGATGCAGGACGACGCGAGTTAGCGCACCGCCACGACCGCCTCGGATCGCTCGACGAGGCGGGCAAGAGAACTCAATCGCTTGGTCAATCGCTCACCCTGCAATCCAGACAGGTGCACCGGAAGATAAAGCGTCAGCCGGTCGGATTCCGACACATCGAGCCGCGTCTCCGGCAAAACACCAGGCATGGAGGCGGTCAGCGCATAGGCTACCCGAAACAGGGCACCCAACAGATGAGCTCGCTCACGCTGATAGTCCGTTAGGATGCCTTCCAGCGTGCCGTTCAGCTTGGTGTCGGACAGGCCCTGATGCCGGTAGTAGTTGGCCATGGCAAGATAGAGACGCCCGGGGTGATCGACACCGCTGAATGGGGCATGGGCGATGATGTTGTGGCTCTGGATGCCACGATAGTCGGGGTGGGCGCGCCAGCCGATGTCGGCCAGCAGACTGGCGGCTCTGCGCAGGCGGGCTTCGTCCTCTGTTTCGTCGATCCCGAGTGCGTCGAACGCCTGTCCCGTCCAATCGGCCAGTTCGCGGGCGTGGTCTGGCGAGCGCGAGCGCAGAATGGCCAATTCGAAGGCCGCATCGAACAGGGGGTCGCGCTGTTTCTCGGCCTCGTCCAGATCGTCGAACAAAAGGCCTTCGCGTACGCCAAGCGCCGAGAGCACCACACGCTTCGGCTTTCCGACATCGCACAAAGCGCGCAGCACGGACGCCCCAAACGGAAGCAGGGCCTTGCGGCTGCGCGAGACGGCCTTCATCGCATCATGGTCGGCATATTTGCCGCGCATGACATCTTGAGAAAAGCCGGAAAACGCGTCGGCATCGATGGCATAGCCATGCATCACCGAAAGCGGATAGCCGGTGATCGCCATGTGCAGTTTGGCCAGATTGCGCCAGGTGCCACCCACGAGGTAGAGTGTGCGTCCGGCAAGGCGTGCAGCGATTTCATCGCCTTCGAGGCGGGAAACCGCGATCTTGTGAGCCCGCCTGGCATCATCGTCCGCCTCCTCCTGAATGCGGATGACGCCAAGTTTGTGGGACACACCTTGACCGATATGACCGGGCTCCACGGCGACCAGCTCAAGACTGCCGCCGCCAAGATCGCCGACAATACCCTCCGGACGATAAAAACCGGACTGGACACCGAGCGCTGCGGCACGGGCCTCTTCATCGCCCGACAGAATGGTGAGCGGCGACGACAGGATGCGCTCGGCGTTGGACAGAAAGACCTGACCGTTCGATGCTTCCCGCACGGCGGCCGTCGCGATCACGCGCAGGCTCTTGATGCGCATCTGATCGGCCAGATGGCGAAAGCGAGCCAACGTGGCAAGCGTCAGTTCCACCGCTTCATCTGACAAGCTGCCGGTCTTGGCGAGCCCACGGCCAAGGCCGCAGAGCACTTTCTCGTTGTAAAGGGGCGTCAGCGCACGCGCGAGGCGCTCATAGGCCACCAGCCGGACCGAATTGGAGCCGATGTCGATGACAGCAACGGGGCCGTGGCCCTCCAGCCGCCCCTGCCCGGGGAAACGGTCAGGGAGTGGTGCGCCGCGTGAAAAAACGCGGTTGGTTCGCTTGAAGAGATTTTCCACGGCCTGACAGACTTGGATTGGTCATGAAATAGCGATGTGCGTTGAACGGCTCTTCGCCGGGCGCGGGGGTCACCCGCCTATGGCGTCCGTCGGCCAACAGTTCCCAGCTTTGCTGGTTGTCTTTCAAACTTGCAACCATGATTTGGTCGAGTATCTGCGTATGCACCGTTTCGTTGTGGATGGGCACTATCGCCTCGACACGCCGATCCAGATTGCGCGGCATCATGTCGGCCGATCCCATGTAGACGATCGCCTGCTCGCTGGGCAGACCATACCCGTTGCCGAAGCAGATGATGCGGCTGTGTTCGAGGAAACGGCCAACGATGGACTTCACTTCGATGTTGTCGGACAGCCCCGGAACGCCCGGACGCAGGCAGCAAATGCCGCGAATGATCAGATTGACCTTCACATCCGCCTGACTGGCTTCGTACAACGCGTCGATGAGCTGCGCGTCCACAAGCGAGTTCATCTTCATCCAGATGGCGGCCGGGCGGCTATTGCGTGCATGATCGATCTCGGCACGGATGTGATCGAGCAGCCGCTGCCGCATGCGGGTCGGCGAGACGACCATGCTGTCAAGTTCAGCAGGTTCGGCATAGCCGGTGATGAAGTTGAAGATCCGTGCCACATCTCGGGCGATTGTCTGATCGGCGGTGAAGAAGGACAGATCGGTGTAAATCTTCGCGGTGATCGGATGATAATTGCCGGTGCCGATGTGGCAGAAGCTCATCAGATGACCGGCCTCGCGGCGCACCACCAGAGACAGCTTGGCGTGGGTCTTCAACTCAATGAAACCGAACACGACCTGCACGCCGGCGCGTTCTAGATCGCGCGCCCAGCGAATGTTGGCTTCCTCGTCGAAACGGGCTTTCAACTCGACCAGAGCCGTCACGGACTTACCCGCCTCGGCCGCTTCGATGAGCGCACGGACGATGGGTGAGTTGTTGGAGGTGCGGTAAAGCGTCTGCTTGATGGCCACAACATCCGGATCGGATGCCGCCTGCCGCAGGAATTGCACCACCGCATCGAAGCTCTCGTATGGATGGTGAACCACAAGGTCCTTCTGGCGGATGGCCGCGAAGCAATCTCCGCCATGCTCGCGGATACGCTCGGGAAAACGCGGCGCATAGGGAATGAACTTCAGGTCTTCCCGGTCGATGTCCACCAGTTCGGAGAGCTCGTTGAGGGCCAGCGCACCTTCGACCTTGAAGACGGCCGCCTCATCGACTTCCAGTTCATTGGCAACCAGATTGCGCAGCGAGTCCGGTGTGGTCGCCTCGATTTCCAGCCGGATCACGGAGCCGCGCCTGCGCCGCTTCAGTGCGCTTTCAAACAGGCGCACGAGATCCTCCGCTTCCTCCTCGATCTCCAGATCGGAGTCGCGGATTACGCGGAAAGCGCCTGTGCCGGTCACCTTGTATCCGGGGAACAGGCGCGCGATGAACATGCGCACCACCTGTTCCAGCATGATGGTGCGATGCTCTTTGCTGCCCTCGTCGAAACGCGGCAGATGCACAAAACGCGCGATTTTTGACGGCACGCGGATAAGCGCCGTCATCGTATCGTTGGCGCTGGTCTTGCTGGCCTCATTGGGCTGCATCTTTTCCAATTGCAGGGCGATGGAGAAGCCGAGATTGGGGATGAAAGGGAATGGATGCGCCGGGTCGACCGCCAGGGGCGTCAGAACCGGGAAGACGTGCGAGAGGAAATAGCCATCGAGCCAATCGCGCTCGCGCGGATCAAGCTCGTCAGGTTCGACAATGGTTATGCCTGTCTCTGAAAGCTCAGCGCGCAGGCCAGTAAAGGCTCTTTGCTGGTGACCGGCAAGCTCCGCAACTTCCTCGCCGATCGCGACCAGTTGCTCCGCCGGAGTCAGGCCATCATCGGAGCGCTTGGAAATGCCTTCAGATACCTGACCGACAAGACCCGCAACGCGGACCATGAAGAACTCATCCAGATTGTTCGCCGAGATAGACAGAAACCGCAGCCGTTCAAGAAGGGGATGGTTCGTGTTGTCCGCCTCTTCAAGCACACGCAGGTTGAAACCCAGCCATGACAGTTCACGATTGATGAAGCGCTCAGGCGAGGCCATCAAATGATCGTAGATCGGCGTGTCGTCGTTCATCGCCAGACCGTCGGTCTCGGCAGCGGCAGCAGGGTTGGCAGTCTCGGTCATTCGGGTCCAGTTCAGATTTAATGCAAAGGGCGTACTTCAGTTTTATGACAGTTCATAGGCGGCCAACACTTCTCCGGCGAGCGGTTTGGTGATGGAACGACCGGCAGCCAGCGAGCGCTCGTCGATCAAGGCGATCAGCTTGGCGAGATTGGTGTAGGAGCGCTCCATGCGTTGCAGCAGATAATCGGCCACCGACGGGTCGACGAGCAACTGCCGGTCGCTAAATTGCTTAACAGCGATGGCCCGAAACAACGCATCGTCCGGCGAACCCAGCGAGGCCCGGATGCCTGCGCGCAGGCGCGAAACGGTGTCAGGGCGCTGGATACCGAGCGCTTCGGGCGCCTGGCGGCTCGTCACCAGAACCGGCACCTGCGCGGCGCGGGCAGCTTCCAGCGTGTGGAAGATCGCATCTTCGTCACCGCCGACAAGGCGTTCCAGACCATCGAGCACAATCGCCTCACCGGTTGTTGGCGCCAGCGCATCACCTTCAAACCAGAGGGCTTTGCCAAAGCGCGCGGCAAACATATGTGCCAGATGCGACTTGCCGGACCCCGCCTCTCCCAGGATCACGCCAATCGGCGTCGGCCACACAAGCGACCCGGCCAAGTCCCGCGCTTCGGCGTTGCATTCTCCCACCACAAAATCTTCCGCCGCGAAGGACGGGGGCTGCGTGATGTCGAAGACAAGTTGACCGGCCGGTGCCATGGTCAGATATCACCCGGTGGCGGCGCGGGGCCGGTGTCGTTACCATTCACGCCCTTGTAGAAAAGGCTCTGCTGATAGTGCTCCACCCCGAAGCGCGTCAGCACCCCGAGCGATGCGGTCACCGGCACGGCGATAAGAAGGCCGAGAAAACCGTACAACGATCCAAAGGCCAGCATCGCAAAGAACAGAACAACCGGGTGCAACCCAACGGCATCGCCGACGATCTTCGGCTGCAGAAAGTTGCCTTCGATAAACTGACCGAACAGGAAGATACCGGCCACCACAACGATCCAAAGCGGTTCAGACCAGAACTGGACGAGAGCCACGCCGACAGACGTTCCAAAGCCGACAATGGAACCGATGTAAGGAATGAAGCTCAGGAGCCCGGCGCCCAGACCGATCAACAGACCGAAGTTGAGGCCAACCAGGGTCAGCGCGGTGGCGTAGAAAACACCAAGGATAACCGCCAGCACAAACTGCCCGCGGACAAAACCTGACAGCACATGATCGATCTTTTTCGCCAGGTCGCGGATCGTATCGGCATGATCCAGTGGCAAAAGCCCATCAACGCGGGCGACCAGATTGTCCCAGTCATAGAGCATGTAAACGGCGACGATCGGTGTGATGACAAGGGTCGACAGGACACCGATGATGGCTGCGCCCTGATCGAAGAGCTGCCCGGTCAAGGCCGCCATGGTTCCAGCATTCTCCTCGATGAAGGAGCGGACGAGATCGAAATTGATCGTTCCAAGCCATGAGATGATGGCATCGAAGGTGAACTCGGATGGAAAAAAGGCCTGCCGGGTCGCCAGATCCGTTTCGCTTGCCGGCGCCATGATGGCATTGATGGCCTGGAAGTCTTCGTCGGCAAGACCGAAAATCGTGCGTAGGGTTTCGGGAATGAACGGGCGGAGCGCCTCGACCAGGCCAACAAGCTGTTCGATCAGCAACGGGACCAGAAGCAGCAGTCCCACAACGAAGATCAAAAGCGCCAGCACCGTGATGGTCAACGTCGCCCACAGACGCGAAAAACCACGCCGTTCGAACCAGTCGGCAGTGGGATCAAGCAGATAGGCGATGGCCATGCCGGCCACAAACGGCAGCAGGATGTTTGAGAACACGTAGAGGAACGCGATCAAGACAATGGCTGCGAGCGCCCAAAACATGGCCTGACGTTGAAGTGACATGAGGGAGGAAGCTCGCGGTTTGTGAAATTGACTATCGGCTGACGTGCGGACCACACATAAGCACTATGGCTCACAGGTTCTAGAGAAAGCCTCGTGTTTTGGCTCTTGTTTTGCGATGCGGAATCCGGCACCGAGTTGCCAGCCTGAATAAGGAGCACCGATGAACGGCTCAGAAGCCTACAAAGCGGCAGGTGTCGACACAGATGCCGGTGCGGCGCTCGTAGAGCGCATCAAACCGGCCGTTCGTGCAACCCGGCGCCCTGGTGCCGCAGCCGATCTTGGTGGGTTCGGCGGTCTTTTCGATCTGGCCGCCTGTGGCTATCGCGATCCGGTTCTCGTGGCCGCCAATGACGGCGTCGGGACCAAGGTCAAGATCGCGATCGAAAGCGGCATTCATCAGACCGTCGGCATCGACCTTGTTGCGATGAGCGTCAACGATCTGGTGGTACAGGGTGCCGAGCCGCTGTTTTTCCTGGACTATTTTGCGGCCGGCGCGCTCGATGTTGATGTGGCCGCATCGGTGGTCGAAGGTATTGCGGAGGGCTGCAAGCTGGCCGGCTGTGCGCTGATCGGCGGAGAAACCGCGGAGATGCCCTCTCTTTATGCCGGCAAGGATTATGATCTTGCCGGCTTTTGTGTCGGTGCGGTCGAGCGCGATGCAATCCTGCCGCGCACGACGTTGAGTCCCGGAGATGCGGTCTTGGGGCTCACGTCTTCGGGTTTCCATTCCAACGGTTATTCTCTGGTGCGCAAGGTCGTGGCCGATGCGGGTCTTGGCTACGGTTCCCCTGCCCCATTCGATCCAAGCCGCCAGCTTGGC
>JANQJE010000091.1 GCA_028281795.1 Cohaesibacteraceae bacterium | reverse complement strand
GCCGCGGCGGCGGCAACGGGCCTTGCAGCACCGGCCATCGCCAACAGACCGCTTGTGGTGGGGGCTCTGCGTTTCACCAGCCATGCTGCCAGCTTTACTGCCTTCGAACGCAACTATTTCGCCGATGCCGGGCTCGATGTGGAACTGCGTTTTTTCGATGCCGCCCAACCCATGGCCGTGGCCATTGCCTCCGGCGATGTGGATTACGCGATCACCGCCATGACCGGCGGCCTGATCTCGCTGGCGGACCGTGGTGCGGTGAAGATCATCGGCGGGGCCTTGCAGGAAGAACCTGGCATCACCGGACAGAAGTATCTCGTGTCCGACGCGGCCTACCAGGATGGCGTGACAACACCGGCCGCGCTGGCAGGCCGCCGTTTTGCGATCAGCCAGGCAGGATCCTCGTTCCACTATATGGGTTCCAAGATGGCCGCGGCCGAAGGCATCGAGATGGAATTCACGCCGCTGCAGAGCGTTGGCAACATCATCGGCTCCCTGCGCTCCGGCCAGGTCGATGGCTGGGCCATCGTTCCGCACATCGCCCTGGCGCTGGACGGCTCCGGCGCGGTGCACATCGTGGGTGACGTTGCCGATTACATCCCGGACTATCAGGTCACCACCGTGTTCACCTCCGCTGACAACGCCGCCAACGAGCGTGAGATGACCGAAGGGTTCCTTGGCGCCTTCACCCGTGGCGTCGATGACTTCAATGCTGCCATGATCGACAGCGCGCTGGGTGAGGAAGGCCGCGACGAGATGGTCCGCCTGATCCACAACTATGTCTACACCGACCGGGAGTATGACGCCGCGGCACCCTCGATCATCAATGGCTCGATGCGGCTCTCGCCTGGTGCGGCGTTGAACGTTGCCTCGCTGCAGGATCAGCTCGACTGGTTCAAGTCCGAAGACCTGATCGATCAGGACATCACGCTCGAAACCGTGGTCGACGCCAGCTACGTCGAAAGCAGATGAGGATGCCGGGCCGACGGGACCGGCACCCCGTTGGCCCCTGACGCCCCACCGGAAAGGAGACCGGCCTGATGGACCTGTCCATTGGCGGCATCAGCCATGCCTATGGTGATCTGGAAGTGCTGCGCGATGTGTCGCTCGATGTGCCGTCCGGCCAGATCGTCTGCATTGTCGGGCCGTCGGGTTGCGGGAAGTCCACGCTCCTGCGCATGGCGGGCGGGCTGGAGCAGCCGGACCGTGGGGAAATCCTCCAGATCGGTGAGCCGCCCGAAGGCTGTCTCAACGCGCTGACCTTCGTGTTCCAGGATTTTGCCTTGCTCCCCTGGCGCAGCGTGGAGGGGAACATCCGTCTGGTTCTGGAAGACCACACCATCGGCGCCAAGGCATCCGACGAAATCGTGAGCGATGTTCTGGCCCGCACCCGTCTGTCGGATTTTCGCCGCGCGTTACCGAGGCAACTGTCCGGCGGCATGAAGCAGCGGGTCGCCATCGCCCGCGCGCTCGCCGTGAAACCGGCGGTGATGCTGATGGACGAACCGCTGTCGGCGCTCGATGCCCAGACGCGCGAACTCCTGATCGACGATCTGGTCTCGCACTGGTCGCGCGAACCGTTCACCGCGCTCTACGTGACGCACAACCTGTCTGAAGCTGTCCGGCTGGGCCACAAGATCGTCGTCTTGTCCCGCCGCCCGGGGCAGGTCCGCGAGGTGATGGAGATCGACCGGCCGCTGAACGAGCGCGCGCTCGGCGATGCCGATCTGGACGAGCGGCAGAAACACCTTTGGGACGTGATGCGCACCGAAGCACGCGCTGCCGATGAGGAGCTTGTCGATGGCTGATGTCCAGGCAGACCGGCCAAAAGATAGTTGGCCCAAGACCACCGTGCCGTTTCGCGGTGGCGGTTTCCGCACGCAACCGGTCCGCTGGGTGGGGCTGATCGTTTTCGTGGTCCTTATCGCCTTGATCGAATGGGGCACGCGGGCAGGGTGGATCTCCAACCTGACCCTGCCGCGCCCGTCCGATGTTCTGGCGACGTTCGGCGAGCTCTACCGAACCGGCGCGCTGTGGGACAATCTGTCGGTGTCGCTGTCCCGGCTTGTGATCGGCTCGGCCATGGGCGTTTCGGCAGGCATCGGGCTTGGCATCCTGATCGGGCTGTTCTCGCTGGTGCGCGCCGGGCTGGTGCCGTTGGTCGCCGCGATCTTTCCGGTGCCGAAAATCGCGCTTCTGCCCCTGTTCGTTATCTGGTTCGGGATCGATGAGGGGTCGAAGTATGCGCTGATCGCGCTCGGCACCTTCACCCCGACGGTGGTCGCCACCTACGGTGCGGTTGAAAACGTGGACCGGACGCTGATCCGCATGGGCCAGAGCTTTGGCCTGTCCTGGCTGTCCATCGTGCGCAAGATCGTGCTGCCCGGCGCGATGCCCGGCATCCTGTCGGGGCTGCGCATCAGCCTGGCCATCGGCATCATCCTGCTGGTCGCTGCGGAAATGCTGGGCGCGACTCACGGCGTCGGCGCCTACATCCTGCAGGCCGGATCGCTCTACGATCTTGAGCGCCTGTTTGCCGGAGTCACGATCCTCTCCATCCTCGGCGTGACGGTGAGTTTTCTGATCGGCTGGATCGAAAGACGCTTGCTGGACTGGCGCGCGTAACCGATCGCTGACCGGCAAGGCAGGTGCACCAATAGCCGCCGTTCGGCCCTCCCGTTTGGGAAGTTGGCCATTTGGGTGTAGCCTCTTGGCACGTGCCATACGGATCGGGGGACACACGATGGCCGACCATGCTGCTCATAGAGCAAACAAGATTTCCGAAAAGGCCTATCTGGCTGAGCTTTCACGCCTCCAGATCGAGCTGGTCAAGCTGCAGGAATGGGTCAAGGACAGCGGCCATCGGGTCGCGATCGTGTTCGAGGGGCGCGATGCCGCCGGCAAGGGCGGAACGATCAAACGCATCATCGAGACGCTGAACCCGCGCATCTGCCGGGTCGTTGCTTTGCCCGCGCCGACGGAACGGGAAAAGACCCAGTGGTATTTCCAGCGGTATGTGGAACACCTTCCCGCTGGCGGCGAGATCGTGATCTTCGACCGCTCCTGGTACAATCGCGCCGGTGTCGAGCGCGTCATGGGCTTCTGCACCGATGAGGAGTACCGCGAGTTCCTTCGAAGCTGCCCGGAGTTCGAGCGCCTGCTCGTGCGCTCGGGCCTTCAACTGATCAAATACTGGTTCTCGGTGAGCGACGAGGAACAGGAACGCCGTTTCCAGAAGCGTTTGCACGATCCCACGAAGCTCTGGAAGCTGAGCCCCATGGACCTGGAGAGCCGCAAGCGCTGGGTTGAATACTCCCAGGCGAAGGATGAAATGATGGCGCACACCGACATCCGGCAGGCGCCGTGGTACGTGGTCGAGTCCGATGTCAAGAAGCATGCGCGGCTGAACTGCATCAGCCATCTTCTGTCGCTGATCCCTTATGAGGACGTGACCAAGGAGCCGATGGCTCTGGAAGAGCGGCCCCCTCAGCGCGATTACATCCGCCCACCCATGGATGAGCAGGTGTTCGTTCCGGAAGTTCACCAGGGTTTCCTTTAGCACCTGACCCCATACTCCAGACCCCGCAGCAGCCTGACGCCAGATGCCCGGCTGTGGGGTTGGCGCTTCGCCACACTCAATCGTAAAGAGATATCCCGTCATTCAGAAAGGTTTGTTTATGTCCGATCCTGTCCGTTGGGGCGTGCTGGGCGCGGCCAATTTCGCCCGCGAACAGATGGCCCGCGCGATCCACGCCGCCGAAGGCGCCGACTTTACCGCGCTGGCCACATCGAGCGCGGACAAAGCCGCCGGTTTCACGGCGTTCCATCCGGGCCTCAAGCTGCATGACAGCTACGAGGCGCTTCTGGCCGATCCGGCAATTGAGGCCGTCTACATTCCGCTGCCCAACCATCTGCATGTGGAGTGGACCAAGAAGGCGCTCGCCGCCGGAAAGCATGTGCTGACCGAAAAGCCGATAGCCATGGCAGCCGAGGAGATCGACGGCCTGATCGCCGCGCGCGATGCATCAGGCCGGTTCGCCACTGAGGCCTACATGATCGTCCATCATCCGCAATGGCAGCGGGCACGCCAGCTCTACCGCGAAGGAGCGATTGGCCGGCTGATCCATGTCGAGGGGCTGTTCAGCTACGATAACGCCGATGACCCCGGCAATGTGCGCAACCGGCCGGAGACCGGCGGCGGAGGCATTCCCGATATCGGTGTCTACACCTACGGTGCGACCCGCTGGCTGACCGGGCAGGAACCGGTGTCGATCACCCATGCCGATGTGGATTTCGAAAACGGCGTTGACGTGCTGGCGCGGGTATCGGCCCGCTTCGACGGCTTCACCGCCCATTGGATCAATTCCATGCGCATGCATCCGTTTCAGGAGATGATTTTCATGGGCGAGAAAGGCGTGATCAAGCTGACCGCGCCCTTCAACGCCAACGTCCATGGCCCTGCGATTGTCGAGCTTCAGCGCAGCGGCAGCCATGGCGTGACCGTGACAACGGAAACCTTCCCCGCCGACAACCACTATGTGCACCAGGTCGAAGCCTTCAGCCGCACCGTGCGCGAAGGCGCGGACTATCCCTGGACCCTCGAAGACGCCCGGGGCACGCAAGCGCTCATCGACGCGGTGTTTGCGAAGGCGAGGGAAGGTTAGGGGAGAGGGTGAGTGGTGGCGGCCATCGGTTTGAGGCTGCCGCGATATCTGACGATCAGCCCTCCGCCCAAAGGCGCGCTGAGCTCAACGTCAAAATGAAAAACGCCATCGCGTACGAATTCGCGGCTGTCGCTTTTCGGGAGCATCACTTTTGGCAAGGGGATGCCAAGGAACCAGCCGCGGCGGACAGGTAAATGCAGTGCACCATCGAGGACCGGCAGGTCTTGCTCGAAAGTGAACGGGCCGAACCGTTCCCTGTACCGATGCGGTTTCGGCGCGGGCGAGCAGAACGAGCGAAAGACTTTCCCGTCGAACGTCCGCTCCCAGATCTCGCCATGTCCGACGCGTGTCTTGGTAAGCGTCAGGTCGGAACTCGGTTTGGCATGTGGGAAACCGAAAACAAAGGCGGCCAGACGCGCCAGAAGGGATTTCCCACGCGTGACTTCGGCTTTCCCGGAAAAGCTTTCAACGTCATGGATGGTGTGAAGCTCTTGAACCTCTGATGGAAGCTCTTCCCAGCGATTGTCAAGCGCATCCTCAAACAGCGCCGGGTATCGTTCTTCGAATGTGTGCGTTGTGATGGTCAGGTCCGACATCGCCTTTTCGACGTCACCGCGCGGAACCTCCGCCAAACAGGCACGTGCCCCGCGGCGCACGCGGTCAGCGCGCCGCAAAAGGGCGCGGCAGACGATCCCCGGCACAAAGGGGCCGTCCCCGTCTTCGGTAACGAGTGTCCAGACGCGGCGTACGGTCTTTTTGTCCAGATGCCCGACAACGCTGACCTGCATGCCGCCACGGTCAGAGCCGAACGGAAAGAGAGCTTTGGAGAGCCAGTGCAGGGCAGATATCGCCACCTCTGGCAGATCGAGCCGCCATATGCGCCGCGCCGCGGCCGGATCGGCCATGGCAATCGGTTCAAGGGGGTGACAGCGCTTGCAGGCCCGGTATCCGGCCTCGATACATTCCCCGACCGTGGCGAAGAAGGTGCAGTTCTCGGGCTTTGGTTTGCGCGCCGGGCATGTAAGACGGCAGAAGACGCCCGTCGACGAGACACAGACATAGGCTTGCCCGTCATAGGCCGCGTCGCGGTCCACAAGCGCTTGGTAAAGAGTGTCGTGGTCTGGAAGGTCGAACAGCATGGCAGCTGGGATATCACAGCGGGGCCGATGCGCCGCCTGAGATCGGGCGTCTATTCCGCTTTTCTTTCGAATACCCACGCTCTTGAATTTGATCTATCGCTCAGCCCTACGGACGGGTCAGTTGAAACGATCCGCGATGAGCTCGTCGCGACCATTCCGCTCGTCCTTTTTTGCTTGGGCGACTGTTCTTATGACCGTGACGCTCCCAAGCGAAGATGCGTCCGCGGTTCTGGTGCTGTTTCCAAGCCCTGCCTTCGCGCAAAACCTGCCCGAGGGGGTCGCCATCACGGACTGGTCGGCCTACGCCATCACGCTCACATCCGAGCGGCCCAATTTCGCTGCGATGCTCTACGAACATGGCGCGCGGATCGTCCTTCCTTCTGGGCTCCTGGGCTGCGGACCGGAAAATCGAAGGTATGCTCGGATGCTCTCGTCCCGACACCGGCGGTTAAACGCCAGCACTCCTCTGGCCGCATCGCAGCCAATCGCTCCGTTTGAGCCAAATGATTGACGGGTCAGCCTCAAGGAGATGTCGTCAACCTGGGGAGCAGCGCGGGAGTTCAGCTCTATGCCACAGGCCATGCTCGCTTCGGCAATACGATCGCAGTGATCGATTCATTGAAAAATCTATGAATCATTTAAGAAAAATGATTAAATAACCCTACGATCGAAAACGCCGCGATAGTAAATTGATATTGTTTTTCAGAACAACTGCAAAATCAACATAAGGGTCATTTCACTTGAACGTGAGACGTTGTTGGGCTTGCAAACGCCAGTTGGAGCACGAAGACCAGCTGAAATGCCTTGAGTGCGACTCCTGGTTGTCGCCGTTTCGACGCTGGTTGAGCACAACGGCAGCGTTAGTGTCTCTGATAGTAGCTGCAGTGGCAATCGTGGGCGGACTCGTATCGGTCAGGAGCAGTATGAATGACCTCGCTGAGACAAGAGAGCAACTTCAACAAGCTTCGGTCGAGCTAGACCAAAGCCGAATTGAGCTCGAAAATCTACGCCGTCGCGTAAACAATGTATCAGTCCATTATCGGCTAGTTTGGTTTAACTTGCGGGAAACAAGCCTGAACCTAGAGTTCGACGCCATTAATCTGGGTAGTAGCAACGTAGTGTTGGCCGCCGATATGGTGTGTTTCGTTGGAGAACGAGTCGAGAGGTTTAGGGTGCCAGCGCAACACCGAGTGCTCCCCCCACTAATGACAAGTTATGCAAGCGAAGTGTTTGCCATAAATCACGATGGACTGAATGCCGAGTTCGTGTCGGCCGTCCGAGAGGACGGCCATTGTGAGATGTTGGCTGTCAATGAATTTGGGCGATGCAAAATTGCGCGATTTGAGTTTCGACCAGGAACTCGGAACGCGGTCCTCGTAGAGTCGCACACGGCTGATGAATCTCGTTGCAGTGGGTTTGGCATTTGACCTGTCGGACTGCTACTCGAGTGTTTTCCTTCGCTCCTAAGTGCGCGACTGACGCCAATGGCATTGGTTCAGAACCTGTTGCGTTGCTTCGTTGCGACGGAGATCAACTATGCGTCAGTTCCAGAACGACGATTATTGCATTGTCCACCTCGTTCCAGGCTTATTGACTGGGGCAATACACCGTCGAGTACCTAACAATTGCTTCGGTTGAGACAAAACTCGTTGACCGACAATCGAGCAAAGCCCGGTGAGGTGGGTTATCCACTCCCCACGTTGACTCTAGCTGCGGACGCATCGGCGACGAGCATTTCTTCACTTAGCGCCAGAGCCTTCTTCACCGCAGCTGCCGCATCAACGCAACCATAGCCATACTTGATGGAATGGCCGTTGGCATCGTAGTCGACTGAGTTGCCAATCTTCCGAGCGGTAGACTCTATGACATTTCGGGCAGCTTTGGCATCCAGGTCAGGATTGGCGCCAAGAACAAGAGCGACCACACCTGCCGCCAAAGGACAAGCACTAGAAGTTCCACCAAAAGAGAAGTCGTAGTCACCAGCCGAATAACCCATGGGACGCTGCTTCCCTTGTCCATCAACATACGTCCCGCGTACATCTGAGGTTACAATCCCCCATCCGCCTCGTCCGCTAGATGGCGCGCACACGGATATCTCATGTCCATAGTTTGAATAATCTGCCTTCTCGTCCCGGCTGGTTGACGCCGCAATGGCCATGACATCAGGATGAACGGCGAACCCGTCGAGGCTGTTCGGGAAATCGTTGACATCCCTGTCGGCATTACCGGCTGCAAATAAAATGACCGTCCCTTTGCCCGAACGGCCGTTCTGGGCGCAACGGCTTATAGCCCTACTTATTCTACTATGCAGTGGGAAAACGGCCGCCTGCGCACCCCAACTACAACTCACAACCCAAGCACCATTATTGGTCATATGGTCAAACCATTTCGCCACGCCCTTTGGTTCGAGGTTTGGACCCCAACGGACGGGTATCAGCTGGGCAACAGGCGCTGCACCGACGACGTCTCCTTGACCAACGTTTGCCGTGGCAACACCTGCGCATGCCGTTCCGTGCCAGTCACCAAAACGGTGGATATGCATATGCGGTTCTGGGCTGACATCGCTGGATTGGCGCGTGAAGTCCCAAGGGTGGATGGCTTTAGTGGCAAGATCCGGATGTGACAGATCAAACCCATCATCAATAACGCCAATAACAACGTTGGGGTCACCTAGATGACCTAGCACCTCCCAAGCATCTATAACTCGAGCGTCAGCACCGTTCTTGTAACCTACACTTTGCCCTCCATGCTGACCGTTGTTTCGCAGATGCCATTGACGGTCCATCAAACGGTCCATCGGCAAGCTAAATGACTTGAGCAACCCAGGTGTCGCGAGATCCGGCTCGGCTACCGACACGGCCTCCTCGTCTTGCAGGCTGGCGCTTATCTCGACGGCGTCATCACTTGGTCTGCTAACCCTTACGGTCAGTGCGCCGTCCACTTCAGACTCAACCAACTGCAGACGGTACTTGTCGATAATGGACTGCCGGGTCTCGGTGGAGGACCCGGGAACGAAGTCCACAAAGATGGTGCCTACGGGTACAAAGGGAACATGGTCATTGGATGTGTGATAAACGGCCGTTTCCTGCCCAACACTTGACGCTTGTCTTAATATGCCGCGCTCGCGTTCGACCGTTTCTAGGTCCGCATCTATCTCTAAGACCTCGTAAGTTCCAAGTGGCGCATGGCGTTGAACCGATCGTCGTTGAGCTAACGCTTCTATTTCGGCTTTGAGTGCCTGATCTGCACCCGCATGTGGTTTGACAGCAATCTGCCGATCACTCTTCTCCAGGTCAACATCGACACCACCAATTGTCACCCTATAGCGCTGCATGAACCGTCTCCCCCGTAGCCGTTGACAATCAGGCGAACCAAGTAGGTCACACAACGTACCCATGGCCGCGCCAGCTGCCCACGTGTGTGTTCCCGATCAGATTAGCTCACCAATAAAAAATCAAATCAAATACAAATTCCCAGAAAACTGACAATCATGCCGCAAAGCAGCTTGACATTAATTCAATATCATTTTCTGTGTTTACATGATACATAACAAGATCCGATGAGGCAACATTTTTCAAACGACAAAATCCCATAGGAATATGCAATTGTTACACAATTGGTTTTGCTTAGACTATCAGAGGTTAGTCCGATTAGCGTTTCGGATCAAAGAAGGAGCTTGATGTCGCTAGTCGATACTTGGGGTGAGATAGGGATCAAGTCGACAGGTGCGGCACTGGTGAACTATGCAGGGGTTTTGTACAATGTTGATGGTAGTTCGTCGGATCCGCAAATCGACGGTCGAAGTTGGAAAAGACTGCTGATCGACTACGGGATCGACTCCGATTGCTATGTCACCAACGCGACGCCGGGCAGAAACTCTCATCCGACTTTCAATGTAGGAGGTCATATGACACCAAATTCAGATGGTCGCGTCGAACCTGGCGAGGATTCGTACCTGATGCCGTTGTGTTCTTGGCACAACAGCAAGGCGCGGGATGGCGTCGCCTTTAGCCATGACCATACGCTCATGCTCAAACTGTTTGGATACATGCAAAGCGAACCAGCGGCATCGTTTCTGGCCAGACTCCCCAGCGAGGAGCGGTTTGCTATTGTATATGAGGATGGGGCTACCCTGAAAAACGCAAATCTGACACCGCATCAAGCTGATGCGGCGCTATCGGGCGTTCTCTCGATAGGCACCTCCGAGCGAGAGCTAGGACCATTTGTTTTGTTGGAACGTGTCGAACAGGATGATGACTTTCGCTACCAAGTGGTTCGATCTCGGCTTCCCTTTGCTCCTTAGACCTATGTGCCCCCATCGCTGAAATCGTCATAGTGTTGTTGGCGGGCTAACTCTTATTGGATCGCCCCTGACCCGGGGTAGATCAAAGACGCTTGCTTCCTGTGAGTCCAGGGGACGACCCTTGGTTTTAACCAACATCAAGTAATGGACACCAACAACGTGCGCCGGTCTGGTGGCGTGCCGCGAGACCGACAAGATCTCCCAACCATCTTCAACCGAGAATCGCGAAATATGTAAATCTCGCAGCAGAGTTCGCCGACATAGATCAAGCTAATCCGCCCTAGCGCATAAGCGCGGAGTACTAGCCAGACCAGGGCAAAAAGGTCCAGAAAGTCCCAGATTATGGCCGTTTACCCACAGGCGGGTGTCTTGTCTTTCTGCCGATACGCAGTTTAACTGAGAAGGCTGATCGACGTTTGGGAGAACTGGATAAGCCAGTGCCGAAGGAGCAACCGCCCCGGAAACTCTCAGGCAAATGGACCATCGTCGACACCTGCACTCTGGAGAGTGACGCACACACGCGTCCGCCGAAGGGATAACGATCTCAGGCACCAAGACAGAGGGGGCATTTCGAGCGGAGCTTCTGGGCTCTGCGGACAGAAATGCCTGCGTTTGATTCCAGGTCAAATCGACGGGCGCCGCCGGGGTTGGGTTTGACCGAGTTACTGAAGACGCCTCTTTACGACCTGCATATCGCGCTTGGCGCCAAAATGGTGCCGTTTGCGGGCTATGCGATGCCCGTACAATACACGCTGGGCATCATGAAGGAGCACCTTCACACACGTCAGAAAGCCGGTTTGTTCGACGTCAGCCACATGGGGCAGGTGGTTGTCAAAGGACAGGACTATGCTGCGGCGGCACAAACGCTGGAGGCTCTCATCCCGGCGGACATTCTGGGCCTGCGCGAAGGGCGCCAGCGCTATGGCGTGCTGACCAACGAGGCCGGTGGCATCCTCGATGATCTGATGGTCGCCAACCGGGGCGATCACATCTTTGCGGTGGTCAACGCCGCCTGCAAAGCTGACGACATCGCCTGGATGAAGCGCGCGATCGGCGACGATCATGTGACCGAGCTGACAGACCGGGCGCTTCTCGCGCTTCAGGGCCCGGCGTCCGAGTCCGTGCTGGCCACCCTCAACGCGGATGTCCGTGACATGCGCTTCATGGATGTTGCAACGCTCAGGTTGGGGGACGTGGATTGTGAGGTGGCCCGCGCCGGATACACCGGCGAGGACGGCTTCGAAATCTCCGTTCCGGCGGAAGCAGCGACCGGCTTAACGAAACGTCTGCTCGACCATGCCAATGTCGAGCCTATCGGTCTGGGTGCCCGGGACAGTCTGCGGCTTGAAGCGGGGTTATGCCTTTACGGGCATGACATCACCACCGGGACGACCCCGGTCGAGGCCGGACTGAGCTGGGCCATCCAGAAGGTCAGGCGCAAAGACGGGGCGCGCGAAGGCGGCTTCCCCGGTTCAGATATCATTTTAAGCGAGCTGACCGACGGCGCGGCGCGACAGCGCGTCGGGTTGCGGCCGGAAGGGCGCGCGCCCATGCGCGAGGGCGTGGGACTTTTCGA
>JANQJE010000077.1 GCA_028281795.1 Cohaesibacteraceae bacterium | reverse complement strand
CGGAGTATCTGGAGCGCAAGCCTGCCGATCTTTCCGGCGGTCAACGCCAGCGCGTCGCCATGGGCCGCGCCATTGTCCGCCGTCCCAAAGTGTTTCTGTTCGATGAGCCGCTGTCGAACCTTGATGCCAAACTGCGCACGCAGATGCGGGCCGAGATCAAGCGCCTGCACCGGCGCCTCGGTGCGACCAGCATTTACGTGACTCACGATCAGGTTGAGGCCATGACGCTGGCCGACCGCATCGTGGTGATGAACGATGGACGGATCGAGCAGATCGGCGCGCCGATGGACCTGTTCCTGAATCCGGCCAACATTTTTGTTGCCAGTTTTATCGGGTCGCCGCCCATGAACCAGGTTGAGGCCGTTGTGCGCGGGTCCGACGGCGGGCCGGTCGCCGAGTTTAATGGTCAGAGCCTGCCGCTGGCGCCCTTGCGGGATTTGCAAAATGCGGACGGTAAGCCGGTCATTGTCGGCATTCGTCCTGAGTATGTGTCCGGGACGTCCGGTGAGGTGGCCGGCCGTGTGTCGATCGAACTTGATCTGGTGGAAACGCTGGGTTCAGAGGCACTTATCCACGCCACCCTGAACGGTGAACCGTTTGTCATCAAAACCGAGACCGGCACGGATGTGCGCAGGCTGGAAGGGATCGATGGTTTCACCATCGCGCCGGAGATGCTCAAGGTTTTCGATGCCGAAACCGGCCGCGTTCTCGATGGGCAGGAGCGCGGCTGATGGCGATCGACAATCAGCAGTTGGAAACTTCACCCGAGAAGCTGGCGACCCGCGCGCGCGGCGTTCAGCGTGCCCGAAAACCCAGCCGGATTGAGAGGATCAGCGATCATCTGAAGCGGGACTGGCAGATTTACCTGATGTTGATCCCCACCATCATCTGGCTGCTTCTGTTCCTTTACAAGCCGATGTACGGCCTGCAGATCGCGTTCAAGGATTATTCGATATTCCGTGGCATTGCCGGCAGCCCCTGGATCGGACTGGATCACTTCCAGACCCTGTTCGGTAATGATCAGTTTCTTCGCGCACTGCGAAACACAGTGATCATCAGTTTCTATACCCTGCTGTTCGGCTTTCCGATGCCGATCCTGCTGGCACTGATGTTCAATGAAATCCTGAACCGGACGTTCAAGAAGACGGCGCAGACCATCGTTTATCTGCCGCATTTCATCTCATCGGTGATTATTGCCGGTATCGTCATCACCGCCTTTTCGCCTTCAGCGGGCATCGTCAACACAGTGATCGGATGGTTCGGCGTTGACCCGATCTACTTCCTGACGAAACCGGAGTGGTTCCGCCCGATCTTCGTGGGAACGGGTATCTGGCAGGAGGCCGGCTTCCAGTCCATCATCTATCTTGCCGCCATCGCTGGCGTCTCACCGACTCTTTACGAGTCCGCCGTGGTCGATGGTGCATCCCGTTGGCAGATGATGTGGAAGATCACCCTGCCATCGATCATGCCGACGATCATCATCATGTTGATCATCCGCATCGGCAACATCCTCGAAGTCTCCTTTGAGATGATCATCCTGCTCTATCAGCCCGCGACGTATGAGACGGCAGATGTGGTCAACACCTTCATTTTCCGTCAGGGCATTCAGTCCGGGCAATACGATTTTGCCGCCGCTGCCGGCCTGTTCAACGCTGTTGTCGCCTTCATTCTGGTGATGACAGCCAATTCGCTCAGCAAGCGTTATTCGCGCACGTCGCTGTGGTGAGGGGAGGGTCGGAATGGTCAACATGAATCTGTACTCCCGCGGCGACAAAATCTTCGTCATTACCAATATGGTTCTGGTCGGGATGTTTGCGATCTCCACGCTCTATCCGTTCATCTACATCGCTTCGCTGTCGATGAGTTCCGGATTTGAAGCGCGCGCCGGAAACGTCATTCTCACGCCGATGGACTTCACGCTGGAGGCGTACCAGTTCGTCCTGTCGGACCCGCAGTTCTGGATCTCCTACAAGAACACCTTCATCTACACGATCGGCGGCACGTTGATGAGCCTGGCTTTCATCATCCCGGGTGCCTACGCGCTTTCGCGGCCGCAGCTTTACGGACGGCGGTTCTGGAACCTGATGGTGGCCTTCACCATGTGGTTCAATGCCGGCCTGATCCCGTTCTTCCTGAACATGCGCGACCTTGGCCTTCTGGACAGCTATTTCGGCATCATCATCGGGTTTGCCGTCAACGGATTTAACCTGATCCTGCTGCGCAACTTCTTCGAAGGCATTCCAAAGAGCTTTGAAGAAGCCGCCCGCATGGACGGCGCGAATGAATTTCAAGTGCTCTGGAAAGTGTTCATGCCGCTCTCCAAGCCGGCCATCGCCACCGTCGCGCTGTTTTGCATCGTATCGCGCTGGAACGGGTTCTTCTGGGCCATGGTCCTTCTTCAAGACGAAGACAAGATCCCGTTGCAGGTGTTCCTGCGGCACACCATCGCCACGCTTAGCGATGACCAGGAATTCGGCACCACCCTGATCGACGCAAGCTATTCGTTCGAGACTGTTTCGGCGGCGATTATCGTCTGTTCCATCATTCCGGTCTTGATCGTCTATCCATTCATCCAGAAATACTTTGAGAAGGGAATACTTCTCGGAGGAGTAAAAGAATAACTAAAACGCAACAGGAGGAAACCATGCGAAAACTAACGTTGGCAGCGGTCTTACTGACTGGGACCGGACTTGGAGGATCCGCTCTGGCGGATGAGCATTTGAGAATCGTCGAAGAGCCGCTGGAACTGACGATCCAGATGAATCACGCGCGTTACCCGGTCTATGACGAGAACTGGCCTGTGGAGCAGGCGGCGCGCGCCTTGACCGGTATTCACCTCGTCGATGCAACGGTCGGGGCCAATATGCGCACCGACGAAAACACCGGCCGGACAGAGGCGCTGAACCTTATGCTCGCCTCTGGCAACATCCCGGATATTGTCGGGTCGAGCCGCCTGAAAGATTTCGTCAATCAGTTCGGTCCCGAGGGAGCGTTTGTGCCGCTCAACGACCTGATCGAGGAACATGCCCCCAATATGAGGGCCTTCTTCGCAGAAAACCCTGATATCGCTTCGGCTATCTCAGCCGCCGATGGCAACATGTACTACATTCCCTACTTGCCGGACGGGAAGTATGGCCGTGCCTACTTCATCCGTTACGACTGGCTTGATGCCCTGGGACTTGATGTTCCGGAAACGGTTGAAGAGGTTGAGGAAGTGCTGCGTGCCTTCAAGACCCAAGATCCGAATGGCAACGGTCTGCAGGACGAAGTGCCTTATTTCGCCCGGCAATGGCCGGAGTTGATCCGTCTCGTAACACTGTGGGATGGCCGGTCTTCAGGTTCGGATACGTATCACGATTTCTACGTCGATGATGGCCAGATCAGGCATCCTTATGCCGGCGAAGGGTATCGTGATGGGATCGCGAACCTGGCGCGTTGGTATGAAGAGGGCCTGATCGACGGTGAGATCTTCACCCGTGGGTCTTCAGCGCGGGAATACCTTCTGTCCGAGAACCTTGGTGGTATGACCCACGACTGGTTTGCCTCCACATCCGGCTACAACCGTTTGTCCGAGTCGATCGACGGTTTCCAGTTCAGGGCTTTCGCTCCACCGGCATCGGTATCGGGCCGCCGGATCGCTGAACACCGCCGCATCCCGATCAAGCCGGATGGCTGGGCCATCAGCTACACCAACGAGCATCCGGTCGAAACGATCAGATATTTCGATTTCTGGTTCAGTGAAGAGGGCCGCCGCCTTGCCAATTTCGGTGTCGAGGGTCAGCAGTACGAGCTGGTTGATGGGGAGCCCATCTTCACAGATGAGGTTCTCAACAGTGACCAGCCGGTGAACAACCAGCTCTACGGCGTGGGCGCGCAATTGCAGGCTCGGGGTTACTACCAGGACTACGCCTACGAGGTGCAATGGTCCAACGAGTACGCCCTGGAAGGCATAGCGCTCTATGATGAAGGCGATTATCTCATCGACCAGTTTCTCGGTGTGGCGTTCACGCCCGATGAACAACAAATCTATGATCGTCACTGGTCCTCCATTCGCGACTACATGCTCGAACGGCAGCAGCAATGGATTCTTGGCTCGGGCGACGTCATGGAAGACTGGGATGACTATCTGGCAACGTTGGACGACATGGGCTTCCAGAATGTGCTCGAGGTGATGAACACAGCCTACGAGCGTCAGTACAACTAAGGCGTCTCCCCTCAGCGTCTTCGCGCGGGGCGCGGCATCGCATATGCCGCGTCCCGCCCTTCTACCCGCCATTTTCTTCAAGGAACGACCGTCTCATGCCGTCGGCAGCCGCCCTATCGACTGAAGCCCAGAAACTGGATGAACCGCGCGCCGGACGCCTGAACATTCAGTATGCGCCGGACGGCGAAGCTCTGGTGGAAAATCCTCCGCGCTTCAGCTGGTTGCCGGTGATCGAGGATGAAGCGGTTTATGCTCTGCGTGTCTCCACCGATCCGAAGTTTCCTAAAGCCAAGACGCAGGTCTTCACCAATCTGCCGCTGAACTTTTTCACGCCTGCCGGTCCGCTACCGCCGGGGGACTATCACTGGGCTTATGCGGTCTGGTCAGCGGATACCAAGGCGCCGGTCACAAACTGGAGCAGCACACGCCGGTTCACCGTCACCGCCGATTTACCGGAAACCCCTCTGCCAGGCCGCGAAGACCGCTATGCGTCGGCCAACCGGGATCATCCACGTCTCTGGCTCAACACCAAGACACTCGCGGCGTTCGGCAAAGCGGTGGCCAAGGACTCAAGCCATTGTGCATGGGATTCTTTTTTTGAGAAGTCCGTCGCTCCGTGGATGGAGCGGGATATCATGGCGGAACCTGCCGGTTATCCCGGTCACAAGCGTGTCGCCTCGATCTGGCGACAGACCTATATCGATTGCCAGGAACTGATCTATGCGATCCGGCATCTGGCCATTGGCGGCCATGTCACGGGTGACGCCGCCATGCTGGAGCGTGCCAAGGCATGGCTGTTGGAGGCCGCATCCTGGAATCCGGCTGGCACCACCTCGCGCAGCTACACCGACGAATGGGCTTTCCGCGTGAACGTGGCGCTGGCCTGGGGCTATGACTGGTTGCATGGCGAACTCAGCGCGGAAGAGCGCGAGACGGTGCTGAACGCTCTTCTGGCGCGAACGCGCGAGACCGCCGATCATGTTATCAGGAACGCCAACATTCAGCTTTTTCCGTTCGACAGCCATGCCGTGCGCGCTGTATCGGCCGTGCTGATCCCGGCCAGCATCGCGATGCTGGATGAGACGCCTGAAGCGCGTCGCTGGCTGGACTATTCCATGGAGTTCCTGGCCACCGTCTACTCGCCCTGGGGTGACAGTGACGGAGGCTGGGCCGAAGGTCCACACTACTGGATGACCGGCATGGCCTATCTTACTGAGGCGGCCAATCTCCTGAAGAGTTACACCGGTTACGATCTCTATCAGCGTCCGTTTTTTCAAAAGACGGCGGATTTCCCGCTCTATACCAAAGCCCCGGAGGTCAAACGGGGCACTTTCGGTGACGACAGCACGATGGGCGACGCTGTCTGTCTAAAGGTCGGTTACAATGTGCGTCAGTTTGCCGGTGTCACGGGTAATGGCGCGTACCAGTGGTATTTCGACCAGATTAAACGGAATGATAGCGGCACGGAAATGATGTTCTACAACTACGGTTGGTGGGATCTCAATTTCGATGAGATGGTCTATCTGCATGACTACGGCTCTGTTGAGTCCGTGCCGCCGAAAGACATCCCCAAACTGCGTTGGTTCAAGGGCATCGGGTGGGCCTGCATCCAGCATCGCATGGACGATGCCGGCGAGCACATCCAGTTCAATTTCAAATCCAGCCCGTACGGTTCGATCAGCCATAGTCATGGCGACCAGAACGCATTCTGCCTCTCCGGCTTCGGTGAAGATCTGGCGATCCAGTCGGGGTACTACGTCGCCTTCAACAGCGAGATGCACCAGAAGTGGCGCCGTCAGACCCGTTCCAAGAATGCCATCCTCATCAACGGCAAGGGCCAATATGCCGGCAAGGACAAGGCGGCCGCGATGCGCTCAGCCGGCCATATCGTCATCGCCGAGGATCGGGGCGATCATATTTATATGCAGGGCGATGCCACGGAGGCTTACCGTTCGCTTTCCCCTGAAGTGATCCAGGTTCTGCGCGACATCTATTTCGTCAACGACTCGTTTTTCGTGATCGTCGATGCTGTGGATGCCAGTGCACCCGTCGAGATCGATTGGCTGCTTCATGCCAACTCACCCATGACGCTGGGCGATACGTCGTTTCGCTACTCCGGACCGAAAGCCGGGTTCTACGGACAGTTTCTCTGGTCCGAAGCCGGTGCTCCCGAACTGACGCAGGAAACGGGCTTCGATGACGTCGATCCGGCGGAATTCGAAGGGTTGCCGGTCAGTACCTGTTTGCATGCCCGCTTTCCCAAGGCGACCCGCCAGCGCATCGCAACCCTTTTGGTGCCTTATCCCGTGGCTTCGCCGCGTCGGGTTTTCAGCTTCCTCGATGACCAGGGATACGATTGCGATCTCTACTTTACCGATGCTGATGAGCGCAGTTTCAAGGTCACCGTTCCCAAGACATTCGACGTCGGCTCCTGAGCCCGGGCGCATCACATAAAGGACAGAAGACATGGATTTAGCAGGTAAGGTGGCCATCGTTACCGGTGGCGGTCGGGACATTGGCCGTGCAACGGCGATACGCCTGGCCGAGGAAGGCGCCAGGGTCGCGATCAACTATCATGCGAGCGCCGCAGGCGCGGAGAGTGCAGTGGCCGAGATCAATGCTGCCGGTGGCAGAGCCTTTGCCATGCAGGGTGACCTGACCCAACAGGACGCTGCTGAAGCGCTTGTTGCCAAGACCGTCGAGACGTTTGGTACCGTCAATATTCTGGTCAACAACACAGGCGGCCTGATCGCCCGCAAGACGATCCCTGACATGTCGTTGGAGCATTGGAACTCCGTGATGGACCTGAACCTCACAAGCGCGTTCCTGATGGTCAAAGCCTGCCTGCCGCATATGACAAGCGGATCTATCGTCAACTTTGCTAGTCAGGCTGCCCGTGACGGAGGCGGTCCGGGTTCGGTGGCCTATGCGGCCTCCAAAGGTGCGATCATGACAATGACCCGCGGACTGGCGAAAGAACTGGGCCCCGACATTCGTGTGAACGCGTTGTGTCCCGGCATGGTCGACACGGACTTCCACAATGTGCACACCAAACCTGAGGTGCGCAAAACCGTCGCCAATGCTGCGCCCGTGAAGCGAGAGGGCGAGCCGGTGGACACGGCCAATCTGGTGGTTTTCTTGGCTTCGGACAAATCGGCCTTCATCACCGGGGCCAATGTCGATATCAATGGTGGTATGCTGTTCAGCTGACCCATGCCGTCCGGTGATCTTTGATGGGCGATATCCTTCGCCCATCCGGCGCAAGGACCGTTTTCGCGGCATGCCGGATGACCGGGACATTTTGTGATGATCAGAGTCTTCGACCGCTTCACAACGGCGGTTCTCAATCTCGTCGACCCTTATACGTCTGACGGCAAGCCGCCTGCACCGCGCGTCTGGCCCTATTTGCGGGCCAATTTACGCCCCTTACGCACTGTGTTGCTGCTGAGCCTGATGTTCACCGTGCTCACCGCCAGCATTGAGGTCTGGTTGATCAGCTATGCCGGACGGTTGATCGATATGCTGGCCGACACCCCGCCGCAGGAAATATGGAACGCGCATGGGATAGGCCTTGTTGGTGCGGCACTGGTTCTCCTGCTCCTACGGCCAGCGACCCAATGTGCGCGGCATGCGCTGAACGATATCGGCGTGCAGTGTAACATCGCCAATCTGTACCGTTGGCGGGCGCACGGGCATATGGCGCAGCAATCGGTGGGCTGGTTTCAGGAAGACCTTGCCGGCCGAACGTCGACCCGGCTGGTCGATGTGGGCAATTATGTGTCCAATGTGATTTTCAATGTCCTGAACGCGGTGGCGTTCGGTTTTGTCTACATGATCGGTATCGTGACACTGATGGCCGGAATCGATCTGCGGCTGGCGCTTCCGTTGATCATCTGGCTCGCGCTTTACATCGGGCTGATGGCTCTGATCGTGCCCCGGATGGTCCGCGCTCAGGAGGCGTTTCAAAACGCAAAGTCGGGCCTGATCGGGTCGGTCGTTGACAGCTTTTCCAACTTTGACACGCTGAAGCTCTTTGCACGCCGGGAGGTGATTGCCAGTGATCACAAAGTGGCGCTTGAAAACACGCGGCAGTCGCTGTTTCGCGCCCGTCGGATCGGAGTGGCGATGCGCACGATCATCGTTACGCTGGAAGGCGCGATCATGGTGGGATTCATCGGATACGGTATCTGGTTGTGGTCGACGGGGGTGGCGACCATCGGACTGGTGAGTTCGGCCATTGCTCTGACGTTGCGCATCACGACGATGGCGGACTGGATTCTGGAGGCTGTCTGGCTGATTTTCCTGAATGTCGGCAGCATGCGCGAGGCGCTCAAGACAATCTCCCAACCTATTGTCATTCCATCCAAACCTGATGCGTCGACCTTGACGGTGACGGGTGGAGAAATTGCCATTACCGGTCTGTCGCATCGCTACGGCCCCGGCTATGGTGGTTTGAACGGCGTGACGCTGACCATCCAATCTGGCGAGAAGGTCGGGATCGTTGGCCGGTCGGGTGCGGGAAAGTCTACACTGGTCAACCTGATCCTGCGGTTTTTCGAAGCTGAAGGTGGCACCATCACGATCGATGGGCAGGACATCCGCGATGTGGATCAGGATGAGTTGCGCGCGGCCATCGGTATGGTCAGCCAGCAGGCCTCGTTGCTCAACCGTTCCGTCAGGCATAACATTGGACTTGGACGCGAGGGGGTGACGCAGGATCAGATCGAGGACGCAGCCCGCGCAGCTCATGCTCATGCATTCATTGTAGACCTTCGGGATAAACAGGGTCGCAGGGGCTACGATGCTCATGTTGGTGAGCGTGGCGTAAAGCTTTCCGGCGGTCAGCGGCAGCGCATCGCGCTTGCGCGGGTGATCCTCAAAGACGCGCCGATCCTGATTCTCGATGAAGCGACAAGCGCCCTCGACAGTGAGGTCGAAGCAGAGATTCAGGGCTCGCTGCAAGAGGTTATGCGCAACAAAACGGTGATTGCCATTGCGCACCGGCTGTCGACGATTGCCCAGATGGACCGCATTTTCGTGCTCGACAATGGACAGATCGTCGAAGAAGGCGAACACAGCTCTCTTCTTGCGCAGAACGGTTTGTATGCGGCGTTCTGGAGCCGTCAGTCCGGCGGCTTTCTAGGCACAGAAGCCGAGCCAGCGCATTGATGGTTATGTGACTTTGTGTGCCAAGCTTGTGGGTGGCTTCATCGTTAGCAGTTTTCGGCAGATCATTTCCAACTCATCGACAGTCTGCTCGATGCCATGCACGTCCGTGCGCACAATGGCATCGCTGAACGGGCGCCGGTCATAGCCCTCGGCAATCATCTGATGGATGCGCGCATGCTCGCCGGCCGAGAAAACGCGCCCGCGATCCGGGGCCAGGATTGCGTCTTCACCGGCAGCCAGGGTGATGCAGAAACAATCGATCTCCCGTGGGGTCGCCAGGCGTTTCAGATGCAACCAGTCACGCAAGCGCAGAGGCTCTGCGATGACCGTCGTGTCATGATCGGAGACCTGGGCCATCAACCTTAGATGAGCGCCGCGCACGTCCACGAACCACGGCCGTGTGTGGTCGCGCACGTTGTCGGAGTCGAGAAAAAGGCCACGCAGGCGACGGGCAAGCCGTTGTCCTAGCGTGGTCTTACCGCTGCCGATGACCCCGTTGAGGACCACTATCGTTTGTGTCGTCACCTTGCCAGCCAGCCGCCATCAACGTTCACGACGGTGCCGTGAATGTAATGTGCCGCCGGAGAGGTGAGGAAGACTGCCGTCTCGGCGATGTCATCCGGCTTGCCCCAGCGTCCGGCAGGGATCCGATCGAGGATGGCCTTGGAGCGTTCAGGGTCGGCGCGCAATGCTTCGGTGTTGTTGGTCTCGATATAGCCCGGCGCGATAGCGTTCACATTGATGCCCTTGGCGGCCCATTCATTGGCGAGGATTTTGGTCAGCCCGGCAACGCCATGTTTCGAGGCGGTGTAAGAGGGCACGCGAATGCCGCCCTGGAAGGACAGAAGCGACGCGATGTTGACGATCCGTCCGGTCGCCTGCCGGGCCAGAATGGCTTTGGCGAACGACTGGCAGGTGAAGAACACGGCTTTCAAGTTGACGTCGATAACGTCGTCCCAATCGGCTTCGGTGAAGTCGGTACTGTCATTGCGGCGGATGACACCGGCATTGTTGACAAGAATGTCGACCGGTTTCGATGTGAAGATGTCACGGGCCGCTATCGGATCGGCGAAATCGAGCGTCAGTGCCTCGGCGCTGTTGATCATGGCGACGGTTTCTTTACAGGACGAGCGTCCGGCGCAGATCACATGGGCGCCCGCCCGGCCCATTGCTGCGGCGATGGCCTGACCGATCCCGGTGTTGGCTCCGGTGACCAGCGCGGTTTGCCCTTCCAGCGTGAAAGGGCTCATCGCAGGTCTTCCATCGCCACCATTTCCAGGTCGCGATAGTCGACATTGTCGCCCGCCATGGCCCAGCAGAACGTGTAGCTTCCAGTTCCGGCCCCGCAGTGGATCGACCAGGGCGGTGAGATCACGCCCTCTTCGTTTTCAACCACGATATGGCGCGTTTCATCCGGCTTACCCATGAAATGAAACACACGATTGGCCGGGTCGAGATCGAAGTAGAGATAAGCTTCCATCCGCCGGTCATGGATATGGGCCGGCATCGTGTTCCAGACCGAGCCGCCATGGAACATCGTGTAGCCCATGACAAGCTGGCAGCTGGGCATTACATCGGGATGGATAAACTGGAAAATTGTGCGGTCGTTGGCCGTCTCAGGTCCACCCATCTTGACGCTGATTGCATCGTCCAGCGTTACCAGCCGCGTTGGATGGGCCGCATGGGCAGGCGTTGAAACAAGATAAAATCGCCCTGGACCTGAAAAACCGACCGGCCCAGATCCCATCGACAGATAGAGCATGTCGCCCTTGCCGACCGCGTGATCCGTTCCATCGGCGGAGACTGTTCCGGCCTCTCCAATGTTCAGGATGCCCATTTCGCGGCGATCAAGGATCGATGCTGTGCCGCACTCCTTGACTTCGTCGAGTACAAAGGTGCCGCCATCAGGCACAGCACCGCCGACGATCATGCGGTCGTAGTGGGAGTAGATCAGCCGGATTTCACCTTGGGCAAACATGCCATCGGCCAGAAAGGTTTCCCTCAACGCCGCGGTGTCCATCGCCTTGGTGGCTTCAGGGTCAGTGGCGTAGCGTGTGGTCACACTCAGCATGGGTCAGGAGTCCTTTCAGAGGAAATCGTCACGCCGGGGCGTGAAACAGTCGATCAGGGTGCCGGGTTCCAGGCAGACGCAGCCGTGCACGGCGTTGGACGGGATCACAAAGCTGTCACCGGCGCCGTACTCCGTCTCAATCCCGTCGACGGAAAAGCGGAAGCGGCCAGATTTCACATAGGTGGACTGAACATGTGGATGATGGTGCAGCGCTCCTTCGGCACCCGCTGCCGCGAAACTGAAGTCGACAACCATGAGGTCGGGATGATCGGCCAGCACCTGACGTGTGACGTTGGGGTCGAGCTGAACTCTGGGGTGCGCGTTCATCGCCTTGGTCCTCTCCCGATGCGGGCCACATAGCTTGTTTTCAGGCAGGGCACGGAGAAAGGATGCATGGCATGATGCGTTCGCGAACGGTTGCACCAAGACCCCTCCACCGATCCCTGACACCACTTTCGTGGCGCTTCGGCTAAACTAATATTCTAGTATACGAGATTGGTCAATCAGGTTGTCGTTGCGTTATCCCGGACGCAATCGCTTGATGGAAGAAGGTCTTAGCGGGCAGTTCTCATCTGCTTTTCATAGAGGCGCGGAGTCGCCATCTCCTATGCGGGCGTTGGATATTTCTGAAGGGTTTCCTTCCTTTGTGTGACCGGAAAGATCCGGTCACCGGCCTGACGTTTCTGTGATGCTTTTCGATCCCTATGTCATTGGAGCGTTCTGTTCTTAGGTGGGAGCGGTTTGATGGTGGAGATTTTTCGTCGCCGGAAAGGAGAAGACCGCAACGCGATGCCTTAGCATCGCGCGAGGATTTCGACGCAGC
>JANQJE010000063.1 GCA_028281795.1 Cohaesibacteraceae bacterium | reverse complement strand
TTCACCCGCACCGGTGTATTTATCATCTCAGCGGCATAGGTGCGTACCATGGTATCGAGCGCCGCCTTGCTCATGGCATAACCAGCCCAGAACGGTTTGGCTTTGCGCGCGGCACCCGATGTGATGAACAGGGCCCGGCCGGCTTTCGACTGGCGCAGCAGCGGATCAAGCGATCGGATCAGCCGGTAGTTCGCTGTAACATTGACGGCCAGCAACTCATCGAAGTCCTTCGGCTTGAGGTGGCCAAGCGGAGTGATGGTGCCCAGCACACCGGCATTGCCGACAAGCACGTCGACGCGTCCAAACCGCTCGTAAAGCGCAAGCCCCATCCGGTCGATCGCATCATGGTCTTTCAGGTCGAGCGGGACCAGCGTGGCCTGTCCGCCTTCGGCCTTGATCGCATCGTCCAGCTCTTCCAGCCCGCCAACCGTTCGGGCGACAGCGACCACATGAGCACCGGCTGCGCCAAAGGCCTTGGCCAGCGCATAGCCGATGCCGCGCGAAGCACCGGTGACCACCACCACGCGCGCGTCGGAGGAACCGGGGGTGATGGCCGGCTGGGCATCATCATTGGCAGGCGTAGTCATAAGAGTATCTCGTCTATCAATCGACTTCGACGAGGCGGTGACGACTCTTGGTTTTCTCGGTCCGGTCCGTCAGCGGCGTCGGGTAATCACTTGTGAAGCATGCATCGCAGAATTGCGGGGCATCACCATTGCGTTTGGCTTCACCCAGCGCGCGGTAGAGGCCGTCAATGCTCAGGAAGCCAAGACTGTCCACACCGATGGACCGGGCGATCTCATCAACGGTCTGGCTATGGGCGATGAGTTTTTCCCGCTCCGGCGTGTCCACACCATAAAAACACGCATCGCGTGTCGGCGGGCTGGCGACGCGCATATGCACTTCCTTCGCCCCCGCATCGCGCACCATCTGAACGATCTTTTTCGATGTGGTGCCACGGACGATAGAATCATCCACCAGAACAACCCGCTTGCCCTCAAGCAGCAACCTGTTCGGGTTCAGCTTCAGCTTAACCCCCATATGGCGGATCGCATCGGTCGGTTCGATGAAGGTGCGGCCGACATAATGGTTGCGCACGATGCCAAGATCGAACGGGATGCCGGAGGCTTCGGCGTATCCGATCGCCGCGGGAGTTCCGGAGTCCGGGACCGGGATGACAAGGTCCACATCGGCGGGCGCCTCGCGCGAAAGCTCGGCCCCGATATGCTTGCGCACGGTGTAGACGTTGCGTCCTTCGACCATGGAGTCCGGCCGGGCGAAATAGACATATTCGAAGATGCAGAACCGCGAAGGCTTCGGCGCAAAGGGCCGGTGGCTTGCAACACCCTTTTCGGTGATCACCACCATTTCACCCGGTTCGACATCGCGCACGAAGCTGGCGCCGATGATGTCGAGGCCGCAGGTTTCCGACGACAGGACATGGGCCCCGTCGATCTCGCCCAGCACCAGAGGCCGAACACCAAGCGGATCGCGTACGCCGATCAGCTTCTTTTCGGTCAATGCGATCAGCGAGAAGGCACCTTCAACCTGCAGCAAGGCGTCGGTCAGCCGACCGACAATGTTCTCCGCCGTACTGGTTGCGATCAGATGGATGATGGGCTCGGTATCCGACGTGGATTGGAAGATCGATCCACGCTTGCGCAACGCAATCTGCAATTTGTGTGCATTGGTGATGTTGCCGTTATGGGCGACCGCGAAGCCCCCGCCGGCAAACTCGGCGAAGAGGGGTTGGACATTGCGCAGGCCTGCCCCGCCGGCGGTTGAATAGCGCAAATGGCCGATCGTGCGGTTGCCTTTGAGGCGCTCAATCACCTCAGGCTTGGAAAACCGGTCGCCGACCAGACCGATATGCCGTTCGGAGTAATATTGGTGGCCATCGAAGGAAACGATGCCAGCCGCCTCCTGTCCGCGATGCTGAAGGGCATGGAGCCCAAGAGCGGTCAGTGCGGCTGCATCATCATGGCCGAAGACGCCAAAGATACCGCACTCGTCACGGAAGTGATCATCTTCGATATTGTAGGCGACCATGGGCTTGGCCCTCTCGGCGCTGGTGGCCAGCTAGTTGTTGACCGTACGCGCGAGAAGACCGGTCAGGTTGTCAGGTGTGACACCGGGCGCAAAACCCTGTGTTCCCGCGGCGGGAACAGCGTCGGCGTCTTCATCGTCATTGCCTCTGATACGATCGATGATCTGTCCTTCGGGATCGTCAGGCAGAATCGCAAGAAGCTCTTGACCCAGTTCATCAAGAAACGGCTTGGAACGCGAGTCCGCCACCCACTGCGGAGCGTTTTCCGGAATGAAAAAGTTGAAGAACAAGGCAGCGATGACGAAAAGGAGCACCGCGCGAGCAGCGCCGTAAACAAAACCCAGCGTGCGATCGAGTGGACCAATGGCTGAGTCCGCGACCGCATCGGAAAGCCGCATGGTGAGGTAGGAGACGACGATCAGGATAAGAAAGAAGAGGATGCCGATTACGGCCGCCGTAGCGAACACATCCTCGGTAATGTACTGCTGCGCAAAAGGCAGGAGTGCCGGATAGAAGAAGAAGGCGCCTGCCGCTGCAGCGACCCAGGATCCGATGGATAGAATTTCACGCAGGAAGCCGCGCATCATCGCCAACACGGCGGACAGCAGGATCACTGCCAGAACGATACCATCGAGAAGGGTGAGGGTCATGAACAAGCCTCTTGATCGGTCATATCCGGCCTCCGCAGATCCCGCCCCCTAATTCATGTGCTTTTAGGGCATGGTCTGCTCCGCGCACGCTTGCGGGGTCGCGCGGAGGAGGTAACCGATCAGGTCTTTTTCACGAACCAGCAGCCCGTTCAAGTGCATCCGCGTCACAGACGTGTCACAATCGCCTACGTCACAACACTGTGCACATTTCTTGTTCACTCGGCCGCCTGCTGGTGCGGTGGTATTGCAGGTTGCATGTGACGTTGCGGATTGCCCGTTTGAGCAGCCTCGGCAGCCAGATCCGCCACGAGAGATTCCAGCCTGGTATGCGCATTGAGCCGCAAGCCGGTTTTTGCATCGCGCTCCTTGGCAAGTGGCGCGGTGATGGCCTCTTCAAAACCAAGGCGTGCCGCTTCCTTCATACGCAGAACCGCTTGAGGCGTGGAGCGCACAGCGCCTGACAGACCGATCTCGCCGAAATAAACCTGCTTGGACGGCAGGGAGAGCCCGGTCAGCGAAGCAACCAGCGCAGCGGCCACGGCAAGGTCGGCCGCCGGTTCATTCAGGCGGAGGCCGCCTGCAACGGCCAGATAAACGTCATGCCCTGAAAACCGCACGCCACAGCGCGCTTCCAGCACTGCAAGCACCATGGCAAGGCGGTTGGAGTCCCAGCCAACCACCGCACGGCGCGGGGTGCCGAGGGAGGACGGTGCCACAAGGGCCTGGATCTCAACGAGGATCGGACGTGTACCTTCCAGCCCGGCAAACACGACTGAGCCCGGTGTTTCCACCAGCCGGTCGCCGAGGAAAAGCTCCGACGGGTTCTGCACCTCCTGAAGACCGATGCCGGTCATCTCGAAGACACCGATCTCATCGGTCGCGCCGAAGCGGTTCTTGACCCCGCGCAGCACCCGGAAGTGATGGGTCCGGTCGCCCTCGAAGTAGAGCACGGCATCCACCATATGTTCGACCACACGCGGCCCGGCGATCTGACCGTCCTTGGTGACGTGGCCGACAAGGATCACGCTGGCACCGGTGCGCTTGGCGTAGCGGATCACCTGCTGGGCGCAGGCGCGTACCTGTGTGACCGTGCCGGGCGCACTGTCGACAGCCGCGCTCCAAAGCGTCTGGATGGAATCGAGCACCACCAGATCGGGTTGTGGTCCGTCCTCCAGCGTGGCGATAATGTCTTCCAGGTTGGTTTCGGAGGCTATGGCCACAGGTGCGTTGCTGACACCAAGGCGTTCGGCGCGCAGCCGAACCTGCCCCAGAGCTTCCTCGCCGGAAATATAGACGACACGGGCGTTTTTGAGAGCCAGAGCCGCGGCAACCTGCATCAGAAGGGTGGGCTTGCCGATCCCGGGGGCGCCGCCGACCAGGAGCGCTGATCCGCGTACAAAGCCGCCGCCAGTGACACGATCCAGCTCGTTCACGCCGGATGCAAGACGCGGAATGGTTTCTTCGACGTGATCAAGCGAGGACAGGGAAACCGACCGCCCTTTAATGGCAGACCCTTTGGCAGGCCCGCCAAGGGCACCGCCACCTCCCGATGCGCTTTCCTCGACCAGTGAGTTCCATGCGCCGCATCCATCGCACTTGCCGATCCAACGCGGGTGCTCGGTGCCGCAGTTCTGACATATGAAGGAGGATCGTCGTTTGGCCACAGGCACCTTTCCGGTCAGGAATCAGTCGTTTCTCACCTCGATCATCGCATAGCGCGGCAATGAGAACAAAACAAGATCAAATATCGTCGATATAGGTTCGCGCATAACGCCGCCCAAGCCCGGTCAGCACCTCATAGCCGATGGTTTGCGCCACTCTGGCGACATCATTCACCGTATAGGTCTCGTTGATCAGATCGACGCGGTCGCCGGCCTGAAGATGGCCGAAGGCTGGATCGGTTATGTCGACCGCCATGAGATCCATGGAGATGCGTCCGACGAGCGGAGCGTGAGTCCCATCGATGACGACCGATGCCCCTGCCGCTTCGTTGGTCGAGCCTGCCAACCGGTGATAGCCATCGGCATATCCGACGCCGAGGATGGCGATGCGGCTGTCCTGCTTCAGGGTCTCCCGGGCACCATAGCCAACTGCGTCGCCCATCCGGGCCTGCCGTATCTGTATGATGCGGGCTTCAAGCCTCACGACCGGGCGCAATGTTGTCCGCTGATCGGACGAGGAGGGGGCGGAGATCGCCTCGCCACCGTAAAGCGCGATGCCAGGGCGGGCCAGATCATGGCGAAACCGCGCGCCCTGCAATGTACCGGCGGAGTTGGCCAGCGAACCGGGGACTCCCGGGAAGAGCGAGCGGACCTTGTCGAAGCGCGCGATCTGCTGATCGTTGAGCGGGTGTGCAGGTTCATCCGCGCAGGCCAGATGGCTCATCACCAGCGCAAGATGGAGCGTTGCAACCCGGTCGGTATCCTCGGCCAGTTCGGAGGCTTCGGTCAGTGTCAGGCCAAGCCGCGTCATACCGGTGTCGACGTGCAGCGCCGCTTGGTGATCGTCCTTCAGAGTCGCCCATTCGGCGACCTCGCTCAGGGTGTTCAAGACGGGCCGGATGCCATGGGTTGCAAAGTCGGCCGCCCCTCCGGGCGTCAGCCCCCCAAGACAGTAGATAACGGCCTCTGGACAATGGCCGCGCAGCGCGAACGCTTCCTGCGGCAGGGCGACGAAGAAGGTCCGGCAGCCAGCCTGCCAAAGCGCGCGGGATACGGGTTGCAGACCGAGACCATAAGCATCGGCCTTGACCACAGCAGCGCAGTTGCCGGGCTTTGCCAAGTCACCAAGCTCGCGCCAGTTGGCGACCAGCGCACGCAGGTCGATGGTCAGCCGCCCACCTTCATGGTCGGCGTTCCAGGACGGATCAGACATCAAAGACGGCACTCCCATCGATCAGAAGTGATCGGGCACATGATCGTCTTCGATGTAATCGCCGAAGCGCGTCAACTCCGCTTCGAAGGTCAACTTGGAGGTGCCGGTGGGGCCATGGCGCTGCTTGCCGATGATCACCTCGGCCAGACCGTGCACGCGGTCCATTTCTTCCTGCCAGGCAAGATGCTCTTCGGTGTTCGGCTTGGGCTCTTTGTTCTGCAGATAGTACTCCTCGCGGTAGACGAAAAGCACCACGTCGGCATCCTGTTCGATGGACCCGGATTCACGCAGGTCCGAAAGTTGCGGGCGTTTGTCTTCACGTGCTTCGACCTGACGGGAAAGCTGTGACAGAGCCAGAATCGGAACATCGAGTTCCTTGGCCAACGCCTTGAGACCCGTGGTGATTTCCGTGATCTCTTGAACCCGGTTCTCGCTGGAGCGGCGTGACGATCCCTGCAGCAATTGCAGATAATCCAGAATCAGAAGATCAAGTCCCTTTTGCCGTTTCAGGCGCCGGGCGCGGGCCGCAAGCTGGCCGACGGTCAGGCCGCCGGTCTGGTCGATGTAAAGCGGGATGGCATGCATCTCCTGACTCGCCATGACCACCTTCTCAAATTCATCGGACTTGATGTCGCCGCGCCGGATGCGCGAGGAGGAAACGCCCGACTGTTCGGCCAGAATACGCGTGGCGAGCTGCTCTGAAGACATTTCAAGAGAAAAGAAACCGACGATGCCACCGGCTTCGGTTTCAATCTCATTGTTGGGGCCGGGACCCCCGCGCCAGTGCTTGGCAACATTGTAGGCGATGTTGGTTGCCAACGACGTTTTGCCCATCGCCGGGCGTCCGGCGAGAATGATCAGGTCGGACTTCTGCAGTCCGCCCATCCGGCCGTCCAGATTGCGGAAATAGCTCGGCAGGCCCGACAGGTGACCGTCGCGTTGATAGGCGGCGGTGGCCATATGGATGGCCTGCTCAAGCGCATTGCCGAAACCGACAAAGCCTTGCTCGGTGCGGCCTTTTTCAGCCAGAGAGAAAAGCTGTTTTTCCGCGTTCTCAATTTGCGAACCGGCGGACATGTCGACCGTCGCATCGTAGGCGATGTTCACCATGTCCTCGCCGATGCCGATCAGCATCCGGCGCAGCGCCAGCTCATACACCATGCCGGCATAATCCACGACATTGATGATGCTGGTCGCATCGCCGTGCAAACGCAGAAGATAGGCCGGTACACTCATCTCGCCGATGGTTTCAGCCTCGGTGAAATAGGTCTTCACCGTGATCGGTGTCGCGACCTTGCCACCGCGCACGAGTTCGGAGATTGTGGCGAAGATTTTCTGGTGAGGCGCGAGATAAAAGTGCTGCGGCTCCAGAAAGTCGACAACGCGGTAGAACGCCTCGTTGTTCACCAGGATAGCACCCAGCAACCCGGCTTCTGCTTCCGCATTGTGCGGGGCAGAGCGCAGCGCTTCGCTGCCGGTCACCGAAACGGGGGCAAGCTCATTCATCGTAGCCTCTTATCGATCAGGTGATCAGCATAGCTGAGTCTGGTGCATTTGTGCGGCAAGACATACCGATCGGGCAAAAAAAGTCAGATGTGCTCCCTCATCCGGCTTACCCTGTGGGCTACGGGGAGCGGTGTGGACAAGTGGCTTGTCGCCTCATGTCAAATCGGTGGATCAGACCAAAAAGCCGGGCACTGGCCCGGCTTTCTGAAGCATGGCGGAACTGTCTGAGTTCAGGCTGCGGCGCGAACGCTATCCACGAAGGTCGAGACTTCACGTTTGAGCATGTCGGCCTGCTCGGCAAGCTCGCCCGCCGAAGCGAGAACCGAGTTCGCGGACGTCTGAGATTCCTGCGCTGACGTGCTGACTGTGGCTATGTTCGATGACACCTCCTGCGTCCCGCTTGCCGCGCGGTGGACGTTGGCGGCGATCTCCTGCGTCGCAGCCGCCTGCTGCTCGACAGCCGATGCAATCGAAGAGGAAATGGCGCTGAGTTCCTGAATAGAGGTTGTAATACCGGAAATGGCCATCGCGGAGGTTTCCGTGGCATCCTGAATATCGGTGATCTGCGCTGCGATGTCGGCGGTGGCCTTAGCGGTCTGCGAGGCAAGCTCCTTGACTTCACTGGCCACCACGGCAAAACCGCGGCCCGCTTCGCCGGCCCTGGCCGCTTCGATGGTCGCGTTGAGCGCCAGCAGGTTCGTCTGCTCGGCAATCTCTTCAATGAGCGTGATCACATCGCCGATACGCTGGGCGGCATTGGAAAGGGTGCGCACCTTCTCCATCGTGCTCTCAGCTTCACGCTCGGCGGCCCCGGCCTTGGTCGAGGAGTCGCTGGCCTGACGACCAATCTCGGCCACCGAAGCGGAAATCTCTTCTGCGGCCGTCGCAACGGACTGAACATTAGTGGAAGCTTCTTCCGAAGCGGACGCGACGACCGAGGACCGGTCGCTGGTGGTTTCGGCTACATCGGTCATTGTGCGTGCCGATGTCTGCAGTGTGCCTGACGCTGTCGAAAGCTTGTCGACCACCCCCCCAACAGCTGTTTCGAACGATCCGAACAGGGTTTGCAGCGTGTTGGCCTTGCGCTCAGCCTCCGCCTTCGAAGCAGCCTGTTCCTCGGCCAGCCGATTTTTCTCAATCGCCTGGTCGTGGAAAACGCCGAGCGCCCGACGCAACTGACCGATCTCGTCCCGCCGATTATCCTGGGCGACGGAGATATCCGTATCGCCCTTGGCCAGTCCATTGAGAGCCTGGATGATGGTCATCAACGGCATCGTGATCGTTTTGCGGACGGCCACGGTCATCAGAATGGACACGGTCAGAATAGCAATCGACAGACCGATGAGCGCTATCTGAGCCGTTTGCACTTGGACCGCAGCCTGAGCATCGGCGGCGGTTGAAACGGCATCGCCACGATCGGCAATCAGGTTGAGTTCGCTGATGAGCTGGTCGGCCAGATCATCCACCCGTTCAGCGGCAACAGCGGAATTTTGCTGGGCAAGCAACACTTTGTCATGCGTGTCGAAAACCTGACTGGTTTCCTGCGCCTGGGCGACCCAACTGTCAAAGATGCCTTCGATGTAATCGATGAACTCGATTTCGATGGGGGCCTCAACCCCTTCCCTGAGCTGGACTTCGGCGACATCTCTCAATTGAGCGAAATGGGTGTCGGCGCCTTCGATCAACGTCACGAACTCCTCACGGACCGGAGCGAGGTCATCCATGCTCGTGATCGACAGATAACGCGTGACGGAGCCTTTCAACTGTCCGACGGTGATCTGCAGGTTCTTCGATGCTTCGATTGCCGGATAGTCCTGTGCGAACAGCGTCCGCAAAAGGTCATTGACCTCCCAGGCCGTTGCGGTGCCGCTGAAGACAAGCCGGTTGCCCTCCTCCTGGGCAGCTTCCATCTTGGCAGTATTGTTGGAAGCAAGCAGCTCAAGTTCGGAGAGAACAACATTGCCGATCCGGTCGAAACTGTCGACCAGCAACTGCGCCTGAACGCGTTGCACCAGCCCGCCGCGATGTGCCTGTAGCATCTGCTCCACGGCCGTCAGAAAATCGCGCTGTGTGGCGGCGGTCGTCTCAAGAAGCTGTTGCAGGTCGGCGTCGACCAGAAGATGATCCAGGGTTCCGTAGCCAGCATCGAAAGCTTCCAGAGCACTGGCGAACTCCGCTTCGCGCTGGGCAATGCTGGCCAGGTCCTGATCGGCCAGCATTTCAACGGCCACTTTGTGCGATTCCGAGACGGCGTAGATCAGATCGTCGGTGGTCTCGACCAGTGGAGCTGCATATTCGGTGATCTCGTTGACCCCGTTTTCGATGCTCAAAAGCATGACGATGCCGACGACGCCCGACAACACCCCGGCAACGGCTAGCGCCGCATTGCCAGCGGTCAGCTTCGTTGAAATGGACAAATTCTGAAGCATGGTTTTCCCTATCGCCTAGGACACAAAGTACATGATCCAATCGATAAGCGGTTCCACTTAACCTTAGGTAAAGTGATCGAGCCGATTGCGTAAAACCTGCTGAAAACCGATCCCCAATTGGTCGGCTCGTCACGGGAAAGCACGGCGCCAGGTGAGGAGGCTCTGTAGCTTTTCCCAACAAAAAACCGGGCCAGGAGCCCGGTTTTCTTATCTTCGATGAGGTGAAGCCGACTAACCTTCCGTGCGGCTGTCGTCATCTTCGCCGTCGATCTCGGTCTCGGTCGTTTCACCGGTATCATCATCAGCGTCGCTATCCGTTTCCGGCGCCACTTCGAAGATGTCCTCATTGGCCTCTTCGTCGAGATCTTCCTCGAACTCAAAGCCATCGAAATCCTGCACGGTAAGGTCTTCACCGGCAGCCTGACGTTCAGCTTCATCGGTGGAACGCGCAACGTTGATCGTCACAGTCACTTCGACTTCAGGATGCAATTGCACGACAACGGGGTGCAGACCTATGGTCTTGATGGCCCGGTCGAGGCGAACCTGGCTACGCTCGACGCTGACGCCGTCATTGGTCGCAACCTCGGCAACGTCGCGCGCCGCAACGGAGCCGTAAAGCTGTCCGGTTTCGCCAGCTGAACGGATGATGACGTAGCTCGCGCCTTCCAGCTTGTTCGCCACGCCTTCGGCTTCGGACTTGCGCTCAAGGTTGCGCGCTTCGAGCTGCGCGCGCTCAGCTTCGAACCTGGCGAGGTTGGCTCTGGTGGCGCGCAACGCCTTGCCCTGCGGCAGCAGGAAGTTGCGTGCATAGCCATCTTTGACTTTGACGGTCTCGCCCATCTGGCCGAGCTTGGCGACGCGTTCGAGAAGAATGATGTCCATCGTCTGGATCCTTGGTGTCTTTCGGATCGCGAAGGAACAACGCAGGCGGGTTGAGGCAGGAGTGTCAACCGTCACCAAAAGGCAGGGGTCTTCATCCTGCCTGCTGTCCCGCGACCCAAGGTGAAAAAGGGGCGGTTAGAAGATGCGGGCAATACCCGCATCTCCAGCGTTCGATAGTCTTGTCGCTTATTTCACGACATAGGGCAGAAGGCCCAGAAAGCGTGCACGCTTGATGGCCTTGGCCAGCTCACGCTGCTTCTTTGCCGAAACGGCGGTGATGCGCGAGGGAACGATTTTGCCGCGCTCGGAAATGTAGCGCTGCATCAGGCGCACATCCTTGTAATCGATCTTCGGCGCATTATCGCCGGAAAACGGGCAGGTCTTGCGGCGGCGGAAAAACGGGCGACGTGCTGGAGCGGCCATTATTCGTCTCCTTCACTTTTGCTGTCGTCGGATGACGCGGTTTCTTCCTCACGACGCGGGCGGCGTTCGCCGCGCTCCGGACGGTCGCCACGCTCACCGCGGCCACCGCGGCGGTCATCGCGGTCGGACTTGCGCATCATCGCAGAGGGGCCTTCCTCATGCTCGTCGACACGAATGGTCATGAAGCGCAGGACATCTTCATTGATACCCATCTGGCGTTCCATTTCGCTGACGGCATCCGACGGAGCGTCGATGTTCATCAGCGTGTAATGCGCCTTGCGGTTCTTCTTGATGCGGAAGGAGAGGCTTTTCATGCCCCAATACTCGGTCTTGGCGACGGAGCCGCCCATTTCCGAGATCAGCCCGGTGTACTGTTCCACAAGAGCGTCGACCTGTTGCTGCGACACGTCCTGGCGGGCGAGGAACACATGTTCGTAAAGTGCCATGCGGTCACTCCTCAGTGGTTGGATCATCCGGCGCAAAGCCTCTTCGAACTGCTGATCCATCCCAATCGGGAGAGGAGAACCGTTCGAAAGGTTCGAGAGCGGGAACACGGGAAGCCGGTGGATAGTTTTCCACCTGCTGATCGTTTGGCGCGAAACCTGGCGATCAGCCTTCCGTTCAACCCCCGGCCGGAGCCTTTCATCATGAAAGACCGGCGCGACATACGCTAGTTTATGGCTGCACACAAGAGGCACCATCTTGACCTTCGCACGCGGAGCGGCCAAACCCTGCGGCTCATTCACACATGGTGAGGACCAGCTTTATGGCGACAGCCTTTCTCTTTCCCGGTCAGGGCAGCCAGGCCGTTGGCATGGGCAAAGCACTGGTGGACACATTTGCCGAAGCCCGCGCCGTTTTTCAGGATGTCGATAACGCGCTGGGTGAAGAACTTTCGGCCATCATCTTCGAGGGGCCTGAAGACGATTTGACCCTCACCGCCAACACGCAACCTGCCCTCATGGCGGTGTCCCTTGCCGCTACGATGGCGCTCGCCTCGCGCGGCGTAACGGTTGCCAAGCATGCTGATTATCTGGCTGGCCATTCGCTTGGCGAATATTCCGCACTGGCGGCCGGTGGCGCTTTTTCCATTCCGACGGCCGCCAAACTGTTGCGGGCACGCGGCGAGGCGATGCAATCGGCGGTCCCGGTGGGCGAGGGCGCGATGGCTGCTATTCTCAATCTCGACCTCGCGGCTGTTGAAGAGATCGCGGCCAAGGCTGCTGACGGCGATGTCTGCGAGGCCGCCAATGACAACGCACCGGGCCAGGTTGTGATTTCAGGCTCGAAAGCCGCTGTGGAGCGCGCCATCGAGCTTGCCAAGGAAGCCGGTGCCCGGCGTGCCATCCTGTTGCCGGTGTCCGCGCCATTTCATTGCGCGCTCATGGCGCCCGCCGCCGATGTAATGCGAACGCAGTTGGCTGGGGCGACCGTTCAGGCCCCGTCCAAGCCGGTCGTGGCCAACGTGCTGGCCAGCCCGATCATCGAACCGGATGCGGTACGCGCCCGGCTGGTCGAGCAGGTTACCGGACGTGTCCGTTGGCGTGAGAGCGTTGAATGGATGGCAGCCAATGGAGTCGATACGTTTGTTGAGATCGGCGCCGGCAAGGCCCTGTCGGGCATGATCAAGCGCATGGTGGACGGCGCAACCATTCTCAATGTAGCAACGCCGGACGACGTCGACCGCGTCGCCGAACACCTCGCGCGCTAGAACCACATCAAAAGAGCTTTTGGGGGAACGCATGTTTTCATTGGAAGGGCGCACAGCGCTGGTCACCGGCGCTTCAGGCGGCATTGGTGGAGAAATCGCCAAGGCGCTGACGCAGGCGGGTGCAAAAACCGTCATCACCGGTACACGGCAGGCGGTTCTGGAGGAGAAAGCTCAGGCTTTGGGCGAGCTTGCCGTTCCCATGACCGCCAACCTTTCCGATGCCGATGACGTTGCCGGGCTTATCGACCGCGCCGAAGACGCTGCCGGGCCGCTCGACATTCTGGTCAACAATGCCGGCATCACGCGCGACCAGCTTTTCATGCGTATGAAGGATGAGGATTGGGATGCTGTCATCCAGGTCAATCTCACGGCCGCCTTCAAGCTCTCCCGGGCTGCGATCAAGGGCATGATGAAACGCCGTTTCGGGCGTATCGTTCAGATCACGTCCGTTGTCGGCACCATGGGCAACCCGGGCCAGGGAAACTATGTGGCCGCCAAAGCCGGTCTGACCGGCATGTCAAAGGCGCTGGCTCAGGAAGTCGCATCGCGCAACATCACCGTCAACTGCGTGGCGCCCGGTTTCATTGAAACGCCAATGACCGATGTGCTCAATGAGGCCCAGCGTACCGGCATTCTCAGCAAGGTTCCGGCCGGGCGACTCGGCAGTCCGGCGGAAGTTGCCAGCGCCGTGGTGTATCTCTCCAGCGACGAGGCAAGTTACGTCACCGGTCAAACACTGCACGTCAATGGCGGTATGGCGATGATCTGACGGGATCGGTTCGGCCAATCCCACCCACAATTATCTGGTCCCATCGGTCCCGGTTCAGCGTCGCCTGACTTGCTGAACGCGATCAAGGTTGATAAGGGGCCGCGGAGCTTTGTGCCGCGCGCGCCGTCGTGCTGCGAGCAAAACACAAAAAAATCATATGCCTCCGGCGCCTCTGCCGGGCACCCTACAGTCCACATCATGAAAGGATGTACCCCATGAGCGATGTCGCAGAACGCGTGAAGAAAATTGTCGTCGAACACCTCGGTGTCGAAGCCGATAAGGTTGAAGAAAAAGCCTCCTTCATCGATGATCTTGGCGCAGACAGCCTCGACACCGTTGAACTCGTGATGGCGTTTGAAGAAGAGTTCAACGTCGAAATCCCCGACGATATGGCCGAAACCATTCTCACCGTTGGCGATGCCGTGAAGTTCCTCGAAGGCGCATCCAAGTAAGTCTTCCCGACGGAACCGACATGGACGCAAGAACAGGCAAACAGCAATGACCAAGCTTCGGCGCGTTGTTATCACCGGCCTGGGCATGGTCACGCCGCTCGGCGCGAACGCCAAGGTCACCTGGGATAGATTGGTTGCCGGTCAGTCCGGCGCACGCCGCCCCGAGGACTTCGAGGTGGACGATCTGGCATGTCAGATCGCCTGCCAGATTCCGCGTGGCGATGGTTCGAATGGGACATATGATCCCGACAGCGTGATGGCGCCGAAAGAGCAGCGCAAGGTCGACGACTTCATCGTTTATGCCATGGCGGCATCCGATGAGGCCCTGGCCGATGCCAACTGGCATCCGGAAAGCTATGAGGATCAGACCCGCACCGGCGTTTTGATTGGATCGGGCATTGGCGGCCTGAATGGCATTGCCGATGGCGCGCAGACGCTCATTGAAAGAGGTCCACGCCGCTTGAGTCCGTTCTTCATTCCCGGCCGCTTGATCAATCTCGCCGGTGGGTATGTGTCCATCAAGCACGGTTTGAAAGGTCCCAACCATGCGGTGGTGACGGCCTGTTCGACCGGTGCGCACGCCATTGGCGACGCGGCGCGGCTTGTCGCCCTCGACGATGCCGATGTCATGGTTGCCGGTGGGACCGAGTCGCCGCTCGGTCGCATAGCGCTAGCCGGTTTTGCCGCCTGCAAAGCGCTCTCTACGGGCTTCAACGACACGCCTGAAAAAGCGTCTCGTCCCTATGACAAGGATCGCGATGGCTTCGTGATGGGCGAGGGCGCCGGCGTGGTCGTTCTGGAAGAACTGGAGCACGCCAAAGCACGCGGCGCGACAATTTACGCCGAAGTGATTGGCTATGGCTTGTCCGGCGATGCCTACCATATCACCGCGCCGTCGATGGACGGCGATGGTGCGTTCCGCTGCATGACGGCTGCGCTGAAACGCGCGGAGATATCGCCCGCTGAGCTAGATTATGTGAATGCTCACGGCACATCCACACCGCTTGGCGATGAAATCGAACTCGGCGCCGTGGAGCGTCTTTTGGGTGATGCCGCCTCCGGTCTCACCATGTCGTCGACCAAGTCTGCCATCGGTCATCTGCTCGGTGCTGCCGGCGCGGTGGAAGCCATTTTCACAACGCTTGCCATA
>JANQJE010000049.1 GCA_028281795.1 Cohaesibacteraceae bacterium | reverse complement strand
GCCGCCGCGTTGTCTGCGGATCAGTTCGGCAATCGCGTAGACGTCATTGGCGGAGAAGGCGACGACGGCTGTCCGACGGGGCTGACGTGTGATTTTCTTTGAGCCTGCATAGGTGATCAGCGACATCCGCGGACGCTGCTCGATGGCGATGCCGGGCAAAAGGTTGGCAAGCAAACCGCGAATGGTGCCTGCACCGAGGAGCATCGTTTCCAGCTTGCCACGGACATTGAGGATGCGATCGGTGAAGACATGGCCACGTTCAAGATTGGCCGCCATCTGCACTTCGTCGACGCAGACGAAATCAACGTCGAGGTCGCGCGGCATCGCTTCCACGGTGGACACCCAATAGGCGGGTGTCATCGGAATGATCTTCTCCTCCCCCGTCACCAATGCGACCTTGTCCACACCCGCCCGGTCACAGAGTTTCAGATACACCTCACGGGCCAGCAGGCGCAGGGGCAGGCCGATCACGCCGGACTTGTGCGTCATCATGCGCTCAATCGCCATGTAGGTTTTCCCGGTGTTGGTGGGGCCAAGAATGGCCGTCACACCAGCGCCGGGTGCCTTGGATCGTGCGGTGTAGGGCATGGTCGGGAAGAAGCCTTGGGGGATGCGGAGAGTGACGTGTTAACCTATGGAACGCGCCGCGAACACATCATGTCCGAATCGGCGGTTCGGCGGATTTTCCGCCTCTGTTCACGCTTCATATGGTGGATGATGTGGCGAGGTGCCACAAGCTGGTGCGTTCCTTTTATGGCAGAAATACCACCGCGTTAATCCTGTTGCCCCAGAATGGGACAGATGGCCGGGGTGACCATACCTGTCTAATGTGCTGCCGTTTCAATCACTTGCACCATGACCGGAGGCTCAAAAAGAATGGGATCGGCGAACCACACCAGAGTGCCGGGTTCGATCTACACCGAGCTTGATCTCGCCGAGCTCTATGATGCCGGCGCATCGCAACGCCGTGATTTCCGCTATTGCCGTACCTTGGCCGATGGCAAGGAGTCGGTGCTTGACCTAGGCTGTGGCACCGGTGCGTTTGCTGTCGCTCTGTACGATGTGCCCAGAGTCGTCGGTGTCGATCCGGCTTCGGGTATGCTCAGCGTTGCAAAGACCCGTGCCGGCGGGGATCGGGTTGCATGGGTTCAGGCCGATGCAGGGTCGGTCAGGCTTGACGAACGCTTCGATCTGATCGTGCTTACCGGGCACACGTTCCAGGTCTTTCTCGATGAAGACCAACAGCTCTCCGTTCTGAGGACGATAACGGCCCATCTTAATGTCGGCGGGATCTTCATTTTCGATACGCGCAACCCAGGCTATCCGGGGCGCAAGGAGCGGACCAAGGACGAAACGCGACATGTTCTCGACACGCCTGATCACGGCCTCGTTGAGAAATGGAACGTCTCTACGTTCGACGAGAACACAAGCATTCTCGGCTACTCGAACGGCTACCGTATCCTGGCAACCGGCGAAGTGCGGACGGGCGAAGACCGCATCCGCTACACGGCTCAGGCCGATGTCGCCGATCTACTGGATCGCGCCGGACTGCGGGTCAACCAGTGGTTGGGTGACTGGGATGGATCGCCCTTTTCGTCGCTTTCCAGAGAGATCATACCCGTTGGCACGCTTGCGTGATGAGATCGTCGAGATTTGGGTGCTCGACGAGAGCTTCACTTACTCCTTGAGATACATCCGCCAGCTGTGTTTTGGCTGATAGCCGACAAGACGCTTGGCTTTGGCATTGGCGTAGAAGGTTTCCTTCGGACCCATCTCAGTGGTGGGAATGCCTTGATAATAGGCTTCAGCAAGCTCCTGTGTCGTGGCCGCAACTGAATGGTCGTCGTTGGAGACATTGAAAATCTCAAAGCCAAGCCCGTCCGTCGCCAGGCAGCGATCGACCATATGGCCCAGATCGCGGGCGTCGATGTAGGCAAAGAAGTTGCGGCGGCGAAGCGACGGATCGGCCATGTAGGCCGGGAAGTTCTGCTCGTATTCGTGCGGTTCGATGACATTGTTGATCCGCAGGCCATAAATGTCGAAGCCCGAGCGGCGTTGAAAACTGCGGGCCGTGACTTCATTGACCACCTTCGACATGGCGTAACTGTCTTCGGGAACAACCGGGTGGTTCTCGTCAAGCGGCAGATAATCCGGCTTGCGCTCGCCATCTGCGAAGCAGACGCCATAGGTCGTTTCGGACGAAGCAAAGATGATCTTTCTGATGCCGAACTTCACGGCTGCGTCGATGACGTTGTACGTTCCCAGCGTGTTGACGCGGTAGCACTCGCTATCGGCCGTCAGAAGCAGGCGCGGGATGGCGGCGAAATGCACCACGGCATCGAAACGTGGAACGCCGGTGCCCGGTTCAAGTTCATCAAAACCGGCATAGCTGGCCATCACATCGAAAACCTCCCCGGCGTTCGTGATATCGGCGATACGGTTGTCGACGCCCGGGTGGTCGAGTGGGACCTTATCCAGATTGAGGACGCGATGTCCCTGATCGAGAAGATAAGGGATGGCATGACGCCCGGCTTTGCCGGAACCGCCGGTGAACAGAATGCGCATGGAAGGAAATCTCCTTGGTGTTGGCAGGCCCTGTCGTTTGCCACGATTGGTGCCAGTTATGTGTTGATGCCATTATCGTTGATTGTTCCGTGGACCCAGGCGATCTGGATCAACAACGTGTGAGCTTGCCGCAAACGTTATGGATCAGCGTTTTGTGCTGGGCTCCGGGCGCAGGACATATATGGACACATCAAGCTCGCCTTCATCCGTTTGGGCCTGCGTCACCACGCGGCTGTACGCTTCGCCTTCAAAGGCATCCAGACGTTCCCAGTGATCGGGCAGGTCGTCCGACTGGAAGATGTGAACCTCAACGGTATCGGCGGTTCCATCGAGCAGGAAGCCGGGGTAGCCGATCCATCGGCCCCAATCGGCTACGGTCTGTTTGCCGCGAACCGTGCCCATAAGCCAGGTGCCCTTCAGATCAGCGAGCTGGCTGTGGTTGGAGCGGCCTGGGGCGAGCGTTCCATAGCTGGCCAAGCGACGTTCCGCCGACACCGGTAATGTCCTATTGTGCCGCGAAATCCAGCGCCTGGATGGACAGGGTCCCGAAATTCAGGCCGACTTCCATACGCACCGGTGCGACCAGCGCCGCGTCGCCGACCTGAGAGAGCCAAACAAAAATATTGGTGTTGGCGGCCAGCTCTTGATTCACCCGGCGGTTGGACCGGTGACCGGCGATGGGACGATAGCGCAAGCGGCAGACGGCGGCCTGGCCATTGCCGAACTGGATCTGTTCCATCCGCACGAAGCTGAGTGCCAAGTCATAACGCTGGCGGCCGTCGAAGAGAGGAATGGTGCGGTCGCAGGCGGCAGGACCCATGGCACTTTCGGCATTTGGCACGGGCATCAGCAAAGCCGATACCGGGTCCACCACATCGCGCCTGTGCTGAGCGCGCACGGCCACGCGGTTGGGGTGTTCCGACAGCGGAGGCTCGGCGGAAAGTTCGGCGATGTCTCCGCGCGATAGACGCATCCGGACCACGTTGGTGAGGTCTTCCTCGGATGCTGAAAGATCATAGCTGACCGGAACAGCCAGAGATCGGCCGAAGACGCCGCGCGAGACCGCTTCGCCCTGACCTTGGCTTACCAGGCGCCCGACCGAACTTGTGCGTGCCGACATGGTGGCGGTGTAACGTGTCCCGTCCAGATTGGCGGAGAGGACGCCCGTGCCGATACGCACGCCGGCAAGGCGCGCTGCATAGGTGATGCGCAGGCTGGAGGCGGATGCGTGCGCCGGCGCCGGGCCGGCAAGAGGTGCAAGGCTGGCTGTCTCTTTAACGGTCTGAGCCGAGCCAAGGAATGTTGCCAAGCCAAGAGCAAGGGCAGCGCCACCTTTGACCACGGGTGTCCAGAATGCCGAGCGCTTGTCAGTTGCTGGTGTTCGGGTCACGGTCAATTGTCCTCGCTGACAGAGCGATCTCAAGGCGGTGGGAACCTGGCACAGCTTGCCCGGCACGGTGAAACGCTAGGCGAAAGCCGTTGACCACTCGTTAACCATCGACCGATCGTAGCTTTGTTTCGAGCCGTGTGCGAATCCCCGGCAGAAACTTCGCCTCGTTTGTGGCATTTTTGGTGCGGTTTTGACGGCATGAAGCTCTTGTCTCTTCTTGACGACGCAGGTGAGTGATGCCTATAGACACGGCCTGTTTTGGATCGGCCTGGGTATGCCCCGGCTGATTGGTGATTTGGTTTGATCTAATCCATCGGACTGACTGTTTTCGAACAGCGGCAATAGACCTGCCGGGAAGTGTGCTCTTGGCGCCTTGTCCGGTCAGTTGTCTGTTCGCCGCCAACAAAGATGCTTGAGGATGACCTGTTATGGCTCGTCGTTGTGAATTGACCGGCAAGGGTGTGCAGACTGGCAACAATGTCAGCCATGCGAACAACAAAACCCGTCGCCGTTTTCTGCCCAATCTGAACACCGTTTCGCTGGTGTCGGATTCGCTTGGCCGTACGGTGCGCCTGCGCATCTCCGCCAGCGCGCTGCGCTCGGTGGAGCATCGCGGTGGCCTCGATGCGTTTCTGATGAAAGCGCGTGACACGGATCTTTCGGCCAATGCGTTGAAAGTGAAGAAAGAAGTTCTGAAAGCGCAGAGCGCTTAAGAGCCCCATGACCCGTACAGCTTTCTTTATTGCCGCTATGCTTGCCATGGCGGCGGTGATCGTTGTGTCGAATGTCCTGGTGCAACATCCGCTTGCCGGGGCGATCGGGCCGTTGATGCTGGGCGATCTCCTGACCTGGGGCGCGTTCACCTTTCCGCTGGCGTTCCTGGTGACCGATTTTGCCAACCGCGCCTTTGGGGCTGCCAAGGCGCGTCAGGTTGTGCTGATCGGGTTCATGGTTGCGGTTGTGCTGTCGATCGTGTTCGCGACACCGCGCATTGCGCTGGCGTCCGGTCTGTCATTCCTGGTTGCACAATTGCTCGACGTTCAATTGTTTTCCCATCTTTCGCGCGGCGAGCGCAAAGCGGCCTGGTGGCAGCCGCCTGCGATTTCATCCTTCGCAGGTTCGGTGGTTGATACGGGTCTCTTTTTCACCTTGGCTTTTGCAGCGTTTCTGACTCCGCTTGTCGGTTATGGCGATGCCTTCGCGACAGACGCCGCTCCGTTGTTTGGCGTGCTGGCTTTCGAGGCACCACGCTGGGTGAGTTGGGCGCTTGGCGATCTGGCCATCAAGCTTTGCGCGATTCCGGTGCTGCTCTTTCCCTATCGCCTGCTGCTTCTTGTCACCGGCTTGGACGGGCGACAGGCGCAGGCGGCGTAGAAACCGTCAGTTCCGACAGATTGCCGGTGAGTTGAAAGCGCAGCAGCACGGTGCGCTGAAAAAGATTCCCATTGTCATCGGAGATCAATGTCAGGATCGGTCCGTCGGGGTGATCGGTGATGGCGATCCCCTCCATATTGTCGATCTGCGTTGCGCCATCGGCGTCGAGGATCAGACGGCCCTGAACTGCGCCGTTTGCAATGTCATCGGCCGGCAGATGCCGTAGCCGCATGAAGATACCATCATCCCATAGAAAACGCCGTTCAACCACGATCACGTCGCCGTCGGGGAGGGCGGCGGCACCGGTGATCGCGAAGCCATCCATCCGTTGGACCGCAAAGGGAACGACACGGCCATCTTCGGTGAGACGGGCGGCGGTCGGGTCCGACGCGCGGCGTGGCGGTTCTTCCAGAAAGATGAGTGTCTCACCTGCCAGCGGACCCCTTTCGACGTGCACCATGGCTTCGATACCCTGGTTGCGGTTTCCGCCGATCGGTGCTGTTTCGCCAAACGGCAGGCGGGCTGGTCCATCCAGTGTCCCGTTGCTCAGTCCGAAGGCACGGATTGGCTGGTTCCGTTCCGATGCGACCCAGATGTCACCGTCAACGCCGGTTACCGCTTCGGCATCGGCCAGACGCTTGGTCAGCATCGGCTCGCCATTGGAGTCGAGCAATGGCCCGATCTGGCCATTCGAAAGGCTTATCGGCGTGCCGTCATCGTCTGTTTCCAGGGTTGCCGTTACCCAGTAGCCCTCGTCGGTGACCATGATCATCTGGTTATTGCGGGTGATGGTGAGGCCCGACAGCGACCGGAAAGCACGCGTGCGGCTGTCGAGTGCAAGTCCGCCGAGATAGGTCAGCATACCAAAGCGATTGTCGGGAACTGACCTGTCAAACACCGGCAGGCCGGTCGCTTCAATGGCCAGTGGATCGGCGGCAGCGCTCGACACTAGGAACGGCAAGAGCACCGCAAGAGCAGCGGCAGGAGCCCTAAGAGGCAAGTTTCCGCTGTCCTGATGTGCGCCGCGACCCCATGCCTTCCTCATCGAACAGGGCTGCCAGCTGATCGGTCATGGCGCCGGCCAGTTCTTCGGCGTCGACAATGGTGACGGCCCGGCGGTAGTAGCGCGTCACATCGTGCCCGATACCGATGGCAATCAGATCGATCGGAGAGCGCGTTTCGATCTGATCGATGACATGACGCAGATGGCGCTCCAGATAGTTGCCGGTGTTGACGGACAGTGTGGAGTCGTCGACCGGTGCACCATCCGAGATCACCATCAGGATGCGGCGTTGCTCCGGACGCCCGAGCAAGCGGTTGTGCGCCCACTCCAGCGCTTCTCCATCGATGTTTTCTTTCAGCAGGCCCTCGCGCATCATCAGGCCAAGATTGCGCTTGGCCCGGCGCCAGGGTTCATCGGCGCTTTTGTAGATGATGTGGCGCAGATCGTTGAGGCGTCCGGGCATTGCAGGTTTGCCGGCATTGAGCCAGCTTTCGCGTGCCTGCCCGCCTTTCCAGGCGCGGGTGGTGAAGCCGAGCACCTCGACCTTCACGCCGCAGCGCTCCAGCGTACGAGCGAGAATGTCCGCACAGGTGGCCGCGACGGTGATCGGGCGGCCGCGCATCGAGCCTGAGTTGTCGATGAGCAGCGTCACCACCGTGTCGCGGAATTCGGTATCCTGCTCCATCTTGAAGGCAAGCGGCTGCATTGGATCGGTGACGACACGGGTGAGCCGGGCCGAGTCCAGTATGCCTTCTTCAAGATCGAAGTCCCAGCCTCGGTTTTGCTGCGCCATCAAACGGCGCTGCAGACGGTTAGCCAGACGGGCCACCGCGCCGGCTAGATTCTGCAACTGTTTGTCGAGGAAGGCGCGCAACCGATCGAGCTCCTGCGCATCGCACAGGTCCTCGACCTTGACCTGTTCGTCGAACTTCGTGGTGTAGGCCTTGTAGTCGGTGAGCGGCTCCAGATAGCCCTGATTCGGACGCTGGTTCTGCGGGCTCCCGGAATCTTCACCCTGTTCAGGTTCATCGCCATCGGACATCTCCGCGACGCTTTCCTCCGAAGCCTCGCTTTCACCGGCTTCATCATCTTCGCCAGCCTGCGCTGCGTCGGCTTCCACCGAACCGGTCATCTCATCGCCGGTTGCGTCATCATCGTTCTGATTGTCGGACTCGCCGTCGTCGTTGACGTCGGACTCATCATCATCGTCGCTGTTGTCATTGGCGTCCGGCGCCAGATCATCGGCCATGTCCATCGAGACCAGAAGCTCGCGGATGGCGCGGGCGAAGCCTTCCTGATCGTCAACAGCGTTGGCCAGCGACTGGAGATCCTTCCCGGCTTTCGCCTCGACATCCTGGCGCCAGACATCGACGATCTTCTGTGCACTGGCCGGCACCGGCATGTCGGCAAGTTTCTCCCGTACCATCAGAGAAATCGCATCTTCCAACGGTGCGTCGGCTTTGTCGGTGATCTCGGCAAAGTTGCCGCGATGATATTTGTCTTCCAGCATGGCCGACAGGTTGCCGCGCACACCTTTCATACGCCCGGCACCAATGGCTTCCACACGGGCCTGCTCGACCGCATCATAAACGGCGCGCGCGGCCTGACCCTCCGGCGCGAGAGACTTGTGGAGCTTGGTATCATGACATGCCAGACGCAACGCCATGGCATCGGAGAGGCCGCGCAGAACTGCGCCATCGTCTTCCGTCATCCGGCGGGGCGGTTCTGGCAGGCGGGCCGATGTTCCGGCCAGAACAGGCCGGTCGGCTGCGAAGGTGATTTCCACATCATCGCGCCCGGCGATGGCTTTCAGGCAGCCTGCGACGGCTGTCTTCAGCGGCTCGTTATGGGCGGGAGTCCGCGATCCGCCACGCTGGTTGGAGCCTGGCCGGGTGCGCTCATCGACCATCAGAAACCGTCCATGGTTAGCTCAAGGCGACGTTGAGCGCTGAGTCCGGAATGTCTTCGCCGAAGCAACGCTGGTAGAATTCGGCGACCAGCGCGCGTTCTGTCTCGTCGCATTTGTTGAGGAACGAGACGCGGAAAGCAAAGCCGATACCGCCAAATATCTCAGCGTTCTGCGCCCATGTCATGACAGTCCGCGGGCTCATGACCGTCGACAGGTCACCGTTGATGAACGCGTTGCGGGTCAGATCAGCCAGCCGCACCATGTTGGCAATCTGCTCACGGCCTTCGGTCGTCTTGTAGCTTGGCGCCTTGGCCAGCACGATGTCCACTTCGGTGTCATGAGGCAGATAGTTCAGCACAGTGACAACGGACCAGCGGTCCATCTGGCCCTGATTGATCTGTTGGGTGCCGTGATAGAGACCGGATGTGTCGCCCAGGCCAATGGTGTTGGCGGTGGCGAACAGGCGGAATGCCGGATGCGGCCGGATCACACGGTTCTGATCGAGCAGGGTCAGACGGCCAGACACCTCCAGCACGCGCTGGATCACGAACATTACGTCCGGACGGCCTGCATCATACTCGTCAAAAACAAGCGCGGTGTTCGTTTGCAATGCCCAGGGCAGGATGCCGTCTTTGAACTCGGTAACCTGCATCCCATCGCGGATCACGATGGAGTCCCTACCGACCAGGTCGATACGGCTGATATGACTGTCGAGATTGATGCGCACGCACGGCCAGTTGAGACGGGCGGCGACCTGCTCGATATGGGTGGATTTGCCGGTACCGTGATAGCCCTGCACCATCACCCGGCGATTGTGCACGAAGCCTGCCAGGATCGCCAACGTCGTTTCCTGATCGAAGATGTAATCCGGGTCGAAGTCCGGAACATGCTCATCGGCCTGCGCGAACCCCTTCACCTGCATGTCGGTATCAATGCCGAACACCTTGCGCACATCAATCGGCGTGTCCGGCATCGCGGTTTCGTTGGCAGCGTTGGTTGGGACGGCAAAGTTCATGCGTCGGGTGTCCTTGGGGGCAAGGGGTCAGAGGAGCGATGAAGGCTGATAAGCCCGTTGTCTAGCAGAAGCCGGCAGCTTTCAAGGTGTTGTAGGCCTGAATGACATCGCGCAAGCGATCTTCCGAGCCACGATCACCTTTGTTCAGATCGGGATGCAGGCGTTTGGCGAGATCTTTGAATCTCGCCTTGATGGCGTCGGCATCGGAGTCGGTATCAAGACCGAGAGTGGCAAAGCTTTTCTTCGCTGCATTGCCAACCGTTCGGGCTTTTTTGCGGCGCGCGCGTTCCTCTGCCGTGGAGTCGCCGGCAGCGCCGAAGAGACCGAACGGATCGGAGCCGGCATCGTCGGCCCACGGACGGCGCGGTTTACCCGACGCCGTCGGTTTCGGCCCTTTGCGCTTTCTCACCGTCTCGGCCTTGCCGTTGCGGCCCCACTCCCAGGTGGGGCGATGGCCCGTCATCGAGGCTTTCTGGTACTTTGAAAGATCCTCGTCGTTCATGCCGGAGAAATAGTTGTAGGACTTGTTGTAAGCCTGAACGTGCTCAAGACAGAACCAGTGGAATTCACCCTCCTGATCCCGTCCTTTCGGAGCGCGATGCTCGCCCTTTTTCTCACAGCCTTCCCAGTCGCACGGCCGCGCCGCGGCCTTCGGTTTTTCGGCCTTCGCCTTGCCGCGCGGTTTGATGCGAATGGAATCAAAGAGAGGGGAATCTGATTTCATGAGGCCATTATGGGACTGACGAACGCGCGAACAAGAGCCATGCGGATGCGAAGGTTCGTGTACGACGCGAGGCGAGGGGAATACAGCGGACCGCTGGTTTAGCCTGTCTTGGCCATTCGGTACAGAGGTGAAATGCCGCTGCGTGCCAAACATGCTCGACATTCCGTTTTCAGCTATTTGCTCAATCTGATCAGTTTCGAGTTGTGCTTCTCTGCCTAAGTGCTGTCGCTCCCCCACATCCGGGCCTCAATGTTCCCGTTTCATGCCGACGCAGCATCAATAGAGTGACATTGGAGATGTTTTTTGTGGCAATACATCTGGGATAATTTTATCAAATAATAATTTTGCATTTTGTGCAAATCATCGAGAAATAATGGCTTATTAACTCTATCTTCGAAGTCCTTTTAATAATTACGTTGCGTCAATAGTATTCCGTGCATCTATCTCTTCAGTTTACGTGAGGAGGTGTACGTGATGAGAAACCTATCACTTAAAGGTAAGTTGTATGCCGGGTTCGGCATCGCCGTAGTTATTGTAGCTGTGTTGGCCACTTATGCCATCTGGAGCGGCATTCGAAACGCTGACAGTTTCGTTTCGTATCGTTCAGCAGCTTTGGCTTCCGCGTCGGGCATGGACGCCAGCACAGCGGTTTTGCGCATGCGGTTGGCTGCCAAACAGTTTCGCGGCGGATTGAACGATGATCCGATACCCGTGATGGACGAACAACTGGACGTTTTGTATGCGGTTGTCGACGATCTGAAAGCGCGCGGTTCGGATCATGCGGCGGAGTTCGAAAGCAAGCTGTCTCTTGCCAGGTCCTACCGCGACGTTGCGCTTCGCGGTCGCGATCTGCAGCGTGAGATCGACAGGCTGCTGGTCGAGGAGCTCTTCCCGGCCGGGACAAATGCACGTTCCACCCTGTCTGATGTTCACGATCGCAGTGTTGCCGAAAGTAATCTGCAGGCAGCTTCTCTGGTAGCGGAATCGTTGCAGCGTCTTCTCTTGGCACGCGTCTACAGCAATCGCTTTATGACGCTTGGCAATGAAACCTATCTGGAACGCGCGTCCCTTGAACTGACTGCTCTGGATAGGATCATACCCAATCTGGCCGGTACGGTGACGGCACCTGAGCAACTCGTTCTTATCCAAAATGCTCAGGCCGATATCACCCGCTACCGTGCTGCGGTGGAAGAAATCTCTGACATGGTGGTCGAGCGTGAAGCCATCTACCATCATGAACTTCAGGAGATAGGGAACGGCATCATGTTGGCCGCCATCGACCTGTCTCGCAGTCAGCGCGACATTCAGGGGGCGATCGGGCCCATGCTGGAAGCGAGTTTCCTGAACCAGAAGCTGATCGCGGTCGGTGTTGGTGTCTTGGGTGTTGCGGTCGCCGCGATCTTCGGGTTCGTCCTTGCCGGTTCGATTTCACGCCCTGTCCTTGGACTTACTCATGTTATGGATCGGTTGCGGGAGCGTGACTACACAGCCGATGTCCCCGATATTCATCGTCAGGATGAACTCGGCGCGATGGCGCGCGCTGTCGACGTCTTCAAGCAAAGCATGATCGAAGGCGATCGTTTGCGGGCCGAGCAGGAAGCCGAGCAGGCTCAGCGCCTGGAGCGTGCGGAAAAGATCGAGGTTGCGATCAATGGCTTTGAGGACGCCAGCCAGGAGGTTCTTGCGTCAATGCTTCAGGCAGCGCAAAACATGCATGGCTCCTCGCAGTCTCTATCCGCCGCGGCTGAACAGACCAACGCTCAATCGCAGGCAGTTGCGGCTGCTTCCGAGCAGGCAAGCGCCAACGTACAGACGGTGGCCGGTGCAGCTGAAGAGCTGAGTGCATCGATTGGTGAGATCGGTCAGCAGGTCTCTCAATCAGCCCAGATGTCGCGTGAGGCTGTCGGTGCAGCTCAATCGACCAGCGTGGAAGTGCGCTCACTCGCCGAAACAGCAGACCGCATCGGCGAGGTGGTCAGCCTGATCCGCGATATTGCCGAGCAGACCAACCTGCTTGCCCTGAACGCCACCATCGAGGCCGCCCGGGCGGGTGATGCCGGCAAGGGGTTTGCGGTCGTTGCGACCGAGGTGAAGGCACTTGCGGCACAAACTTCCAAGGCGACCGAGCAGATCAGCAGCCAGGTCGAAGCTATCCAGAGCGCGACCTCGACGTCCGCGACATCCATTCAGTCGATCACGGAAAAGATCGAGTCGATGGATGAGGCTACTGCCGCCATCGCGGCTGCCGTCGAGGAGCAGGGGTCGGCGACGCAGGATATTGCGCGCAGCGTTCAACAGGTCGCCGAAGGCACCAACGAGGTTTCGCTGAACATCCATGGGGTGCGTGAAGCGGCTGAGGCAACCGGGGAGTCGTCCGGCACAGTGCTCTCCTCATCGGAGGTCGTGAACGGCAAAGCTGCCGTCATGCGTGAAAGCATCGACTCGTTCCTGACAGCGATCCGTGCAGCCTGATAACAGGTGCCCTATCGCATCCGGTTAACCTGGCGGGGCGCCTTCGGGCGCCCCCAGGCATATGACATAGCCATCGGGATCGCGCAGATAGAGTTCCTGCATGCCGTACCATTGCTGAAACGGACCTTTGATCGTGATGCCGGCGATGTCCTTTCCACTCAAAGTGTTCGGATGATAGCCGCGCAGGTAGACCGTCCCGCTTGCAGCGGGTTTTGATTGCGCGGTGAATGTCGGCAATTCGTCGGCCAGACTTTCCACGGTTTGCAGCATGAGTTGAGCGTTTTCCCATTGCAGGGTGGCAAAGACGATGGGTTTGCCCACCGGATCGGTGTGCATCTTGCGTTCGGCATCCAGGGCAAACTGCAGTTCAAAACCCAAAAGTTCGCGATAGAAGGCGAGCGAGGCCGCCATATTCTGAACCATGAGGTTGGGAATGATCATCGTGTCGGTCTCCGGACTACGGAAAAATGCTGATGAGCAAACTGCAACAAAATGCGGGTCAGTTATACCCCGTGCTTGCTTGCTCCTGACACCGGCGGTCCCTAGGTAGTCGGAGCACTGATCAATACCATCTGCCCGGCAGGTCCTATGTCCGTTAAGTCTCTATTGGAAGCAAAGCTGAAACTTGCCTTCAGGCCGAAGGCGCTGGACGTCCGCGACGAGTCCAGTCAACATGAAGGCCATGCCGGCTGGCGCCAGGGTGGCGAGACGCACTTCCGTGTCTACATCGTTTCGCCGGCCTTCGAGGGCAAGACCCGCGTGCAGATGCACCGCATGATCAACGACGTTCTGGAAGACGAACTGGCAGGGCCCGTTCACGCTTTGGCCATTCACGCGTCAGCCTCAGGAGAAACCTGAACCTAAACTGGCTTGCCGGATTGTTTCGACAGGAGCTCATCCTCGCGATAGGCGCCGTCCTGGGTTTTGATCACGGCTTGTGCGCAGATCACTTCGCCGCTTTTCGGATCGGTCGTCATGGCAGGGCTGCCATAAAGCTCCCATCCATCGTCAAGCGCGCGTGTGACTTTACGGCAGAACTGATCGCCGACATCGGCGGCGGTGAGCAAACGGTAAAGCTGCATCTGTCTATCCTTGTGCGGTAACCGCATGCATCGCGCGTGCTGCGATCAGGTTTGTCTGGCGCGTTCAGCGATCGCATCGGCCATAGCGACGGTTTTGCGGGCCATGTCGGCATGAAGCCGTTCAACCATCTTGCCGTCAATGCGCAGTGCGCCCTTGTCCGCATTTTCCGGCCGGTCAAAGGCGTCAATCACGGTGCGGGCGAAAGCCACCTCGTCGGGGTCCGGTGAAAAGATAGCGTTGCATGGATCAAGTTGTCTGGGGTGGATCACCGTCTTACCGTCCATCCCCAGGTCGCGTCCCTGCTCGCACTCGGCAATGAAACCGTCAGCATCGTCAATGCTGTTGAACACACCGTCAAGGATCGACAGCCCATAAGCCCGCGCCGAGGCGATACAAGCAGAGAGCCAGGCCAGCATCGGCGCGCGTCCGGGAACGAGCCGCGCACCTGTATCCTTTGCCAGATCATTGGTGCCCATCACAAAGCCTGAAAGACCGTTGCCCTCACCCTGTCCCTGCGCGGCTATGGCAGCCGCGTTCAACATCGCAAGCGGCGTTTCCATCATAGCCCAAAGCGGTGCGGAACCAAGTCTGGCACGCGCATCGACGACGTCCTTCGGCACATTGATTTTCGGGATAAGCACAGCGTCCACATCCACCGAGCCTGCAAGTGTCATATCGTCCTCGTGCCATGGCGTATCGGCGGCATTGACGCGCAGCATCATGAAACGATGACCGAAACCGCCTTCCTTCAGGGCCTTGGCGACAAGTGTCCGTGCTTCTGCCTTGGCATCAGGTGCGACGGCGTCTTCAAGATCAAGGATCACGCCATCGCAATCGAGCGTGCGGGCCTTTTCTATGGCGCGTGCGTTGGAGCCGGGCATGTAGAGAACGGTGCGTAAGGGGCGGTCGGAAAGGCCGGTCATCATGATCTCCGGATGCAATCAGCGTGCTGCACTGCAATAGCTTCTTCACCCGTGTATGCCGAGGTGGTCATTCGTCGTGGCGAGAACGTTTTGCATTTGATTCGAATCGCAATTCGCTGCCTCTTCCTTTGGTCGAACGCGATTTGCGATGAAAATGTCTCACGTAAAACGCAAAACGCTTTAGGTGGTCATTTGAGATGTGCTGTGGCATGAGCGCGCGCATGAAAGACACACCAACCCCTCCCGCCGTTCTGGCGATTTCCTCCCAGGTTGCACGCGGCTCGGTGGGCCTGCGTGCAGCGGGCTTTGCCATCGAGCGGCTGGGTGTGCCCGTCTGGAAGGTGCCGACCATTTGGATGCCCTGGCATCCCGGGCACGCCAAGGCGTTCGGGATGCCGCCGCGCAGTGCAACACCGGATGACGTGTTCCAGGCCAGCCTGTTGGCGTTGACCGGCATTCCGGCCATCGGCGAAGTCGGCGCGGTGCTGACGGGCTATTTTGCCTCAGCCGGTCAGGTGCACGCTGCATGCCAGGCTATCGACACCATCCGTGCTGTTTCACCGGATCTTACGGTTGTCTGCGATCCTGTGAGCGCGGACAGCCATGGGACATACGTGCCGGACGAGGTCGTACAGGCAATCCGCGATGAACTGCTGCCGCGCTGCGATCTTGCAACGCCGAACAGGTTTGAAATTGCTGCGTTCAGCGGGATGGACCAGGCCAGCGACAACAACGATCTGATTGTTATGGCCAAGGCCCTGTCGGTTGGCCGGGTCGCGGTCACCTCCGCTTTCGGCATGATGAAGAATGCGACGGGCACGCTTTTGGTGGACGACTCCGCAGCGATGCTGGCCGAGCATGCTGTTGTTGACGGCGCACCGCATGGCACAGGCGATATGCTGTCCGCCCTTCTGACGGCGCAGCTGGTGTCGGGTATGACGCCCGAAACAGCTGTGGAACGCGCCACGGCTTCGGTGTTCGAGATGGTCGCCCGCTCGGTGCAGGCCGGCAGCGATGAGCTCTTAATCGCCCGTGAGCAGGCGAGCCTCGTTTCGCCGATGGCGATGGTCCAGACCCGCCGGCTTGCGATGCCCCGGACGAAACCAAAGGTTTCAGCGTGACATGCCGGTTGGCGTGGACGGATGCAAGAAGGGCTGGGTGGCTGTGGTCGGCTCGGTGCCGGAGCTTAGGGTTTATGCGTCCTTTGCCGATCTCGTCGCCGAGGTTCCCTCCGAGGGGATGATCGCCGTCGACATGCCGATCGGTTTGCCGGAGCATATCACTGGTGGCGGCCGCTCGCCGGAAAAACTGGTCCGCCCCATGCTTGGTCAGCGCCAGTCTAGCGTTTTTGCCATGCCGGCCCGGCCCGTTGTCGAAATGGGCGCGCGCATGACCGGCCGTACCGAGCAAGATTATCCGCTTCACCGCAGTGCCAGCGCGCTGGCGAAGACCCTTTCCGATCCTCCCAAGGGTGTTTCGATCCAGGGGTTTTATCTGTTTCCCAAGATCTTGGAGATCGATGCTCTTTTGCGGGCAAACCCTAAACTTTGCGGACGCGTGAAGGAAAGCCACCCGGAGGTTGCGTTCACCGTTCTGAACAATGGGAAGTCCATGCGGATGCCCAAAAAGATCAAGGGACGTGTGAACCCGGCTGGAATGGAAGAACGCCGTGCGCTGCTTGGGCGCTGCGGCCTCTCAGCCCGTTTTCTCACCGATACTCCGCCCACCGGTGTCGGAGCCGATGATGTTCTTGATGCGGCGGTCTGCTGGCTGGTTGCTGGTCGGCTGGCGCGTGCCGAAGCGGTCAGCTTTCCCGACCCGCCAGAGCAGGATGCTCATGGCCTTGAAATTGCGATCTGGGCGTAGAGCATACCTTGTTTAGATTGGAGCGATTTGATGGACGAGGTTTTGTGTGTCCCACAAGGAAAAGACCGCAGCGCGATGCCGTGCATCGTGCGAGGATTTTGACGAAGTGGGTGCGCAAAAGATCGCCAAGCCGCAGGTCATACCACATCGGAACAAAGCAGTTTCTCGCAACCATCTGAGCTTGGTCTTTTTCGCCCCGGACGGCGTCGCGCGAAGCTAACGGTGCCTGCACCGCGTCGCTTCACGCTCCTTGCCGGACCGAAAAACTCCGGCGCTCAAAAGATTCAATCTAAACAAGATATGCTCTAAACGGCATTTGCCTCCGTGCGGTGACACCCGATTCTGGGTCGTTGGCCTTCTATCTTCTCTACAATTCGTTGCCCCAAGCACTTTATTGATCCCCTGCACAACATTTCCGCGTTTGCATGAAATCTGATCGTTTGGGCCGATCCATGGTATCAATTGGTGAGCATTTGCCATGCAATCCGCATGCTTGATGTCTGCAAGTGCTCAAAAAATAGTCATAGGTCAAGAATTAAACAGATGGTGCATTTGCACCCTCGCCGCAGCCTTTGCTTAGCTCACTGCCGTCCGTCCGCTTGATGCTCGTTTTTCAGGCGCATGCAGTAGCAAAAGCCCAGGAGTCTCCCCCGCAATGTCCAAGAAACCATTTATGATGACGCGCCGCGGCGCGCTGGGTCTGTTGGCCACCACCGCGCTTCCCTTCACCCCGCTACGGGCCCTGGCCCAAGGTGAGCCGATCAAGATCGGTATCCTGCATTCGCTGTCCGGTACGATGGCGATCTCCGAAACTACGCTCAAAGACACAATGCTGATGCTCATCGAACAGCAGAACGCGAAGGGTGGCGTGCTTGGCCGTCCGCTCGAAGCGGTTGTGGTCGATCCGGCATCCGACTGGCCGCTGTTTGCCGAAAAGGCACGCGAACTCATTTCCGTTGAAGGCGTCGATGTGATGTTCGGCTGCTGGACGTCGGTGAGCCGCAAGTCGGTTCTTCCGGTAATCGAAGAACTGAACGGCTTGCTCTTCTACCCCGTCCAGTATGAAGGCGAAGAGAGTTCCAAAAACGTATTCTACACCGGTGCCGCGCCAAACCAGCAGGCTATTCCAGCGACGGATTACTTCCTCGAAGAGCTTGGCGTTGAGAAGTTTGCCCTGCTCGGTACCGACTATGTCTATCCGAGGACCACGAACAACATTCTGGAGTCCTACCTTCAGTCAAAAGGCATCGCGGCCGACGACATTTTCGTCAACTACACGCCGTTCGGCCATTCCGATTGGTCGTCCATCGTGGCCGATGTCGTGGCGCTTGGCGCCGACGGACAGAAGGTCGGTGTCATCTCCACCATCAACGGCGATGCGAACATCGGCTTCTACCGCGAGCTGGCTGCTGCCGGCATCTCGGCCGACGATATCCCGGTCGTCGCCTTCTCGGTTGGCGAGGAAGAACTGTCCGGTCTGGACACGTCCAACCTTGTTGGCCATCTGGCTGCCTGGAACTACTTCCAGTCCGCAGATGCGCCGATCAATGATGAGTTCGTTGCCGCATGGAAAGCCTTTGCTGGCGACAGCCGTGTGACGAACGATCCGATGGAAGCGCATTATATCGGCTTCAATATGTGGGTGCAGGCCGTTGAACAGGCCGGAACCACCGATGTCGATGCCGTCCGCGATGCAATGTACGGGCAGACCGTGCCGAACCTCACCGGCGGAACGGCAGAGATGTTGCCCAATCATCACCTGACCAAGCCGGTGCTGATTGGAGAAATCCGGGGTGACGGTCAGTTCGATATCATCTCTCAAACCGAAGAAGTGCCGGGCGATGCCTGGACCGATTATCTGCCCGAATCGGCGGTTCTGGCATCGGATTGGCCGGGACTTGGCTGCGGTATGTACAACACCGAGACGTCGACCTGCGTGCAGCTTGAATCGAACTACTGACCGGTCGACCCTAATGTGACTGCGATGGGCGAGGAGGGTACGCATGTTCTTCCCGCCTGTCACATGAACCGAGTGCCTTCATGTCCGCTTCTTCCCGGCTTGCCTTGTTCTGCGCGCTCGTGTGGCTCAGCCTGCTTGTGCTGATTGCTGGTGCCGTACGGCCTGCGACCGCGCAGGACCTCGGCCCGGTTCAGGCTCTTCTCCAAGACAATCGACAACTGATCGAAGAAAGCTCCCGCCGCAGCATTGGCCCGGCGATCGACGCATTGGGCTCCAGCGGTTTAGACCGCGCACCCGTCTTCCTGGAGGCCTGGCAGGCTCGCTCCGTCTACCAGCGCGATGCCGACGGCCTTTTCTTTATTGGCTCGGAGGCCGACGGAACCAATCTGGCACTGGACGTCGATACGGGCGAAAGCGTTGGTGAAATCACCCGTGATGGTTTCACGCAGCTGCGCCCCAATGGCGGTATCCGCTCGATGATCGGTGCGGCCTTGGTCCAGTTCCAGTTGCAGGACCCTGACCCGGATCGCCGCCGTGGCGCACTTCAGGCGATCGCGCGCGATGCCGAAGCATCCCACCTGACGGCCCTTCGTGGCTCCATTGAAAGCGAAGAAGATCCGGCGATACGCGCGGCCAAGGAGAGGCTGGAACGTGTTCTCACCATCACATTCGATCCCGACGAGACAGCGCGCATCAATGCGATCGACGGGTTCTCCGGCGACATCGGTCTGGATGTTCGTGCTACGCTGAACCCATTGGTGCTGACCCGGAGTGAAGTGGTTCCCGGCGGCGAGCCGCCCGCCACCCGCAATGTTGCGCGTGTGCTCGAACCTGGTTCCGATTCCCTGACCATCGACGAGGCGTACGACCAACTGGTCGCAGCACGTCTGGCACCGGCCATGGTTTCGACCGAGGACATACGCGCGGCGCTCATCGCCAACATCTCCGATGGTTCCGTTGGCGAGTTTGCGGTAGCGGACCTCGACACCGACGAGGCGCGCCTTGCGGCTTATCAGGCACTGGCGGCCCAAGGCATCGTGCCATCTTCGCCGACCGAGCAGGAGATCGCGGACGCCCTTGCCACGCACACCTTCTTTGAAAGCTACGCCGAGCGCTCAAGCGCCGTCACCGATGCTGCGAACGCGACGCTGCAATCCATCGAATTCAACCTGATCGCCAACCGATCGCTCGACTTCACGCTCGACGCGGTTTCGCTGGCCTCGATCTACTTCCTGGCCGCGATTGGCCTTGCCATCACGTTTGGCGTCATGGGCGTCATCAACATGGCACATGGCGAGTTCATCATGCTGGGCGCCTACACCGGCTATGTCGTTCAGCTTTTTGTGCCGGATTACACGCTCTCCATCATCATCGCTCTGCCACTTGCCTTTGCCATCACCTTCGCTGCCGGGGTCGCGATGGAACGGCTGATCATCCGCTGGCTTTATCATCGCCCGCTGGAGACCTTGCTTGCCACCTTCGGTATTTCCATCGCACTGCAGCAGCTTGCCAAGAACATCTTCGGCACACAGGCGCGCCCGTTCACCGCGCCGGACTGGCTGGACGGTGCCTTTGTGCTGAACGACGTGGTGGCGATCAGCTACATCCGCATCGCGATCTTTGTGCTGGCGCTGATCTTCCTGGCTATCTTCCTGTTCGTGATGAACAAGACACGTCTGGGACTGGAAGTCCGCGCTGTGACTCAGAACCCGCGTATGGCGGCGTCGATGGGCATCAATCCTGACAAGATCAATATGCTCACCTTCGGCTTCGGGTCCGGCATTGCGGGCATCGCAGGGATTGCGATCGGCCTGTTCGGTCAGGTCACCACCGAGCTTGGACAACAATACATCGTCCAGTCGTTCATGACGGTCGTCGTCGGTGGCGTCGGCAACATCTTCGGCACGCTGGCCGGTGCCACCATGATCGGTGGGCTGCAGAAGGGGATCGAGTGGCTCAATCCCTCCAACACACTTGCCGCCCAGACATACATGATCCTCTTCATCATCCTGTTCATTCAGTTCCGGCCGCGCGGGATCATCGCGCTCAGAGGCCGGGCGGCGGACATGTAGGCGCGGGACGGATGATGGAACGGACTTTCCTCGCCAGGAACCCATCGGTTCTCATCTTCATTGCGCTGCTGGCGCTGTTCACGCTGGCCGTCACCGTGCTGTCCGAGGGGCTCGGTACAGGTTTTGTCTCCACCGCCATGGTGAAGACCCTTGGAATGACGCTCTGCTTCTGTCTCATCGCCATCGCGATGGATCTCGTCTGGGGCTATTGCGGCATACTCTCCCTTGGCCATTTCGCCTTTTTCGGGCTTGGCGGCTACATGATCGGCATGTGGCTGATGTACGCCCGCACCGAGGACATCGTGATCGCCTCGCTGGCTGGGGCCGACTTGCCGCCGACGGAACAGGAAATCGTCGATGCCATTGGCACGCAGATTTTCGGTGTGGTCGGCAGCTCGGAGTTTCCCTGGGTCTGGGCCTTCGCCGATAGTCTTCTGATCCAGCTTGTTCTTGTGGTCGCGGTGCCGGGGCTTCTGGCGCTGGTGTTCGGCTGGCTTGCCTTCCGCTCGCGCGTGACCGGCGTCTACCTGTCGATTCTCACCCAGGCCATGACCCTCGCACTTGCCCTCTATCTTTTCCAGAATGACAGCGGTCTGCGCGGCAACAACGGTTTGTCAGGTTTGCAGAACATTCCCGGCATGGCCGACACACCGCAGTCGGTCCTGTCGGTCTGGTTTCTCTGGGCCTCTGCGGTCGCACTCGGACTGGGTTACATGTTTGCCGCCTGGGTTGTATCGGGCAAATTCGGCTCGGTCATTCGCGGCATCCGCGATGACGAAGCGCGCGTGCGCTTCCTCGGCTATCCGGTGGAGGCCTACAAGCTGTTCGTCTTCACCATCACCGCCGTTATGGCAGGCATTGGCGGTGCCCTTTACTATCCGCAGGCGGGCATCATCAATCCGGCGGAGGTGGCGCCCATCGCCTCGATCTATCTGGCCGTTTGGGTGGCGATTGGCGGACGCGGGCGACTCTACGGCGCGGTGATCGGTGCAGCCTTTGTCTCGCTGCTTTCCACCTGGTTTACCGGCGGGCGCGTGCCGGATGTCGATCTTGGCTTCTACACCATCGAATGGGTCAGCTGGTGGCAGGTGGCGCTCGGCGTTTCGTTCGTTCTGGTGACCCTGTTCGCGCCGCGCGGCATCGGCGGGCTGTTCGACCTCTTCATCAACCGGCGCACGCCGGACCGTCACGGGGCGGACCTCGGCCCGGACACAGGCTCCCTCCGCGAGAAGGAGGCGGAAACATGAGCACGCTTCTGGAAGTCTCGGGCGTTTCGGTTTCCTTTGATGGCTTCAAGGCCATCAACAATCTTTCCTTCAACATCGGCCCGGCCGAACTGCGCGCGATCATCGGGCCCAATGGCGCCGGCAAGACGACCTTCATGGATATCGTTACCGGAAAGACCAGGCCGGATGAGGGTGAGGTGCTCTGGGGTGAGAAGAACCAGTCGTTGCTGCGTCTGTCGGAAAGCCAGATCGCGCAAACCGGTATTGGCCGTAAGTTTCAGCGGCCCACCGTGTTCGAGGACCAGTCGGTCGAAGATAACCTTCTGCTTGCGTTGAAAAAGAACCGTTCACCCTTCAGCGTCCTGGTGTTCAAGAAAGCCGAAGCCGACACTGCGGCCATTCAAGCGCTTGCCGAGGACATCGGTCTTTCCGACCAGTTGACCCGCAAGGCCGGAGAGCTCTCGCACGGCCAGAAGCAGTGGCTGGAAATCGGCATGCTGCTGGCCCAGGACCCGCAGCTCCTGCTCGTTGACGAGCCCGCCGCCGGTATGACGCTTGCCGAGCGCGAGCACACCACGACCATATTGAAGGATGCTGCAAAGTCCCGTGCCGTGGTCGTTGTTGAGCACGACATGGAATTTGTCCGGCGCCTTGAGTGCAAGGTTACGGTTCTTCATGAAGGGGCGGTGCTGGCGGAAGGCTCGCTCGATCATGTCACCAAAAACCAGGACGTCATCGACGTCTATCTGGGGAGATAGGCATGCTGAGCGTGGAAAATCTCACCCTGCATTATGGCGGATCACAAATCCTCTATGGCGTCGACCTGCAGGCCGAGGCGGGCAAGGTGACCTGCGTCATGGGAACGAACGGCGTTGGCAAAACCAGCCTTCTGAAAGCGTTGGCCGGTGTTCATCCAGCTTCGGGTGGAACGGTCACGTTCAACGGTGAGGTGCTGGGAAAGATGTCGACCCATGAGCGCGCACGCCGCGGCATTGGATACGTTCCGCAGGGGCGGATGATATTCCCGCTGCTGACCGTGCGCGAAAATTTGGAGACAGGTTTTGCCTGCCTGCCGGCATCGGACCACAAAGTGCCGGACGAAATCTTCGATCTCTTTCCGGTGCTGCATGAGATGCGCGGACGGCGCGGTGGCGATCTTTCCGGCGGCCAGCAACAGCAGCTTGCCATCGCCCGCGCAATGATCCTGAAGCCTAAGCTTCTTCTGCTCGATGAGCCGACGGAGGGCATTCAGCCCAACATCATTCAGCAGATCGGCAAGGTCATCGACTACCTGCGCGACCAGGGCTCCATGGCCATCGTTCTGGTCGAGCAGTATTTTGACTTCGCCTATGCGCGCGCCGACCGCTTCACCGTCTTGCAGCGCGGTGCCGTGACGCTTTCGGGCATGAAAGCAGACCTCGATGAGGACCGTATTCGTCAGACTGTCAGTGTTTAGTCCGCGTCCGACATCTTTGCGGTGACCGGCGAAAGCGCGGCATAGAGGTCTTTGTAGGCTTCAAAGCGGTCGTTGGCGATGCGGGCAGCTTCAGTGTCGGGCATAAACAACCGGTCGGTAGCGACCAGCGATCGCGTTGCACTTGGCATATCCCGGGAAAGGCCACAGGCGACACCTGCCATGACCGATGCTCCTTGAGCGCCAGCCTCACTCACCCGCACACGTTCCAGCATTCGGCCAAGTGCGTTGGCACGGATCTGACACCAGACGTTTGACGCTGCACCACCTCCACCATGGCGCAGGGTCTCAACCTTCCGTTCGCCGCTCAACTCCAGGGCCTCCAGCGCCAGCCGTGCGGAGAAGGCAACGCCCTCCATCACCGATGCCACCAGCTCTTCCGGTCCGCTGGCGCTGGCAAGACCGGCGAAACCACCTCGGCTCTTCGGGTCCCAAAGCGGTGCCCGCTCACCTTCCAGATGCGGCAGGAACAAAGGGCTGTCGGCGCGTATGGTTGCCTTCTCGGCAAGATCGCCCAGCGCTTTGACATCCCGCCCCAAAAGACGCGAAAGCCAGACCAGCGAGGCCCCGCCGGATTGGGTTGGGGCAGCGTGGAGAGTGATGCCGCGCCAGTCGGGAAAGGTAACGACGCCCAGTGTTCTGGCCCGCTTCTGGGAGATCAGCCCCATCACTTCGCTGGTCCCGGAGAGGTACATCGCTTGCCCTTCCTCCGCGACACCGAGCCCGAACATGGCTGTCCATGCGTCCATTGTCCCGACAGCGACGGGCACCCCGGCGAACGGTCCACCGGTCTTCATGCGCCCGGCCACGTCCAACGGATCGCGAAGAGTCGGCAGAAACCTGGCCGCTTCGGGCACAAGCTCAAGGATGGCATCGGCATAGCGCAAATCCGTGCCTGCCAGTCCGATGGACGCCAGCGGATCGGCTGAAATCTCGCCGGTAAGCCGTGCAATCGCATAGTCTTTCGGCGCCATCACATGCGCGGTTTTGGCCCAAACATCCGGCTGGGTGCGCGCCATCCAGGCCATGCGCGAAAGGGCATGGCTTGCATCGATGGGGGTCGGTGCGCCGAGCGCTGCGATCTTCGCATCGTCGTCGATCTGCCGGTTGAGCGCCTCTGCATCCTTGGCCGCACGCGTGTCCTGCCATGTGATGGCCGGATGGAGAGCGTTCAAAGTTGCATCGCAGAACACATGGGTGTTGACCTGCGAGGTAATCCCAACGGCAGCAACGCTCTTACCCTCTGCATGCGTGGCAAAGCGCGCCAGCGCGGTGTCAACGAGGGTCATCCAGCCTGCCGGGTCCTGCTGGGCGGCACCGGAGGCGGGACGGTCCATCGGATGCGAAGCACCAAAGCTGTCCAGCAAAACGCCCGATGAGCCAACCATGACCGCCTTCACCGACGTCGTACCGATATCGATACCGATCAGGACCGGACCTACGGCAGATGCAGACATGGCGAGCTCCTTATCAGCCCAAGCATATGGACGCGCGATGCGTCGGCTGGCATGTAGAGCTCCGAGCCATACTGATGGTGTCCAGGGAGAACAAGACTATGATTTTTCGAACAACTTTGGCTGGCGCGGTGATGGCTGTGGGACTGACGGGAACAGCCGTCGCGCAGGACGTCGCCGTCATCACGCCGTACCTCGCTCAGCCTGGCACTCAGTTTTACGTTGAAGGCTTCACCGCTCAGGCTGAAGAGCTCGGCTGGACAACCAATGTCATCGATACGGCAGGTGATGTCGCCGCCGTCATCAGCCGCATTGAAGATGTGGTGACCCAGGGTGTCGATGCCATCGTGATCAATGTCGATCCTGCACAGGTCGGAGCGGGTCTGCGCACGGCAGCCGATGCCGGTATTCCGGTCGTTGGCATGGATGCGGGCAGCGATCCGCTGGTCGCCGCCAACATCACGTCCAACGGCTACGCCATGGCGGCCGAGACAGCCGTCTATGTCGCCAACCGCATCAGTGGCGAAGGTGGTGTGGTGATGTTCACCTTCGATCCTTTCCCGCCGGTTCAGGTGCGCGGGGTGATCGCCGATGCCGTGTTTGCCAACTTCCCGGACATCGAGGTCCTTGACCGCATCACGCCGGATGTCAGCGATGGAGGCATCGCCGACAGCCGCGCCCAGATGGAAGCGCTACTCGCTGCCAATCCAGAGCCGGGTAGCATCGCTGCTGTCTGGGCTGCTTGGGATCAGCCGGCGCTCGGTGCCTTGCAGGCTATCGAAGCGGCAGGGCGAGCCGAAGAAGGCATTGTCATCACTGGGATTGACGCCAACCCGCAGGCACGGGATGCCATCGCCCAGGGCGGCAACTTTGAAGCCTCCGTCGCACAGGACTTTCAGGGTATCGGCGCGGCCACGGCTGATACGGTTGCCCGTTTGATCGCCGGAGAAGAGCTGGTGCAGCGCGTGATCTATGTGCCGACGCAACTCGTTACATCGGCCAACGTTGGCGAGTAGGCAGATCGGGACGCTCGTGTAACGTCCCGACTCCTGACTGGGTCTTTCCATGAAAGTGCTAGACGTTCAGCGGGTCAGCCGCAGCTTTGGCCCGGTGCATGCCCTGCGCGATGTCAGTCTGGCTTTTCGCGCCGGCGAGGTTCATGCGCTCATGGGCGAGAACGGCGCAGGTAAGTCGACTCTGATCAAGGCGCTGGCTGGCGTTGATCGGCCCGATGCGGGTAGCCTCATGCTGGACGGTGCGCCGGTGCCCTGGGGCAGTCCGTCCGCCGTTCAGGCCGCTGGACTGCGCTTCATCCATCAGGAATTGCATCCTGTGCGGGGGCTTTCGGTGGCCGAGAACATGTATCTCGACCACAGCTATCCGACCCGTTTGGGCCTGGTGAACTGGCGTACGCTGAACGAAAAGGCGCGTGCGGCGCTTGTTCGACTGAACCTTGGCCACATCGATCCGCGTGCGCCCATGTCCGACCTCGGAGCCGGGGACCAGATGCTGGTGCGCATAGCGGCCACCCTTATCCATGATGCCGGTGAGGAAGCCCCCTGGCTCTATGTGATGGACGAGCCGACCGCCGCGCTGACGGGCGAGGAATCCGAGCATTTGTTCTCTGTTGTTGATGAATTGGTCAAACGGGGTGCCGGTGTTCTTTATGTCTCCCACCGCATGCCTGAAGTGCTGCGGCTGAGTGCCCGGGTGAGCGTGCTGCGCGATGGTGAGCATATCTCCACGCGGCCTCTCGCGGAGACAGATCAGGCGCGTATCATTCACGATATGACGGGCCGTGATCTCGGTGGGCTGTTTCCATCGCGTGAGAAGCCGCTTGATCCCAAGGCAGCACCGGTCCTGAGCGTGCGCGCTTTGCGTGCCGGCCCGCTTCGGGAGGCGAGCTTCGATCTTGCGCCCGGAGAAGTGCTTGGCATTGGCGGTTTGTCCGGTTCCGGTCGCGGCGCGCTGCTACGTGCGATCCTGGGGGATCTGACGCGGGAGGGCGGCGAGGTTCAATTGGACCGGAAAAATCTGGCTCGACACCCGGCCGATGTCTGGAGCCAGGGCATTGCCTATGTCCCCCGCGAGCGTGCCTCGGAAGGTCTGATGCTTGGCCGGTCCATCACGGAGAATATCGCGTTGCCGCATCTGTCCCGTTTTGCGCGCGGTGGGTACTTTCTTGATCCAAGGCGGCAGACGGGTGCCGCCGACGAGAAGGGCCAGCGCGTCCGGCTCAAGCGGGCATCGCTGCATCAGCCTTGCGCGGAACTGTCCGGTGGCAACCAGCAAAAGGTGCTCTTTGCCCGAGCGCTTGCAGGAAAGCCGCGCGTTCTGTTGCTGGATGAGCCGACACGCGGTGTCGATATCGGCGCACGGTTCGACCTTTACCGCATCATCCGGTCTTTGAGTGAAGAGGGCATCGCCGTTCTTCTTGCATCCTCCGATCTGCTCGAACTGATCGGCCTGTCCGACCGCATCGCCATTATGCAGGAGGGCAGGCTGACCGGGATCATCGACGCAGATGGTCTCACGGAAGGCAGTTTGCTTGCCCAGTTCTACGAGACGGTAGACGAGGACCAGGCCGCATGACCGGGATGATCCGACGTTTTGGAGGCCTTCTCGGCATGGTGGCGGTGATCGCTTTCTTTGCGATCAACCTGCCGGAGACATTTCTGACAGCGAGAAACCTCCTCAACATCTCCCAGCAGATCAGCATGCTCGCTGTGGTCGCGGTCACCATGACGGTGGTGATGGTGATGGGTGACTTCGACCTGTCTGTCGGCGCGATGGCGTCACTGGCTGGCGTGGTGGCCGCGATGCTGTTTCTGCAGGGCTGGTCCATACCTGCTGCGCTTGCGGTCGCCATAGGTGTTGGATTGGTCGGCGGCCTTTTCAACGGTGTCATGGTGAGCCTGGTCGGCATCCTGCCCTTTGTGGCAACACTCGCCACGCTGACCGTATTCAGCGGCCTTGCCTTCATGATCAGCGATGGGCGGACCATCTTCGGTCGCGATATTCCTGAAGCTTTCGGTGAGTTTGCGCGCGGCGGCCCGGTAATCGGTAGCATCGATGAGCGGGTTCTGGTGCTGCCCAATCTTACACTGGTGGCGATTGTCGTCGCCTTTCTGGTCTGGGTGGTGTTGGAGCAAACGAGCTATGGCCGCAGGCTCTATGCCATTGGCGGCAACCGGGAGGCTGCGCGCCTGGCCGGCTTACCGGTGGTCTGGCTGCGTTTGTCGGCTTTTGCCTTCACCGGCATTGGAGCCGCAATGGCCGGTCTGATGTACGCCAGCCGCGTTGCTTCGGCCAATCCGACACAGGGCGACGGGTTGATGCTGACCGCCATAGCGGCAGTCTTTCTGGGCATGACCATCACCCGTGACGGTCAGCCGCGCGTTCTCGCCACACTGGCCGGTGTTGTCATTCTTGGTGTGCTCGACAACGGTCTGACGCAGATGCGCGTCGACAGCTATGTTCGGGAAGTTCTGGTCGGTGCGATCATCCTGCTGGCCGTGGGTTTGAGTGCGCTCAGTCGGCATGGCTTCTCGCTGCGCCGGAGGTAGCCAGCGTTTTGACGTAGGCCAAAGCAAAGCATCGCAGTATAATCGACGGTGCCACAGATATGATCCCGCGTGATCCACCCCGAATTACACCTGTCCACCGCCCGGTGTTGCAGGCAACCAACGTGACCCCAGCATGAGCATTCCAGCAGTTCCGGCCGTCATCCTTGCCGGGGGCAAGGCAAGCCGCATGGGGGGCGAAGACAAAGGCCTTTTGGAGATCGGTGGCCGCCGCATGGTGGACATCATCATCGATCGGATCTGGCCGCAATGCCATCAGCTTTATGTGGCCGGACCATGGGACTATGGCCGCGGACTCGTCACGCTGGACGATCATCCTGACTTTGCGGGCCCTGCAGCCGGCATCCTTGGAGCGGCCTATGCGCTGCGGACGAGGCCGGACACGAGGCATCCCGGGTTTCTGACGATCCCGATCGATGGTCCGAACCTGCCATCGGACCTGGGTCGTTGCCTGACAGCGGACCTGCACCAATGCGTGATCGCCCGCGATGAGGATGGTCCTCATCCGACCTTTGCTTACTGGTCTTTTGCCGGTCTCGCTGCCGCACTGCCATACCTATCCTCCAACCCGTCTCTTCGGGAGTTGGCAGAAATGGCCGGGGCAAGGGACGAGTTGTGGCCGGGCCATCACTACTTCTCCAACATCAATACGCCGGACGATCTGAAGCGCGTGGCGGGCAGGCGTTACTAGAGGCGTTTGTCCGCCATGGCTTCAACAGCTGCTGCATCTCCAACACCCGCCAGGGTAGAAACATCGAGATTGGCTGCCCGATTGAGGTGGCGTGGGGTCTGGCCCGCCTGCACCAGAGCAAGGTCCTTCAACAGCAGATCGCCAATCAGGTGCCGACCGCCCTCAACAGCGGCCGCGCGGTGCGGAGAGAACACCACGTTCGGTGACCGGCGCATCGGATGGTCCGGTGCAACTGGTTCGGAAGGAAACACGTCGATTGCGGCTTTGATTGCGCCCCGTTCAGCCGCCGCCAGCAGGGCATCGAAGTCAACCAAGTGCGCCCGGCTGATCAAAACGACCAAGGCCCCCTTTGGCAGCCGTGCCAGAAGCTCGGCATTGATCATCTGGTGGTTCTCACGTGTCGGCGCTGCCGTGATGAACAGGCACCGTGACTGCTCCATCAGAGCAGGCAGGTCGACAAGGTCAACACCTGCATCGGCCGCGTGCCCTGTGTCCATCCAGGGATCATAAGCCTGAACGATGGGTGAGAACGGTGCGAGAAGCCGACGTGTCTCGCGGGCAATCGAACCATAGCCGACAAAGCCGACCGGTGCCCCGAACAGCGAGAAATCCTCGCCTGCACAGTCTTGCAGCCATTGCTCCTTGCCTGCTCGGAACGCTTCATGCTCGCGCGCAAGGCCGCGGCTCATGGACAGCGCCATGGCGATCCCCATCTCTGCGACGGACTGCCTGAAACCAGGGGCGCAGGAAAGCACTTCGACGCCGTGTTTCCGGCAGGCTGCATAGTCGATGGTTTCGGGAAAATGCCCAGATACTTCGGCAACCATCTTCAAGTTCGGAGCCTGAGCAAGCGTGTCCGGGCTGATGGTTGGCGTGGCAGCAACATAGGCAAACGCATCCGGCAGGGCAGCGGCAAGAACGTGAGCCGGAATGGGTGCGTCCTGGCCCCATACAATGCTGTAGCGATCCTTGAGGGCTGCCAGGGCTGTGTCGGAGAAAAGCTCACCGGTCTGCCGCCAGTGGGCATCAAGGATGACAACCGGTTTTGTCACGCCGCTTTTTCCGCCTTCAGAAGTTTCTCATCTTCAACCGCTTCGTCATCTTCCGGGAAAAGGTGTGTCATATCCGGTTTGAACGAGAAGCCAAGCTGTTCGCCCGGCGTGAAAATCTTGTCTTCGCTCAGCGCTGCAATGAGCTTCGTGCCATCGGCCAGCGCCACATCGACAACGGTCTCGGCACCGAGCCGTTCCGTCAGCATCACCTTGCCATGCAGCATGCCGTCCCTGTCGGTGGACGTTTCGAGATATTGCGGGCGCACACCGAGAATGGCCGTCTCGCCAGCGGCAAAGGCACGGCCACGCGAGGGCACGACAACAGGATCGAGTGATGGGCTACGCACAGTAATGTGCTGGCCGTCGACCTTCTCCACGGCGACATGCAGGAAGTTCATCGACGGCGCGCCGAGAAAACCCGCCACGAAGAGATTGGCAGGCTCGTGATAGAGTTCCATCGGTGACCCGGTCTGCATGACCCTGCCGTCCTTCAAGACCACGATCTTGTCGGCGAGTGTCATCGCTTCGACCTGATCGTGCGTGACATAGATCATCGAGGCTTTCAGGTCCTGATGCAGTTTGCCGATCTCCATCCGCATATCCATGCGCAGCGCCGCATCGAGGTTGGAAAGCGGCTCGTCGAACAGGAACACTTTCGGGTCACGCACGATCGCCCGGCCTATGGCGACCCTCTGGCGCTGGCCGCCGGAAAGCTGGCTGGGGCGACGGTCGAGCAGATGTTCCATCTGCAAAATGCGGGCAGCCTCTCCCACCTTCCGGTCCTTTTCTTCCTTGCCCGCTTTGTTGATCGTCAGGCCGAACGCCACATTCTCGCGCACCGTCATGTGCGGGAAGATGGCGTAGCTCTGGAACACCATGGCGATGCCGCGCTGTTTGGGTTCGTACTCGTTGACGATCTCTCCATCGATTTCCAGCGTGCCGGAGGTGATGTCCTCAAGCCCTGCGATCATGCGCAACAGTGTGGACTTGCCGCAGCCCGACGGGCCGACAAACACCACGAACTCGCCGTCTTCGATGTCGATATCGACGCCCTTGATGACCTCGACCTTGCCGTAACTCTTGCGGACATCCGTTAGTTTCAGCGATGCCATAGCGTGTTCCTTCGTCCAACCGAGCCTATTCCGCAGCCTGATCCTGGTAGCGCACACACAGGTGGCCGTTGCTATCGATGCTGACCGGCTCCGGGTTCATCACATAGCCCTTGAAATGTTCACGCCCGCCATCGGCAAAACCCATGATCACAGGGCCGTCTTTGGTCTCCAGGATGCGGGCGGCGTAGCGGCGGGCGGGCAGGGCACCGTCCAGAAAACCTGGGCCAATGCGCCATGGCCCGCGCGGACCATCACCGATCAGATAGTGCGTACCGGATACCGGGCCGCCAGCCATATGCTGAGCCTGCTGCGCGCTAAAATGGTCGGCGTGGGTACAGAACAGACAGTACC
>JANQJE010000004.1 GCA_028281795.1 Cohaesibacteraceae bacterium | reverse complement strand
AAAAGCCTGGCATCCGCCCTCCGGCATTCAAAACAAGGGCGATGTCCGGCCGCAAGCCCCGTCGCCTCATCCAGAAAGAAGAGTTCGGTGTAGCCATGGCCCCAGACGGCCCTCTGACGGCCTTTGAAATCGAGAACACAGAGGATCCACCTTCTGCTTGTCCACGGCTGTCCGTCAGATAGCAAGCCCGAATCCGGGCGGTGAAACCGGCCGCCGCGATTGCCCATCATGTCACCACGCGCATCGACGGCATGCAGACTTCCGGTTGGGTGGACACGGTTCTGATGGGCCATGGAAACGTCCGATCCGGCGATGCTCACGCAGCTGTGAAGCCTTGGTTGGAAAATGCGTCATCGGTATGCCGCGTTTGTCCGTAAGACCACCCGAATCTTTACTTCTGCCGCGAGGATTTTTCATGCCCCAAACCAAGGTTCTCTCCCGACGCAGCGTGCTGGCGCTTGGCGCAAGCTTGCTGGCCGCGCCTGCTCTTCTGCCATTGATCAGGCACGCCAACGCGATGACATCGATCAGTTTTTCAGACTGGCAGCCTTGGACTTTTCGTGGCATCCCGCCAACCGACTATGCGCTGGGCGGCAGCACGCTGACCATCACAGCCAGTCAGTCTTCGTCCGTTGTTTACGGCGTGGTGCCGACTGCAGCGCGCCAGGCGGCCCAGGCAAGCTGGCAATGGCAGGTTGCCCAGGGTGTGGGACCGACCGATCTTGCTGCTCGTGGCGGAGATGATCGCTCAATCGCGCTCTACTTCGTTTTTGTCGATGCTGAAACAGCTGCACGTTTCGGTGACTCCACGCCGTCCATGTCCCGGCTGCTGGGCATGCGCGGTGGACGCACCCTGATTTATGTATGGGGCGGCAATTCTGCCCGCGGCACCGTGCTTGACAGCCCTTATCTGCGCGGCCGCGGTAAGACCGTCGTGCTACGCTCGGCCGGAACAGGCGGCTGGACAAGTGAAACGGTAGACTTGGCTGGCGATCATCAGCGTGCCTTCGGCGCGGCCAAACAGACGCTTATCGCCATCGGCGTTTCCTCTGACTCCGACGATACCGGTTCGGTCAACCGGGCTGCCATTCGCAATCTCTCGCTAGGGTAGCATTCGACAAGATGTACCCGTGCAGCTAGGGTCTTTGCGCAGACATGCATCGAAGCAAGATCGGACAAACAGCCAACAGGGGGAACTGCCATGCGCACACTGCCAGACGGAATTGCGTCGAATGAACCAAAGCCCAAACCAACGGGCCCACTGTCTGACGGACCGAAGAAGCCGGATCCGGTACCGTCGGGCGGCGAAGGCAAGAAGTAGGTCGTTCAGCACAAAGGAAACCCGCCAGAGCGACGAGCCCTGGCGGGTTTCCTGTCGCGTTACCCTTGGCGTGCTTTAAGCGCTGGCTTCGAAACCTTCGGGCAAAAAGATGTTGTCGCCGTTGAGTTCGGTCACATTGCGCCGCCCGCACAGAGCCATTGTGGTGTCGAGTTCCTTGTGAATGATCTCCAGGGCTGTCGCGACGCCCTGCTGTCCCATCGCCCCAAGGCCATAGAGGAAGGCGCGGCCGATATAGGTTCCCTGCGCGCCGAGGGCCAGGGCTTTTAACACGTCCTGCCCCGACCGAATGCCGCCATCCATGTGGATTTCGATATCGCCCTGCACCGCATCGACGATCACCGGCAGCATGCGGATGGATGAAAACGCGCCATCGAGCTGACGGCCGCCATGATTGGAAACGATCAGCGCATCGGCTCCGGTTTTGACCGCAAGTTTGGCATCATCCGGATCGAGAATGCCTTTGATGATCAACGGGCCGTCCCAACGCTCCTTCACCCACTCCACATCGTCCCAAGTGAGCGACTGATCGAACTGGCTTGCCGTCCATGACGAGAGCGACGACATGTCTTCCACACCGTTTACATGGCCCACAATGTTGCGGAACTCGCGGCGTTTCGTCCCGAGCATGCCCAGGCACCAGCGCGGCTTGGTCGCCATGTTGATCATGTTGGCGATGGTCAGTTTCGGTGGTGCCGACAGCCCGTTGCGGATGTCTTTGTGACGTTGGCCCAGCACCTGCAGGTCGAGCGTCAAGACCAATGCGCTGCATCCGGCGTCCTTGGCGCGCTGGATAAGGCGGGCCATGAAATCCCGATCCTTCATCATGTAGAGCTGGAACCAGAAGGGGACGCCCGTGTTCTCTGCCACGTCCTCGATCGAGCAGATGCTCATCGTCGACAGCGTGAACGGCACGCCGAAGGCTTCGCAGGCTTTCGCCGCGAGGATTTCGCCATCGGCATGCTGCATCCCCGTCAGACCCGTTGGAGCGCAAGCCACCGGCATGGCCACATCCTGGCCGATCATGGTGGAGGCGGTTGAACGTCCTTCCATGTTGACGGCCACCTTCTGGCGCAGGCGGATCAGCTCGAAATCGTCCTCATTGTCGTCATAGGTCTGTTCAGTCCATGAGCCGCTGTCGGCATAGTCATAGAACATGCGCGGCACCCGCCTCTCGGCGAGGATTTGCAGGTCATGGATGGTGGTGACGGTCATATGATCCCCCGATCAACGCAACGATTAACTGGCATTGGCAAGCCGAATGGTCCGGCGCAACTTGGATGTCTCTTCGCGCGCCTCCGCGGCGCTTAGATGCTCGCTGGCGACGCTGACATGGTCGATATGGGCCTGCGCGGCGGCACGGGCGGCGTCCGCATCGCCGCAGGTAATGGCGTCGATCAGCGCCAGATGCTGATCGAGCAGAACCTTGCGTTCACCAGGCTGCGCGTAAAGCCGCTTGCGGTTGCTGAAGACATCATCGGCAAGGAGGGTGTAGCAAGCCCTCAAGACGTGCAGAAAAACAAGATTGTGTGCCGCTTCCACAATCAACGTATGAAGCTCAACGTCGAGCCGTGCTTCCAGGTCTGCATCGCCCTTGGCATGGGCCTCGCGCATGGCATCACCCACAGCCAGCAGCATGTCGCGATCTGACTGTGTCGCGCGTTCCGCAGCCATGGCCGCCATATCGGCTTCCAGCAGCCGTCGGAATTCCAGATAGTCGGCCATGCCGCGCGCGGACGAACGCATGAGACGGGCCACGGGCTCGGAGAACACATCGCCGATCAGATCGGCAATGAAGGTTCCCTCACCATGCCGCGCAACGATCAGCCCATCCGCCTCCAATTGGGCCAGCGCGTCGCGCAGGATGGGTCTTGAAACGTCAAGATCGAGCGCCAGCTGGCGTTCCGCCGGCAACCGGTCACCCGGCCGCAACACGCCATCCAGGATGAGTCCTCGAAAGCGTTCCACGACCGCTTCGGCGGTGCGTACATGGACGATGGGTTGGAAGACCATGCAGTTGTCAGACCTATTTGGGCTTACGATCTTACGAACAAGCTTAGGGTAGCCAAAGGTCACTGGTCAATTCAATTGGCCGCCAGTTCCTGCGTAAAACCCCTTATAGGGACTGCAAATAGGCGATAAGATTCGCAACCTGATCGGGCCGAAGCCGCTGTGCAGGCATCCTGCTGCGTTCTCCGATGAAGCTGCCGGGATCGGCAATATAGTCAGTCATCAACTGCGGGTTCCATATCGCGCCGGCACGTTGCGAAAGGGCTGAGGAATAGTCGTAATCCGGAACCCCGGCAATAGGCCGGGAGAACAGCCCATTGAGATGGGGGCCGACACCGTTGCCCGCGCCAGCACCGACCTGATGGCAGGCGGCGCAGCGGTTGAACACGCTGGCTCCCGCAGCAGCGTCGCCATCAGCCAGGGTCGGTGTAATCCCAAACCCCAGGGCGGGGAGAGCAAAGAGAAGGGCGGTGAGAAGCTGGCGCATAGGACTCGTGTTCGCTTGGTGCGATCTGGTCGCTATGTTGTGCGTGCCGACGCTCCCGTCAAGCTGACGCGCGTAAGCCATGTTGGACGTAACGTTATGTCACGGCTGGAATGGAGTGCTGACCGGTTACCTGACGCGCCATGCTATTCTGCTGCGGCGCGTAAATCCTGCTCAAGCGGATTGAGAACGGTGTCCAGACCTTTGTCCCAGTACGGCGAAGGACCGTAAAGACTGGCCATATAGTCGATGAACACGCGGACCTTGGCCGGCAGGAACCGGCGCGTTGGATAGACGGAAAACAGGCCAACGCGGCGCGATGCGCGATAGCGCGGTAGAACAATCCGAAGAGCGCCCGAGGACAGTTCCGGGCCGACGTCCCATGTTGAACGGAGACTGATTCCGATCCCGGCAAGGACGGCCTCGCGGATCACTTCGTTGGAGTTTGTCAGGATAGCGCTTTGCGGCTTGATCGTAAGGCCTTCACCACCTGCGTCCTCGAGTTTCCAGGTATCCTGAGCCTGTGTCGCCAGCAGCGTATGGTGCTGCAGATGCTCGATGGTTTCCGGCATACCGTGTTTTTCGATATAGCTCGGCGCAGCACATAGCACCCGGTGGATCGGGGCCAGTTTGCGGGCAACCAGCGTTGAATCGTTGAGCTCGGCAATCCGCAGGGCAACGTCGAAGCCTTCACCCACCAGATCGACAAAGTCGTCGGCCAGGACCAATTGAAGCGTCAGTTCGGGGTGTGCCGACATGAAATCCGCCAGGTGCGGTGCCACATGCATCCGGCCAAAGCTGGTCGGCGCAGAGATTTTCAGGACACCGCTTGCCAGCGCGGATCGACGCGTGACGAAACTTTCCGCCTCTTCGACGCTTGCCAGGATGGCGACAACGCGCTCGTAAAACCCTTTGCCAGCTTCCGTAAGAGAAATTTGCCGCGTGGTGCGCTGCAAAAGACGCGTACCAAGCCTGTCTTCCAGACGTCGCAGGCGTTTGGACACCACCGCGGGGGAAAGGGACATGTCGCGCGCGGCAGCGGACATACTACCGGCCGCGACCACGCGGGCGAAGATTTCAAGATCCAGAAAGTTGCTCATGCGCCTGTCGCCAGTCTTGGTTAGGGTTCGGATTTTCCCTCACAGATAAGCTCTGCAAAACAAAACCTTCGCCTCCATTCCGGCTTAGGGACCATCCCTCAGCCGGTCTTGCGAAACCTGGCCCCTTTCGTTGCGGAAATGGCGTACCGTCCAGTTCCGTCAAGGGCTTGTATGAAAGATTCATTATATAAGTAAAAACTACAATACTTGACGAACGGCGTCGAGTGGTAAAAAAATATGACCACGATAGTGATGTCCGTTGTAATGTGTACGTCTCAAGTGCGCTTCCGGATGTTAAAGTGCGAGGAAACGCAGGGAAAATCCTGCAGAGCGCGTGTTGAGCGCCCGGGAGGCACCGATGGGTTTTATTGAAATGCCGCAGCCCGATGCGGCCATTGTAGATAAGCGCGATCAGATCGTCGCGGGGTTGCGGGACATCATTCTGGGCGAGGGCGTGATCACCGATCCCAAACAACTCGTGCCATACGAAACCGATGCCTTCACGGCCTACCGCCGTGTGCCGCTCGCCGTTGTCCTGCCTGAGACGACGGAGCAGGTGAGCGCCTTGATGAAGCTGTGCAATGCCCACGGCGTGCCTGTCGTGCCACGCGGGGCCGGCACATCGCTGGCTGGCGGCGCGATTCCGCAGGAGGACGCTGTGGTGATCGGTCTTGCCAAGATGCGTTCGGTCGTTTCCGTGAGCTACGAAAATCGCACGGCGGTCGTGCAGGTCGGCATTACCAACCTCGCCGTGTCCGACGCTGTGGGTCAGGACGGCTTCTTTTACGCGCCGGATCCGTCCTCGCAACTTGCCTGCACCATCGGCGGTAACATCGGCATGAACTCCGGCGGTGCGCACTGCCTGAAATACGGCGTCACAACCAACAATCTGCTTGGTCTGAAGCTGGTGTTGATGGACGGCACGGTGGTCGAGCTTGGCGGCGAGAGTTTTGATGGGCCCGGCTATGATCTGGTGGGTTTGCTCTGCGGGTCTGAAGGCCAACTCGGGATCGTTACGGAGGCCACGGTGCGTTTGCTGCCCAAGGCAGAGGGCGCACGTCCCGTTCTCTTCGGGTTCGAGAATGCACTGGATGCAGGAGCGTGCGTCGCCGACATCATCGCTCAGGGTATTGTGCCGGTGGCCATGGAATTCATGGACAAGCCGGCCATCGACATTTGTGAGAACTTCGCAAAAGCGGGCTATCCGATGGATGTCGATGCCCTTCTCATCATCGAGGTGGAGGGGTCCGACGATGAAATGGATGCGATGCTCAAGCGCATCGTCGCCATTGCCCGCAAGCACAAGGTGAAGCGGATCAAGGAAAGCGAGTCCGCGATGGAAGCGGCGGCGATCTGGAAAGGCCGCAAATCAGCCTTTGGTGCGACCGGCCGTGTTGCCGATTACATCTGCATGGACGGTACGATCCCCACCGGTCAGTTGCCTCTGGTGCTGCGTCGGATTGATGAAATCGTAAAAAGCTACGACCTGCGCGTTGCCAACGTTTTCCATGCTGGCGACGGGAACTTGCATCCTCTGATCCTCTACAACGTCAACGACCCGGAAGAACGGGACAAGGCTGAGCAGGCCGGCAACGATATCCTGCGCCTGTGTGTCGAGGTCGGTGGCTGTCTGACCGGCGAACATGGCGTGGGCATCGAGAAACGCGATCTGATGACGGATCAGTTCAATGAAGCGGATCTGCACCAACAGATGCGCGTACGGGCCGTTTTCGACCGCGACTGGCTTCTCAACCCGGCAAAGGTTTTCCCGCTGGAAGGCCGGTTGGATTCCGCCAGCGAGGCGGCATGATGAGCCTGGACACAGAACAGGCTGTTGCCGATTTCGTCGCTGACGCCGTGGCGGCCGGTCGCCCGCTGACCATCGAAGGTGGCGGTACGCGTGCTGCTGTTACGCGCCCGGTGCAGTCCGATATGACTCTGAACCTCTCCGGGCTGACCGGCATCACGCTTTATGAGCCAGCCGAGATGGTGATTGGCGCATGGGCCGGTACGCCGCTTGCCGAGATTGAAGCCGCTCTGGCGGCCAAGAACCAGATCCTCTCCTTTGAACCTGCCGATTATCGCGCTGCGCTTGGCACGAGTGGTGAGCCGACCATCGGCGGCGTTGTTGCCGGCAACATCTCCGGCCCCCGCCGTATTCTCGCCGGTGCAGCGCGCGACAACCTGATTGGCGTGCGGTTCGTGAACGGCCGCGGCGAAATCATCAAAAACGGCGGGCGGGTGATGAAAAACGTCACCGGCCTCGATCTGGTGAAGCTGCAGGCCGGTGCCTGGGGCACGCTGGGGGTTCTGACGGAAGTGATCTTCAAG
>JANQJE010000295.1 GCA_028281795.1 Cohaesibacteraceae bacterium | reverse complement strand
TTGCGGCGCGAAGACGGCGCGCTTAAACGCAAGCCATCTGTGTTTCTTGGAGTGGAGTGAATGCCATGGCCGTTAAGGGCGACGTCAACAAGGTCGTGCTTTCTTATTCGGGTGGGCTCGATACATCGATTATCCTGAAATGGCTGCAGACGGAGTACGACGCTGAGGTCGTCACCTTCACGGCCGATCTGGGACAGGGCGAAGAGCTGGAACCGGCGCGCCGTACGGCTGAGATGCTGGGCATTCAGGAGATCTACATCGATGATGTGCGCGAAGAGTTCGTGCGCGATTTCGTGTTTCCCATGTTCCGCGCCAACGCCGTGTATGAGGGCGTCTATCTGCTTGGCACATCCATTGCCCGTCCCTTGATCGCCAAACGGCTGGTGGAGATCGCCCGTGAAACAGGAGCAGACGCTATCGCCCACGGTGCCACAGGCAAAGGCAACGATCAGGTCCGTTTTGAACTCAACGCGTATGCGCTTGATCCGGACATCAAGGTGATCGCGCCCTGGCGCGAGTGGGATTTCAAATCACGCGAGCAGCTGTTGGAGTTTGCCGAACAGCATCAGATTCCCGTGCCCAAGGACAAACGCGGCGAAGCGCCGTTCTCGGTGGATGCCAATCTTCTGCATTCTTCCTCGGAAGGCAAGGTGTTGGAAGACCCAGCACAAAGCGCGCCGGAGTATGTGCATATGCGCACCGTCTCGCCGATGGATGCGCCCGATACGCCAACGCAGATCACTATCGGGTTTGAAAAAGGCGATGCCGTTTCGATCAATGGCGACCGCCTGTCGCCTGCGACGCTGCTTGCCAGGCTGAACGATCTTGGCCGGGACAACGGGATTGGCCGTCTTGATCTGGTGGAGAACCGTTTCGTCGGTATGAAATCACGCGGTGTTTACGAAACGCCGGGAGGAACGATCCTCCTGTCCGCACACCGGGCCATGGAATCCATCACGCTCGATCGCGGGGCAGCGCACCTGAAAGACGAACTGATGCCGCGCTATGCGGAGCTCATCTATTACGGTTTCTGGTTCTCGCCGGAACGGGAAATGCTCCAGGCTGCGATCGATCAAAGTCAGATTCATGTTGAAGGCGAGGTCACGCTGACGCTCTACAAGGGCAATGTCATCGTGACGGGCCGTGCCTCCGACAAGTCGCTCTATTCCGAAGAGCTGGTGACCTTCGAGGATGATCAGGGGGCTTACGACCAAACCGACGCTCAGGGTTTCATCAAGCTGAATGCTTTGCGGCTGCGGACATTGGCGGCCCGTACGAAGAAATTCGGCGGCTAGGGCAAGGCTTTATCGGACATGCCGTCACCGGTCCCCGTCGCGCAATCGACCATCAAGCATACGCCGCTGGAGGATGCGCAGGGCCTGGCAACCGGAGCCGTGATGTGCACGATGGGTGTGGTCATCCTCACCCATCTCGGTCTCATCACCGGTCAAACGGCAGGTTTGGCTGTGGTGATCTCCTATCTCACAGGCGCTTCTTTCGGGCTCATCTTTCTGCTGGTCAATATCCCGTTCTACCTGTTTGCCATCAAAGCGATGGGATGGGAGTTCACGCTGAAATCAATGGGCTGTGTGGCGGCGCTGTCCCTGGGAACGGAGCTTGTGCCTCTTGGCTTTGCCATCGAGCGGCTCGACCCGGTACTCGGGGCTATCATGTTCGGGGTTGTGACGGGAATCGGTCTGCTTGCTATTTTCCGTCACAAGGGTTCGCTTGGCGGGCTTGGTGTTTTGGCGATCTGGATCCAGGACACAGTCGGCATCCGCGCCGGCTACATTCAGCTTGGCTTTGATGCTGTGCTTTTTACCGTTGCAGCGTTTCTGTTTCCGCTCTCGGTGGTGATGTATTCGCTGCTTGGGGCCGTGGTGCTCAATGGCTTGATCGCCTTCAACCACCGGCGTGACTGGTACGTCCCGCGCTAGATCCAGACAGACCGACTGCTCACGTGCCGGATGCAGCCATACGGATCGTCGCACCGCGGTCGCGGTCCATCAATTCATCGATACGGTCGCGCTCGCGTTCGAACGCGATCAAACGGTCACCGGTCAGTGTTTCCTCACGGGCAACACGGATGCCCATCGGATCCACATGGCGGCCATTGACGGTCACCTCATAGTGCAGATGGGGTCCGGTGGAGAGACCTGTGGAGCCGACAAAGCCGATCACTTGACCCTGGCGGACCTCGGTGCCCGGTGTAATCCCTTCGGCAAAGCGCGTCATATGGGCGTAGCTGGTATGATAACCATTGGCGTGCTGGAGTCGCACCCAGCGACCATAGCCTGAATTCCAGCGTGCATCGGTTACGATGCCGTTGCCGGCAGCGATGATCGGTGTGCCGCGCGGGGCCGACCAGTCCACACCATTATGCATGCGATTGTAGCCCAAGATCGGGTGACGTCTCATGCCGAACGCGGAGCGGAAACGGCCGTTTGGTAGTGGATTGCGGATCAGGAATTTGTTGGCGGACACACCATTCTCATCAAAGTAGAGGAGTGAGCCGTCTTCCGCCGTGAAGCGATAGAAGCGATGGGTCGTCGAGCCGGTCGTGATCGATGCAAAAACCACGTCCCCGGACGCATCGCCATCACTATCAATTTCGTGAAGCACCTCCAGCGTGTCGCCTGGTTGGACAAAACGCTGATAGTCCAGATCGTAGGCAAATATCTGGATCAACTCACTGGCGAGGCCCATGGGAATATCGTTGGCCAGTGCCGTTTCATAAATCGATGAATAGAGGCGGGCAGAGCCTTCCGCTTCCCGTTCCACGGCTGCGAAGGCCCTCAGATCAATGGTGTGTGGTTCTTCGTCCACCTGGTACTCGCCGGTGGCCGTCATGGCGATGGTCAAAAGATGAGATCTTTGATCGTAAAGGCTGACGCGGATCGGATCGAAGCTTTCGCCACTTTCGCCTGCCGGCGCCATGGCAATACGCAGACGATGACCCTCGCGCATCCGCGTGGTGTTAAGGAAGGTTTCAAAGGCCGCTTCTACAGGGGCAATCGAACCTTCGCGCGCGCCATTGTTGATCAGGATGGAGCTTAGCGTATCACCGTTGTGTAACGCCACGATGATCTCATCGAGGTCGTTAACCGGTGCGGCCGGATCATCTTCGACCTTGCCGATGACGGAGAAGTTTTCAGGCAGAACGCGAACGCCGCCGAGCGTGTCCAGTGCGTTGAGGGCTGTTTGGGAATCCTCCTCGGCGGCATTGAGAGCCGCAAAGGCCGTATCGGTTCGGGTCGGGTCGGCAAAGCCGAGCGCATTGTCCGCACCAAACGCCAGAGATGGTGCGAATGTCGCCGTCAGTGTCTGGGGTGTGTTTTCGCCGATGGTAAAACGGGCCATGTCGGCAACTTCGAAGGCGACTCGCTCGGGTCCGGGAACCGCATTCTGATCAAGAACGGCGTTGTTGTAGGGGAAGGGACTTCCGCGCACGGCGATTTCACCTTCCACGTCCGCATCGTAGATCAGTGCGGCCGCGTCGGCACTGATGATGTCGTTGTTGCCGGCAAACAGATTGAGCGGATTGAACGGTGGACGGTCAGCGCTCAGTTCGGTGGATTCAAGAGCGAGCGTTGCGATCACGCGTGCGAAGGGCTGCAGGCGCACCACGTCCATGTCGCCGTCACGCTGGATGGTCGACACATCGATCAGCTGACGGTTGGCGATGGGTTCGGCAATGCGGGTTAGCCGGTCACCCTTGGCGATGCGGCCGTCTTCATCAACAAGGCTGGCCAGGAATTCGGTTTCTGCCACACTTGGGGGCACGGCCAATTGCTGGCGCCCGTCGACGGCCGCGTAAAGCGCCCCGATCATCAGACCGGTCGAGGCCAGTCCCGTGACGACGGTACCTAGAAACCATTTCAGGCTGACACCACGATGTTCGACGCCGGAGGGCTTGGACGAGTCGAGGTCGAGCGCAGGGTCGTTGCCGACCTTAATTCGTCTGATGGTACGCCGAAGTGGAGCCATGAAGCGTCTGTATCGCTCTGGGAATGTGCCGGTAAAGTATAAAGATCAAATCGTTAACGAATGGCGCTGACAGCCAAATGTGGTGCGAATATGAAAACCGGGCAAGTGCTTGTGGGTGAAGGGCCTGACAATTGCCCGAATCGCCCAGCCCATGGCATGACGTGAGGCATGGTGTTCTTCAAAGCACGCAGTTCCGATCGGGACAAGAACAGCGACAAGGCGAGGGTTTCGGCGCTGGTTCGTCAGATCGATGAGGTCCGGTCCGGCGTGATGCGCGAGCGCCGCGGATTGGAACGCCGCTATGCGGATTTTGTCGGCAAGGCGTCCCACCTTGTGGACACCGGTTATGAGGGCGAGCGGGACGCGGGCGCCGAAGCCGAGTTGAAGCGGGTGGAAGCCAACGCGCTTTACGCCCGCCAGCGGATGGCGGAGCTTGACCGCCACCTTGAATCGCTCGAAGCGCTTACCGAGCGCGTGAAGGTGATGTTCGATCCGGTCGATGAGATCGCGAAGCTGCGCAAGCGCTAGGGCGCTTTGGATTTTCCGTCGACCCGCTGTCCCGGGATTGGATGACAGCTAGAGATGTATCTGCCGTTTTTCGACGGCGAGCGCTGCCTCTTTCACCGCTTCGCTCATGGTCGGATGCGCATGACAGGTTCTGGCCATGTCCTCCGATGAACCGCCGAACTCCATCAGCACTGCCGCTTCATGGATGAGGTCACCTGCGCCTTTGCCCACGATATGAACACCGAGCACCCTGTCCGTCTTTGCGTCGGCCAGAACCTTGGCGAAACCGTCGGTAGCGTTCATGGCGCGGGCACGGCCATTGGCCGAGAATGGAAACTTGCCCACCTTGTAGTCGACCCCATCGGCTTTCAGCTCTTCCTCAGTCTGTCCGACTGACGCGACTTCAGGCTCGGTGTAGACGACGCTGGGAATGACGCCATAGTTCACATGGCCTGCTTTGCCTGCGATCAGTTCGGCCAGTGCCACGCCTTCGTCTTCGGCCTTGTGGGCGAGCATCGGTCCGGCGATGACGTCGCCGATGGCATAGATGCCGTCGATATTGGTTTTGAAATGTCCGTCCGTCACCACGCGCCCGCGCTCGTCGAGCGTCACTCCAACAGCCTCCAGACCGAGGCCTTTGGTGTAGGGGACCCGGCCCGTCGAGACCAGCACCACATCGGCTTCCAGCGTTTCGGAGTCGGCTTCTCCAGCGGCGTGTTCCACGGTGACAAGCTGCTTGCGGCCTTTCTTCTCCACGGCCGTCACCTTGGACGACAGCATGAATTCGATGCCCTGTTTTTTCAGTATGCGCAGGAACTGCTTGGACATGTCGAGGTCCATGGACCCGAGGATATGATCCAGGAACTCGACCACGGTGACCTTGGCTCCAAGGCGGCGCCAGACGGATCCAAGTTCAAGGCCGATGACCCCGCCGCCGACCACCACCAGATGCCCAGGCACTTTTTCAAGTTCCAGGGCGCCGGTGGATGAGACAACGGTCTTCTCGTCGATCTCCAGTGCAACGCCGGGAATGCTTGCCGAGTCCGAGCCGGTGGCGATGACGATATGTTTGGCATTCAGTTTGGTTTTCTTGCCGTCGTCCCCTGTGACGGTGACTTCGCCGGGCGCTGTGATGGTCCCAAGGCCGATATAGTCGGTGATCTTGTTCTTTTTGAAGAGATAGGCGATCCCGTTGACGTTGTCGTCCACGACCGAGCTTTTGTGGGTCATCATGGCAGCCAGATCGAGCTTGGGCTTGTTGACCTTGATGCCCAGCGCTTCGAACGTATGACCGGCTTCTTCGAAAACGTCCGATGCATACAGCAATGCCTTGGACGGGATGCATCCGATGTTGAGGCAGGTGCCGCCATGGGTGGCGCGCTTTTCGACAACGGCAACCTTCATACCGAGCTGTGCGGCGCGGATGGCGCACACATAGCCGCCGGGGCCGGTGCCGATTACGATGACGTCGAAGCTGTCAGCCATGTGATGTTATCCTTTGAAATGAGCCCTATGGGCGCTTCAGATTTGTTAGTTGCTGGCGGCCCTGCCAATCACTGTTTAATCTGAGAACGGAATGATCTTGTATATGTCCTCGTCGCGAAGTGCGGTTTTGTCGAAGCAGTCTTTGCGCATAGCAGCAATAAGACTGCTGAGCAGTTCTTTCATTTGACGCACTTCCTGGTCGTCCCTTGAACGCCCACTTGTGGCCTTGCTGAAACTATCAAATTTGTCGAGAGATCTGAGCACGTTGTCTGATGCTAGGAGGGTAAGCTCCATTCGGGCTAGATTTAGGTTGTACAGTGTTTCCGGCCTGTCGAAACTCTCACTCGTTCCAAGAACACATTTGAGGTAGTTGAGATAGGCATCGCGACGTTTCAATATAAGTGCATTCTTTCGATCAACTGATCTTTGAATACTGTAACCTGCGACTGCTGTTAGAGCTGCAATCAACGCCACGGCTAAGGCAGTCCACTCCACTTGGCCTGTTCCTATAGGTCCAGAACCAGGCGTTGCACGTCTTCCAGGCTCTCTTTGACGCGCACCAAGAACGTCACGGCTTCCTTGCCGTCGACGATCCGGTGGTCGTAGGACAGCGCCAGATACATCATCGGGCGGATGACGACCTGTCCGTTCACGGCCATGGGCCGCTCCTGAATTTTGTGCATGCCAAGAATGCCGGATTGCGGAGCGTTGAGGATCGGTGAGGACATCAGCGAGCCGTAGACTCCCCCGTTGGAGATGGTGAAGGTGCCGCCCTGCATGGCATCCATCCCCAGCTTGCCGTCACGCGCGGCGAGACCGAGACGTCCGATCTCTTTCTCGATTTCGGCAATCGACATCTGATCGGCATCGCGCACCACCGGTACGACCAGACCTTTATCCGTCCCAACGGCCACGCCGATGTGGCAGAAGTTCTTGTAGATGATGTCCGTGCCGTCGATCTCGGCGTTGACGGCCGGAATCTCTTTCAAGGCGTGGGTCACGGCCTTGGTGAAGAAACCCATGAAGCCCAGCTTCACACCATGTTTCTTCTCGAAGACCTCTTTGTACTGCTTCCGCAGCTCCATCACCGGACCCATGTCCACCTCATTGTAGGTGGTCAGCATCGCGGCGGTGTTCTGTGCGTCTTTCAGACGTCGGGCGATTGTCTGGCGCAGACGCGTCATACGCACGCGATCTTCGCGGGCCTCGTCATCCGGCGTCGAGGGCGCGCGTACGCTGGCAGGCGCCGAGGCGGCGGGGGCTGCTGTTGCGCCCGGTGCGATGGCGTTGATGGCATCGCCTTTG